>JADLHO010000125.1 GCA_020848735.1 Planctomycetota bacterium | reverse complement strand
CCGCGCTGCTCGGACTCTTCCTTCTCGTCCTCGATCTCCTCGTCCTCGCTGTCGAGCTCGTCCTCGCGCTCGACGCCGCGATCCGCACCGCTGCGTTCGTTGCCGACCGCGGCGAGCCGACCACCGCCCTTGCTCGCGCCGCTCGGGCTGCCCGAGCTCGGCTCCTTGTCGTTCTTCTCCGTCTCCGCGCCGCGCTGTTCCTTCGGCTTGGGCGGGTTCGTGCGCTGCGCTTCCTTCTGCGCCTCGTCGCTGCCGGCCTCGCTCGCGGCGGCACCCTTGCCCGAGGCGCCCGAGCCGCTGTTGCTCGCCGCGCCCTTCGCGGCGGCGCGCGCCGCGGCCGACTCGCTGGCGCGCGCGGCGTCGTCGGACGGTGCCGGCTGCGAGCCGCTGCCCGCACCGGCGTTGCTGCTCTTCGGATCGGCGGCGTTGGGTTGGCTGCGGTCCTTCGGTCGATCGGCCGGGCGCGGCGCGCTCGTCGGCGTGGGCTCGGCGCCAGGCGCGTCGGGATCGCGGCGTTCGCGCTCGGCGGTCTCGGGCGTGCGCGCGGGCTGATCGCTCGCGCGCGTCCCGCCCTGCGCGGTGCGCGTCGTCGCGTCCTCGTCGTGGCGACGCGCATCGCCGAGCGCCAGCAGCAGCGCCGGCAGACAGGCGACGAAGAGGCCGAAGACGAGGCTGCCGATGCGCCAGCGCAGCTCTTCGTGCGGGACCGCGACGCGCGCGAGGTCGAGCTTCGCGAGGCTCGCGCGGCCGTCCTCGATCGCGGCGCGCGCCAAGGCATGACGCGCCTCGCCGCCGAGGTTGGCCGCGTCGGCCGAGAGCTCGAGCGCGGCGCTGAGGCGATCGTGGTTGTGATGGCTCTCGTCGAGGGCGAGCGCGGCGTCGTAGGCGTCGGGCGGGGACTTCCGCGCCGCGCTGCGCAGCGCGAAGCCGCCGGCGATCGGCACGATCAGCATCAGCGCGGGCAGGGCCCAGGGCCAGAAGAGCGGCTGGCCGACGATGTAGCTGCCGCCGAAGAACCCGATCGCCGTCACCGCGGCGACGCGCGGCAGCGCCGCGAGTCCCCCGTGCAGGCCGCGCCGGAACGACTCGCGCGCCGCGCGGCGCGCCAGCTCCTCGCGGGGAGTGTCGAGCGTGCGGGCGAGAGCGTCGTGCGTGGCGGTGAGATCCATCGCGGGCGGCGCATTCTGGCGCAGGACTCGTCGGCGTGCGATGGCCCAGCGCGTGGATCGGCGTGCGATCAGCCCGCGGCGCTCGCGTCGAGCGCCGCGGCGGCGAGCGCGCCGGCCGCCCGTTCGATCTTCTCGGGCGCGATCTCCATCTCCGCGAACGGCGTGAAGCTGCGCGCCAGGAGGTCGCGGCGCAGCTCGAGGCAGAGGGTGCGCTCGCGGTGGCGGCGGGCCATCGCGTGCGCCAGGGTGACCTCGTGCAGGTGGTAGGTCGTGGCGTGGGTGACCTCGTAGCCGGCCTCGCGGAAGCGCTGCGTGCAGTTCGCGAGGATGGCCGCGCCGGCGAGGCGCTCGCCGTCGCGGGCCAGCGCGATCAGGTCGACCTCGGGGCGCAGCGGCCAGCCGGCGAGGCGCTCGGGCTCGTACTCGGCGCGCAGGCGCGTCACGATCTGCTCGTCGACCGGCACGTCGATGCTGCGCGGGGCATAGCTGTGCACCTGGAGTGCGAGACCGCCGCCGCCGCAGACGAGATCGAAGCACCGCTCGCTCAGCTCGCGCCAGGCGCGGTAGCGGTCGAGCACGAGGCGACGGTCGTGTTCGTCCTGCACGTAGGCGTGCAGGCCGGGCGTCAGCTCGCCGGCGGCCGACGGACGCGGCAGCGCATCGAGGTCGATGATGCGGTTGCAGTCGACGAAGGTGCGCGGCACGAGGCAGCGCAGCACGAGGGCCGCGCTCGACGGGGCGCTCGCGACGTAACGCTCCGCGCTGAGCAGCGCGAGCTCCGGCGCGCCGACGTCGGTGTTGACGAAGAAGAAGTCCCTCAGGTCGGGCGGATAACGCCCGCGCAGCCGGCTGCGCAGCTCGTCGTAGTGTTCGGCGCGCGTGGCCCCGGGGGAGATCTCGAGCAGCAGCGAGGCGGGCTGATCGCGGTGCGCGGCGCCGCGCACGCGGACGAGTTCGGCGACGCCGTCGAGGCTCGAGACGGTCTCGATCGTCGTCGCGCGCGGAGCGTTGGCCATCGCGGGGCGGGAGATCTCAGCGCTGCTGCTGCGCGGTCGCAACCGGGATCGTCGCGGCCTGCGCGATCGAACCGTCGCGCGCCTCGAGGAAGAGCACGACCGAGAGGTCCTCGGCGACGGGCTCGGTCGGGCGCACGCGGAAGGGCTTCTCCGTCTCGAAGCGCGCGATGCAGGCATCGAGGTCCTGCACGAGCGCGTCGAGGTCGAGGCGCGTCGTGAAGGGCGCGGCCTCGCTGCATTGCGCGAGCGGCACGCCGTCGGCCGGCGTGAGTGCCCCGCGCGCGACGCGGTGGTGGAAGAGGATGCCGTTGCGGCCCGGGAAGACGAGCGAGCCCTCGACGAGGATCGCGTGCAGCCGCAGGTCGCTCGCCGTCGCCGACGCGTGGGCGCGCAGCGCGACGTGACGGCCCTCGAGCTTTGCCTCCGCGCTGAGCGTCGCGGCCGGCGCGAGCTTCAGCAGCTCCTTCAGCGCGTTCTCGTACTTCGCGAAGACCTCGCCCGCCTGATCGGCCTTGCCGCCGCCGCTGAGGGGCGTCTTGCCGTCGAGCACCAGCGTGGGGGTGCCGCGGATGCCCTTCTGCTTCGCGCGCGCCTCGGCGACGTCGGACACGAGCGGCTCGGGCGCGGGCACCGGCAGGTGCCATTGGATGAGCGCGACCTCGTCCGTCCCGTATTGCTCGCCGAGCGCGTCGAAGGCGACGTCGGCGGCCGCACAGGGTGGGCACTGCGCGCCGGTGAAGAGCTCCAGCAGGATCACCTTGCCGCTCCGGACGATCTCCTCGGGTTCGCGCGGGATCGGGTGCAGTGCCGGCACGCGGCCTTCCGCGAGCTCCGCGAGCGTGGCCGCGAGGCTCGGGGCCGGGGCCGCGGCGGAGGACCGGGGGTGCAGCTTGTCGTGCAGCGCCTCGAGCGCGAGGTAGCCGTCCTCGCCGCTGTTCTTCGCGTCGAGCAGCGCGAGCAGATAACGCGACTGCGCGCGCTCGAGCTCGCCCGCGGCCTCGTGCACGCGCCCGAGTTCGAGGTTCGCGGGGCCATTCCCCGGCATGCCGAAGACCGCGGAGAGCAGGTGACGTCGGGCCTCGCCCATGTCGCCGCTGCGCCGTGCGAGGCGGCCGAGTTCGATGCGCAGCCGATGGATCGCGTTGCCGTCCTCGTCGTCCTTCGCGAACGGCATGCCCGCCTGCGCGATCTGCGAGCGCAGCGCGGCCGTGTCCTCGCGGTCGGCGACGCGCTCGAGGATCTCGATCGCCTCGCGCGCACGGGCCTTCGGCGGCGCGGCCTCGATCGCCTGCTTCGCGGCCGCCGCGCGCTCGGCATCGTCGCCGGCCGAGTTGAACACGAGCGGCAGACGCGCGCGCGCGGCCTCGGCGCGGAAGGCGCTCTGCTCGTGCTGCGCGAGGAACTGCGCGAGGCCCGCGGCGGGGTCTTCGCCGAAGAGCGCGTCGTGGAACGCGGCCTCGTCCTCGGGATAGGCGGGCGCCGTCCTGGTCTCGAGCGCGAGCCAGCGCTGCGCGATCGCGATGCTCAGCTTCGTCTTCGCCAGCGCGCGCCCGCCGAGCGTGAGGCCCGTGGCGGTCGGCGGATCCTCGGGGCGGAACGCGATGAAGCCCGCCAGGTCGAGGGTTCCCGCGCGCAGGTTCGTGAGCCGGCCCGTCGCCGCACCGAGCGCCTTGGCGAGCGACGGCTTCACGAACGACGCGCCCTCCTTGCTCACGAGCGCGACCAGCTCGCTGCGCTCGCTCCCCAGCTCCACGCGGAAGCGGAGACCGACGCGCTCGGGATCGCCGACCAGATCGAGCACCCCACAGCTCGCGTCGGCCGGCGGCCGCTCCACCGCGGCGTCGGCCGAGCGCAGCTCCAGGCGCTGGCCCGGGCCATCGAGCACGAGCAGGTGATCGCGGAACGCCGCGAGCCCGAGGTAACCCGCGAGCGGGATCTCCCGCAATCCCTCGGCATTGCGCGCCGTGAAGCTCTCGAGCCAGCGGTCGTTGCCCCCGTCGACCGGCAGATCCTTCAGCGTCAGCTCCCCGCTGACCAGATCGCACTCCGTCGCGCCCAGCGCCTGGGCCGCGTTGCCGTGCAGGAACAAGGCCTCGCTCCGCGCCAGGTCGACGAGCAGATGGCAGGGATACGCGTTCTCGCCGGCGCGCAGCGTGACCGAGACCACCGGCCGGTCGTCGACGTAACGGAGCTGCGTCGCCTGCGCCGGCGGCTTCGCGACGGCGAGGACCAGGACGGCGCCGACGAGCGGCAGCGTGAGCGGCGTGCGCATGGGGGCGGGACTCTAACGCCTGCCGCGCCGAGTTCGTTGCGCCCCGCCGTCTCGCCCAGGGCTTCGCTCCGCGGCCCCGCCTCGCCATGATCCCCGCGCCTGCCGCTCCCGAGACCAGACCGGAGAACTGACCATGCGCATCGTCCTCGTCCTCGCCGCCCTCCTCGCGGCCTGCCTCGTCCGGCCCCTGACCGCGCAATGCACGGCCTACGGCCAGCCCTGCACCTCGAGCGGCATGCTCGCCATCTGCTCCAACTCCCCCGTCGTCGGCGGCACCTGGACCCTCGGCGAACGCAGCGGCACCGCCTGCGGCTTCAGCTCCACCGCCCCGGGCACGATGTTCACCCTGCTCGGCGACTGCTTCCAGCCCGGCATCCCCGTCGACCCGCCGGTGAGCTGCGCCAATTGCGGCGGCTGCTTCCTCCACGTCCTGCCCATCTGGGCCGCATATGCCTGGACCTGGCCGCCGCGCACGACCACCTTGACGATCCCCTCCGACCCGAACCTCGTCGGCGCGACGTTCTGCATGCAGGATGTCTGCTTCAATGCGGGTTCGAGTTGTGTGTGCATGTCGGCGGCGTTGCAGGTGGTGATTCAGTGAGGGGGGTGGGGCTGGGCGGGGCATGACCCAAGGTCGAGGCTGCGGATTCGCTGGCCGCTGCGTCCGCCCGTCCCACCGAGGTTTGAGTTTTCTCCTCGGCTCGCTCAGCGCCGCGACGAGATCGGCACGCGTTTGGTCCAGGTGACGTTCATTCCGTCCAAGGCGAGCGTCACGTCGACGCTGCTCGGGCAGGAGCGCAGCCCGCCACGGGTCGGGTGGCTGTAGCGCTCGTTCGCCGACCATTGGCCGAGGTCCATTCGAAAGGGAGCGCTCGCCCCGCCACCGACGCAGGCCAGCGTCACCTTGCACGGCGGTAGCTGCGACACCCCTCGCAACGTGAGGCCAAGGCTCGGCCCGGGCTCGGTGAATGGGCTTTGCACGTAGTCGATTGCAATACCGGAGCTGCTCTTTCCGGAGCTGATTGCACCAGGGGGAGACGCTGAGTTCCTCGACTCCAAGGCCTGAGTGTCCAAAGTCGTGAAACGACAATGATGCGGCGCGCCGGCTTCTAATCGAGGAAGGGAGCTTCACCGGGGCCGTCGGCCGGCGTGCTGGCGACCGTGCACGTCCTGCCGGCGCGGTCCTGGCACTTCGCCGGCGTCAGTGGCGTGAGCTGACCCCGAGTCGAGGGCATCGGCACCCGGTCTGGTGCGGCCGAGCCGGGGCAACCCGCCTCATCCGGGAGAGCGGGTCTCTTGCCGTCGGGCCGCCGAGGGGCTTCGTCCGGGTCGGTGCCTTCGGGGTGGAGCCCTGCCTCGGCGCTCCTTGCGCGGCATCCGACACTGGAGCGCACCTTCCGCGCTGATCGCCAATCGCGTTCTCTCACCCTCGGCGGTTCGTTCCGCGCCTTCGATCAGCGCTCGGAAGCGGCCCCTTCGCGGGGGAAGTCGCCATCCCAGGATCCTCGCTCGTCTTCTTCTTGTCGGTTGCTGCGCGAGCATTGAACCAACGCTAGGAGCCTGGGCCACGAGAAGCGAGGCGCTCGCTATTCCCGATTCTGAATAGGAGAAGGCCCAAGCGGCTCCGAGCCTCGGCGC
This sequence comes from Planctomycetota bacterium, assembly GCA_020848735.1. Taxonomy (GTDB): domain Bacteria; phylum Planctomycetota; class UBA1135; order UBA1135; family UBA2386; genus JACRLW01. The sequence continues at coordinate 39 of JADLHO010000125.1, read as the reverse complement.
GCCGCGAGATCAGCGTCGAGGTCGCTGGAGGCGACACTG
>JADLHO010000124.1 GCA_020848735.1 Planctomycetota bacterium | reverse complement strand
CGAGCCCGCTGGTCGAGCAGTACCGAGGAGAGGTTCTCCCGACGGCTGGCGCTGACATCGCGGGAGAGCGACGAGCCGCTCGCTCGGGGGGCCGAGCGGGCGGAGCACTCTCGCGTCGAGATCGGGATCCGAGAAGAAGGCGAGGATGCAATGGGGTGGCCTGCGCCGGGATCAGGGGAGCGGAGACGAGGTTCCGCTTCGACGCGGCTGGTCGCTGCGCGACGGTGAACGGGAGCCTTGGCCCCCTGTGCCGGGGTACACGCCGAGCCATCGGGCAGAGAGGATCGAATGGGACGCACGGCGCTGACTTCCCGAGGGAGCCGACCGAGCCAGGTCCTGGCGCGGGCGCTCCTCTGCGCGCTTGACGTTCAGTCCTTGCCGCGCACCAGGGGACGGACGCGCGCGGCCCAGAACTCGCGGAGACGGAGGTGCAGGGCCAGCGGGAGCGACGCGAGCGCCGAGGCCCGCGCGTTCTCGCGCACCTGCTCGCGCCGCGTCGCACCGGTGATGACGGTGCTCACGGCCTCGTGGTCGAGGATCCAGCGCTGTGCCATCGCGGCGAGCGAGAGGCCCGGCGGCGCGAGGGCTCGCAGTTCCTCGACGAGCTCGAGCGCGCGCTCGAAGGGCAGTCCGGCGAAGGTCTCACCGGCGTGGAACGCGTCGCCGTCGCGGTTGTAGGTCCGGTGGTCGTCGCTCGCGAAGCGCGTCTGCGCGTCGAACTTGCCGCTGAGCAGCCCGCTCGCGAGCGGCAGGCGCACGATGATCGCGACACCCTTGCGCCGCGCCTCGTCGAAGATCGTCTCGATCGGCGTCTGCCGGAACACGTTGAAGATGATCTGCAGCGACGCGAGGCCGTCCTGCGCGAGCGCGAGCTTCGCCTCCGCGCTGCTCTCGACGCTCGCGCCGAACGCGCGGATCAGCCCCTCGCCCTGCAGCGTGCGCAGGTGCTCGAAGATGCGGCCCTCGCGCAGGATGGGCTCGGGAACGCAGTGCAGTTGCAGAAGGTCGAGAGCCTCGACACCGAGTCGCTCGCGCGAGCCCTCGGCATGGCGGCGCATCGCCTCGAGCTCGAAGTTGCCCGGCCAGCCGGGCTCACGGGCTCGACCGAGCTTCGTCGCGACGAAGACCTTCGCCGCGTGCGCGCGCAGGGCGCGACCGATGCGCGTCTCGCTCCGCCCCTGCCCGTAGATGTCGGCCGTGTCGATGAAGTCGATCCCCTGCTCGAGCGCGGTCGCGAGGATCGCCTCCGCCTCGGCGTCGCTCACGTCTCCCCACTCCGCACCGAGTTGCCAGGTGCCGAGCCCGATCTCCGAGACCCTGCGCGAGGAGCTGCCGAAACACCGCTGCTGCATCGCGCGGAGGATAGCGAGGGGATCTCAACGCCTGTCGATGCCGAGCAGCGTCAGGTGGTAGACGAGCGTCGCGTTCGGTGGCACGACGGTGCCGATGCCCTGCGCACCGTGGCCGAGTTCGGGCGGGATGGTCACGCGCAAGATCGAACCGGGCCGCATGAGCTGGAACGCCTCGGCGAGTCCTCCCACGACCCACTGCGAGGTCAACGGCGACGGCTCGCCGCGCACGTAGCTCGAGTCGAACATGGTCCCGTCGCTGAGCCACGCGGCGTAGTGGACGCGGAGCATGTCGTCCGGTCGCGGCGGCTCGCCGCTGCCGGCGTGCAGCACTTCGTAGACCAGTCCGGACTCCGTCCGCCGACCCTTCCCCTCGGCAGTGCGCGCGAAGTCCGGGCTGCCTTCCGGCTTGCGCTCGTCGAATGCCGCCGCGAGGCCCACGTTCATGCGGTACGGACCCCAGGCGATCGACAGGGCCAGGTTCTGCGGCTTCTCTCCCGTCGCGCGGAGCGTGATCTCGAACAGCTCCATGGACTGCTCTTCGCGCGTCACCCGCAACGGCACGCGCAGGTCCGGTTCACCGGAGAGCAGCGCGACCACGGCGCGTCCGCCGGCATCGACCTCGTCGGCGGCGAAGAAGACGAGCGACCATTCCTGCTGCTCGTCGCGCCGAGCGCCGACATACCAGCGACCGCGCGCGAGCCGCCCTTCGCCGAACGCGAGCGGGACGTCGGTCCACAGCGTGGTCAGCGCACCCTTGCCCAGGAGCAGCGGCTCCGCCGAGCGCCGCTTCATGAAACCCTCGTGCTCGGCCCGCCACCTGGGCTGTCCATACTCGATCGCGACGTTCTGCTCGCCCGACATCCCGAGCCAGGTGGCGCGCGTCGTGCGGCGCGGCTCGGACCCGACGGAGCTGAAGTACTGGGCGGGGAGTGTGCTGGTTGCGAGCCAGAGGAGTGAGCCGACGAGGACGACCGGGATCATGGTGCCGGGAGGGTAGCGCCGAACCCATCGGCGGAGTTGTCGGTGTGCGGCTCTCGGTCCTGTTGGTCCTTCTCGACCTCCCCCCACCGCGCCGCTACCCGTTCCCGCGCTCGTCGGCGATATCCTGTGGTGCATGGCGCAGCGAAGGAACTCACGCAAGCCCTCGAAGGCGGCGAAGCCGACAGCCCCGTCTCGAGCCAGCGGCCGATCCCTCTCCGACTTCGGTGGCGAGGCCCGTCTCCTCCCGGCGGAGCACCAGCTCATGGCCGCATGTCGTGTGGGCGAAGTCGCCGGCATCGATGAGTCACTCCCGACCGAAAAGAGCGACACCAACCAGGTGCGCGCCGCAGTCTTGCGCTTCTTCGCCTTGGGCGGCGACGCCGATCACCCTGTGCACGAGCATGGTGTTCGCCTGCAGGGGGCATGGATCGATGAGCCGCTGGACCTCGGCGATGCCTTGGTTCCACTCCCGATCGTGCTTCGGGACTGCCACATCGCAGCGCCCATTGACCTGAACGACTCGTGCTGTGCCCGGACGCTCAGTTTCGAGGGCTCGCGCCTCGCCGGCCTGAGCGCTGCGAGAGCTCGCATTGGGGGGTCTCTCTCGATCTGCATGAGCGAGTCGAGCGCTGGAATGAAGTTGCCTCTCGCACAGATTCGCGGCGACTTGGAGGCCACCGGTGCGAAGCTCGGCGCGGCCGACGATGGCGCTGCTCTGGATCTGGGAGGTGCACAGATCGGTGGGTCTGCTTACCTGGACTCGCCACCCAATGAGAGGCGCTTCGAAGTGCGGGGACTGGTGCGTCTCATGGCTTCCAGGATCGGTGGGGATCTGGATTGCAAGGGGTCCAGCTTTCAGCAGTGCGGCCAAGGCGCACTGCTATGCGACCGCGCCAAGATCGGCGGGAATGTATTTTTGCAGCCCGACTCCCAGCGCCGACCCTTCATGGCTAAGGGCGGGGTCCGCTTCGCGGGAGCGCACATCGGAGGCCAGCTCAATTGCCAGGGAGCTGATCTCCAAGGCGATGATGACGCGGCCTTGCATTGCGATGGCGCGCAGATTGGTGGTTCAGTGTTCCTTGGCGCAGCAAAGCAGGTCCGCCAATTCACAGCAGTTGGCGGGGTGCGCCTGTGCGGAGCGCGGATCATGGGGCAGGCGAATTGCTGCGCTGGACGATTCAGCGCGGGACGCAACGGGGATGCGCTGTGCTTCGATGGTGCGCAGATCGGTGGGGATGTGATCCTGAACTCGGGCCATGACCTGGGGCAATTCGAGGCGAATGGCAGAGTTGCCCTCGCCGGAGCGCATATAAGCGGCCGCCTGGAGTGTCTGGGAGCCCGCTTCGAGGTCGACAGCGGCGTCGCGCTCTGCTTCGACAATGCGGAGATTTCCAAGGACGTGATATTGGGGTCGAGCGCGCGGAGCGGGCAATTCAATGCTCTTGGCGAGGTGCGTTTCCTCCAAGCAAGGATCGGTGGGAGCTTGACCTGCGTGGGCGCTCGTCTTCAGGGAAAGGGTGGCAAGGCCCTGTCCTGCGATGGCTCAGCGATTGGTGGTTCCATTCATCTGTCCTTGTGCGGGGATGATGCCTCCAGGGGGTTCGAAGCGGTTGGTGAGGTGCGACTCCTGGGTGTGAGAATTGGCGGCCAGTTGAACTGCGAAGGGGCGAGATTCAAAGCGGCAACGCAGGACCGATCGGGGGCATGGTCCGCGCTAAGCCTCGAGGCCGCGCGGGTTGCGCAGAACGTGTTCCTTCGAGCCGCGCAGGAAGCGCCTCTTGAGGCGACGGGAACCATCAATCTGAGCTTTGCTGAGCTTGGTATGGGGCTCTGCATTGAGGGCGCAAGAATGGAGTCGCCAGATGGAATTGCGCTGAAGGCGCACGGCATGCGTGTTCGGGGCACATTTGTATGTCGCCCAGCCAGTCCGTTGAACGGCGCGGATCTCGGGCAGAGTCGCGTCGGGGCGCTCGACGACGATGTGGAGAGTGCTTGGGGCGGGAACCTCGTTCTCGATGGCTTCCATTACGAGGCTCTCGGCGGAACAGCATCGAGCGACGCCGGGGAGCGCGTGAAATGGCTCATGAAGCAGAAGTCGGAGCATTGCGGTCGAAGTCCAACGGGTGACGACTTCCGCCCGCAACCGTGGCAGCAGCTCCAGAAAGTGATGCGCGCGGCGGGGCACTTCGAGGCGGCGCACGAAGTCGCGATCGCAATGGAGCGACACCTGAGCAAGGTTGGGCGGATTGGAGCTACCGCGCCTGGGACGAACCAGCTCGTGGGGAAGATCCATCGTTGGGTGACCCGTGGACTCCACAGGGGTTTCGGCCTCTTCGCTGGCTACGGTCACCGACCGATGAGGCTTCTGGCGTGGCTCCTGGCTTTCTGGCTCGGCTGTGCTCTGTTTTACTGGGTCGGCGCTGTACATTACGGCGCCTTTGGGCCTTCGAGCCCACTTGTCTTTCAGCACGAGGCATACCTGGCTCCATCCGCCGTGGAAGGTTCGATAGAGGTCCCTGGGTCGGGTGCCGCCGCCGCGCACGCGCCGTGGGCCGGAAACTGGTACGACAATCCACGTCTGCCTGAGGAGTACACGGCATTCAGCCCGCTCGCGTATTCACTTGATTTGCTGTTACCGTTGGTCGACCTGCAGCAGGAGCGTGATTGGGCGCCGCTCATTCCGACCCCGCGGAAGGGCCTCATGGAGGAGTTCCTGCGATGGGAGTTCAAACACGTCATTCGGCTGGTGATGTGGTTCGAGACGCTGTTCGGTTGGGTCTTCAGCCTCCTCTTTGTCGCGACCGTGTCGGGGCTCGCGAAGCGACGCGAAGAATGAAGGGTCGCGCCCAGGCGGTGGAGCGACGGGATTGCCCTGGCCTTGGGTGGGACCGCTCTTTGCAGACGTGCCCGATCCGCGGAACGCAGAGCAGCGCGCACTTCCCGCAGTGGTTGGGAATCGAGTCGCCGTTCGCTCGCGAGTGGCGTGAACGCCGACCTGTCGCGGGGGTCATGGCCCGCGTCGGATGGCGCAAGAAAGGGTTCGCGCTCCGGACGGTGATTCCACGCTGTCTCCTGTTTCTCCTCCTCACGCTCCCGCTGGCTTCTTCGATCGCGCAGGACCACGCGCCGCCGAGTGCTCCTGAAGGGTGGCAGAGGTGCGTCGGTGACGAGGCGGCATACGCGGAGTTGCTGCGGGAGGGTTTCGTCGTCACGGCGCGCAGCGCGCGGACAACCTGGGCATGGGTCGATGACGAACGCAGGGCGGCAGACTTCGAACCACCGCGGCCCTTCTTTTCTGCTGATGTCCTGCTCGATGCATTTGCGGTCGCCTTCCATTCGACGTGCGCGGAGTACGGCGGGAGTCTGCCGCGAGATGCCTGGCTTGGCGACGCGGGTCCAGAGCCGCGGATGCCCTGGTCGGCAGCCCTCGAGTCGCTCATGCGGGAGCGTGGCACTCCGGAACCTGGAGCCTTGCTCGAGATCGCGGTTCGCGTCGTGCCGGGCACCGAGCCCTCGATTGCCGAGCAGACCGTCGTGCTCGCGCGCCTTCTCGAGGCGAGCACTCCGCGAGGCGCGCCCGCCGTCTTCGCGAGCGAGGCGTGGCGCGCGCGCCATCGTCTCCGTGGCCTCGCGAACTGGCTCGGCCTCGCGCACGGCGTCGCACGGGGTCCGTCCTCCGGCACGCGCGCTGTGGTCGTGCGACGCTATCGATTGATCGGTTGGGACGGGGGACCGCTCGGCCTCGTCGAGGCCGTGCCGGACTTCGCGCGTAGGCTCGCCGTGTTGTCGGAGGACTGCGCGAGACTCCTCGCGGAGACCCCGACGGGACGGCCCTTCGAGACCCGCGACGCGGCCCGGCGGCTGGCGGCGCAATGCGAGGCTGTGCGGGCACGGGAGGCACAGGACGCGGAGGAACTCCTGATCGAGACTCTCCTCGACGAGTTCGCGACCGGGCTCGGGATCGCCGAGGAGAACCACGCCCGTCGCATTGCGGCACTGGGCCGATTCGCCTCGCGGATCGCGGACGGCGCGGTTCCTGATGCGACCGGCGTGTGCCTCCTCACCCGGTTCCACGATGGACTTGGCTCTGCACGGGCGCGCTTCCTATGCCTCGCCGGGATTGCCACGGAGTACGCGGCGGTGGCCGACGAGCAGCTCGCCGGCGTAGCCGACTCTGCGCTCCAGCGTGCGTTCTTCGAATCGGTGCGCTGGCGCCTCGCCGCCGTTCACGGCTACTTCTCCCACGCGGTGCTGGAACCGCCCGACGATCATGCGCGCACGGTCGTCGTCGCCACCTTGCGCGGTGGGAGTGGTCCGCTGCATCTGCACGGCGCATTGGCGCGTCCGCGCCAGGTCTTCGTCCTGGCGCGCATCGGCGAGGGACCGCAGGATCTCTTCGAGGGTCTGGTGCTAGACCCTCGCGCATTCCTCGCCGAGCACGAGGTCAGCGACGAAGAGTGGCGTCGCTCGCGCATGGCCGAGACGCCGGCGTTGACGGGCCGGACACCGGGTCACACTCGATGAGCAGGTCGCGCGCTCGCGTCGTCAAGTCGACGTCCGACGTCAGTTCCACCGCATCCGCTTCCCGCCGATCAGCACGACGAGGAGCATGAGCCCATAGCCACCGAGGACGAATGCCACCGGCCCGAACGCGATCGCGAGGGCGAGACCGTGTCTGCCGCAGAGCGCGAAGACGAGGCTCGTGCCGAGCAATGCGGCCATGACGAGCACGGCGCGCAGCGAGCTCGGCGGCGGCGGCTTCCAGGTGAGGGTGATGCAGAGGCGCAGGAGGGCGACGCCGAGGAGCAGCCAGGAGACGACGAGCAGCGCCCAGCTCAGCGTGCCCGGTGCTGCGTCGGGAGCGACGAGCGGCGCGCCGGTCGGCGTCGGCGCGGACGAAGCACCGACCGCGAGCGCCGCCGCCAGCGCGACGCCGGTCCACGCGGCCGCCGACCAGAGCACCATCGGCACGAGGCGACCTCGCGAGATGCCGATCCCGGGGAAGAGCACCGCGCCCGCGATGCGATTCACGAGCCCGATCTCGCCGACCGGGCGGCGCTGCAGGAGCCAGCCGATCACCGCGCAGAGCGCGAGCGAGAGGACGGCGCCGACGAGCACGGCGAGCGCCGCGCCCAGGGCATGGGCGAGCGCGCGCGCGCCGAAGATCACGGCCAGGAGGAGGGCGAGGCGGAGCAGCATCGGACGGACGATCCGGGGCGCGGGGGATTCGTTACCGGCGGGCCCCGGATTCAGCGCGATCGGTGGTCGTCGCAGCCGCACGGCCCGTCGCGCCGCTCGAAGTCGACGAGGCCACCGCGGGCGTCGCGCGAGAAGACGCAGCACGCGTCGATGACGTCCCGCAGCAGGACGCGGCCGCGCGACACGCGTGACTTCACGGCGGGGATCGAGAGGCCGAGGCGAGCCGCGATCTCCTTGTGGGAGACCTGCTCGAGATCAGCGAGGCGCAGGACTTCCGCGTAGCGCGGTGGGAGTGCGTCGATCGCCGCGGGCAACCAGCTCGCCGCGACGCGGCTGAGCGGTACGGCCTCCGACGGCGCCGCGGGATCCTCGCCGTCGAAGCTCGGCAGGGCGCGACGTGTCCTGCGGCTCCAGTCGACGAGCACGTGCCGGGTCCGTAGGCCGGAGAATCGTCGCGGGACGCGACGATTCGGAAGGCCGAAGGACCCCAGCCAATCGAGCGGTCGGGGCCTTTCGTGGCGGAGCGAAGCGAAGCCGCGGCGACCGTCAGGTTGCGGCCCCGACCGCGTTGGGCGATGCGCGCCAGCCAGGCGTCGCGACGCTCGCCGTCGCGCAGTTCGTCGCGCGCGCGGTGCGCGCGGAGGAAGACCTCCTGCACGAGGTCGTCCTGGTCCTGCGGCGGCACGCCCCGCCGCGCGAAGCGCCGCTTCAGATCGGCGCTCAGCGCGTCGTGCAGTGCCGAGAGTTCGAGTCGTTCGGGCATGGTCGCCATCCGGTCGTGCTCAGCGGCGACGGACGCAGCACTCGCTCTGCGGCACCGCGCCGCCGACCGCGCACGCGCTCGCGGGTCGCTGGGCCGCCGAGTCGGCCTCGACGTCGGCGAGCAGAACGTAGAACTCCCACGCGTTGCCGTCGCGGTCCTCGGCCCAGAGCTTGTCCGACTCCGCGTAGCAGCAGGTCGTGCGCTGTTCCTCGCGCGCGAGCAGCCCCGCGGCCACGAGGCGCTCGCGGATCGCGGCGAGTCGCTCGAGCGAGGCGACCCGGAAGCCGAGGTGCGAGAGCGTTCCGCGCGCCCGCGCGCCGCGATCCGCGGGAGCGGGGGAGACGGCATTGAGGGAGAACACGAGCGGCGGCTCATCGAGCTCGAACTTGGCCCAGTCGGCGCGGCGCTTGGCCGGCGGCGCGCCGAACAGCGCCGCGTAGAAGGCGATGGCGGAGTCGAGGTCCTGAGTCTCGAGGGCGACGTGCATCCGCACCGCGGGGGACTTGTCCAGGTTGGTCATGCCTCTCTGGACGCTGCTCGTGCCGAAAGGTCGCAAGGTCCCCGGTGGGCGTGATCGGGCTGTGCCCCACGCTACGCTCCGCAGCCCGCCGCACCCCGCGTCGGCGACCGACCCTCTCTCCCCACGCCCCCTCTCTCCTCACGCCATGGAAACCGCCGAAGTGATGGCCGCGCTCGAGAAGCTCGGCAATGCGCAGACGAAGAAGACCTGGCTGACGCACGGCGCCAACGGCGACTTCTTCGGAGTCAAGATCGGCGACATGAAGCCGATCGTGAAGAAGCTGAAGGGGCGCCAGGACGTGGCGCTCGAGCTCTATGCGAGCGGCAACCTCGACGCGATGTACCTCGCCGGCCTCGTCGCCGACGGTGCCGCGATGTCGAAGAAGGAACTCGAGACCTGGGTGAAGGCCGCGCGCTGGCAGATGATCTCGGAGTACACCGTGCCCTGGGTGACCGCGGAGAGCGCGCACGCGCGTGAGTTCGCGACGAAGTGGATCGACAGCAAGAGCGAGTCGATCGCCGCCGCCGGCTGGAACACCTGGTCGGGCATCGTCTCGACGCGCGACGACGCCGAGCTCGATCTCGCGGAGATCGAGGCGCTGCTGCTCCGCGTGCAGAAGGAGATCGGCACGGCGAAGAACCGCGTGCGCTACTGCATGAACGGCTTCGTCATGGCGGTCGGCTCGGCGGTGAAGCCGCTGCTCGGCAAGGCCAAGGCCGTCGCGAAGGCGATCGGCAAGGTCGAGGTCGACATGGGCGGGACCGCGTGCAAGGTGCCGCTCGCGACCGAGATGATCGCGAAGATCGAGTCGATGGGCCGGGTCGGCAAGAAGCGCAAGACGATGAAGTGCTGAGCCTCGCGGGTCGGCCCCGCCGCGTCTCAGCCCACATCCCCGCGCGGCGCGAGCTGCTGCATCAGGCGCTGCGCGAGACCCGAGTTGCGCACCTCGTCGCCGCTCGTGCGCACCGCGATCTCGAGGGCCGAGCGCGAGCCGACCACGACGACGAGCCGCTTGCCGCGCGTGATCGCCGTGTAGAGCAGGTTGCGCCGCAGCATCAGGAAGTGCTCGGTGAGGAGCGGCACGACCACCGCCGGATACTCGCTGCCCTGCGCGCGGTGCACGGTGATCGCGTAGGCGGGCACGAGCTGGTCGAGGTCGGCATAGGGGTACTCGACCTCGCGCTCGTCGAAGCGCACGCGCAGCAGCGCGTCGCCGCGGTCGATCGCCGCGATGCGACCGACGTCGCCGTTGAAGACCTCGAGGTCGTAGTCGTTGCGGACCTGCAGCACCTTGTCGCCGACGCGGAAGAGCTTGCCGCCGCGCGCGAGCTCCTCGCCGTTCGGGTTGAGTGCGGACTGCAGCTCCTGGTTCAGCGCGTCGGCGCCGGCGTCGCCGCGGTACATCGGGCAGAGCACCTGCACGTCGCGCATCGCATCGAGGCCGAAGCGGCGAGGGATGCGCACCGTCACGAGTTCGCGCACCAGCTGTCGCGCGTGGCTCGCCGAGCGGGCCTCGACGAAGAAGAAGTCGTCGCCCTCGCCGCCGCCCTGCGGTTCCTCGCCGCTGCGGATCGCGTGCGCGGCCTCGACGATCCGCGAGCCGGAGCCCTGGCGGAAGATCGTCGTGAGCCGCGTGACGGGCAGCCGCGCGCACTCGATCAGGTCCGCGAGCACGCGACCCGGTCCGACCGAGGGCAGCTGGTCGACGTCGCCGACCAGCACGACCCGCATCCCCGGCGGCACCGCACGGAACAGGTTGTAGGCGAGCTGCAGGTCGAGCATCGAGCACTCGTCGATGACGAGCACATCGCCCTCGAGCCGGTTCTCCCCGTCGCGCTGGAAGCGGTTGATGCCGGCCTGCCACTCGAGCAGGCGGTGGATCGTCGAGGCGGCGCGGCCCGTCGACTCCTCCAGGCGCTTCGCCGCGCGTCCGGTCGGCGCCGCGAGCAGGAGCTCGAGTCCGGCGTGCGTGCAGAGGTTCGCGATCGCGCGCACGATGGTCGTCTTGCCCACACCCGGGCCGCCCGTGATCACGCTGACGGGACTGTCGAACGCGCGCGCCACCGCGTCGCGCTGCTGCTCGGGCAGTTCGAGCCCCGCCGCGCGGGCGTACTCGTCGACGAGCTTGCCGACGGCGAGCCTCGTCGCCGGCAGCACGACGCGCGCGAGCCGCGCGAGCGCGTCGGCCACGCCGCACTCCGCGGCGCGCAGGGCGACGGGGAAGAGCGCGTCGTCTGAGCCGATGCGCTCGCGCACGATGCGGGAGCTGGCCTCGAGTTCGGGCAGCCGCGCGACGATCGGCGCCTGGTCGATCTGGAGCAGCGTCGCGGTGCGCTCGGCGAACTCGGTGGCGCGGAGGTAGCTGTGGCCGTCGCGTGCGGCGAGCGCGAGCACGTGCAGGAGACCCGCGTCGACGCGTTGCGCGGCCTCACGACCGATCCCCAGGCGCGACGCGAGCTGATCGGCGGTCTTGAAGCCGATGCCGACGACCTCGTCGGCGAGCCGGTAGGGATCGGCCTGGATCAGCGCCGACGCGTTGCGCCCGAAGCGCTTCACGATGCGGGCGGCGAGCGCCTGACCGAGCCCGTGCGTGCGGAGGAACACCATCACCGCCTGCACGTCGCGCTGCGACTGGACCGCCGCGACGAGCTCCGCGATCCGCCGGGCGCCGAGGCCCTTCACCTCCCGCAGTCGCTCCGGCTCCTCCTCGATCACGCGCAGGGCGTCGGCGCCGAACTGCGTCACGATCCGGTCCGCCGTGGTCGGCCCGATCCCCTTGACGAGCCCCGAGCCGAGGTAGCTCGCGATCCCCTGCGGGCTCTGGGGCAGCGCGGCCTCGCAGTACTCCACTTCGATCTGCGGTCCGAACCGGGCGTGGGAACGGCGCTGTCCGCTGATCCGAACCTGTTGGCCCTCCGCGAGTTGGGCGAGCTGGCCGACGATCTGGAGCGGGCGGCCGCCGTCGCTCGGGACGAAGCGCGCGACCGCGAAGCCGGTCTCCGCATTGCGGAAGCTGAAGTGCTCGACCGTGCCTTCGAGGTCACGGACGGCGTCGCTCGCACTGCTGTCGGCGCTGCTGGACAAGCGGGGGCTTCGGCTCGGGGCGGCTCGGGCGCGGGGACCGCGAGGCGCGGAGAGGTTATCGCAGACCTTGCCCGCGGACCGATGACCGCTAACCTGTCCCGCCCTTCGCGCCGCCCGACCGCCTCCGCCTGACCGCGGAGGCCACCCGGACGGTGCCCCGCCCGACGACCCACGCCCGCGTTGCACTCTCGCAAGTCGGTCGCCGCCGCGACGCACGAAACGAGCCTTCGATGATCAAAGTCCAGGTCCGCTCCAACGAGCCCCTCGAGGCGGCGCTGCGTCGCTTCAAGCGCCAGTGCAACTACGCCGGCATCTTCCGGCTCGCCAAGAAGTACGCGTACTTCGAGAAGCGCAGCGATCGCCTGCGTCGCGAGGAGCGCGAGAAGATCCGCAACCTGCAGCGCGCGCTGCGCAAGGCCGAGGACAAGGGTGGCCGCGGTGGTCGCCCGCGCCGCAAGTCGAAGCTCCGCCCCGGCCAGGGCGGTCGCGACGACGAGGGCCCGGAGGAGACGACGGGTTCGATGCTCGAGCGTCCGCGTCCGATCGCCGCGCCGCTGACCTGAGCGCGCGCACGGGTCGACCCGCGCCCAGCGCCGGCCGCCGCGCGGACTCCGATGCGCCATGGCGATCCCGCGCAGTCCCGGTGACGGCCCACGCGACCTGAGTCGTCCGCTCGAGCAGCTCCGTCTGCTCGCGGACGATCGCCACGCCGGCCTCCGGCTCGATCAGGTGCTCTGCCTCTTCCTGCCCTGGCGGTCGCGCAGCAGCATCCATCGCCTCCTCGAGGAGGGGCTCGTCTCGCTCGAGGATCGGCCGCCGCGCGCGTCGTGCCGCATCCGCAGGGGGGATTGGATCGTGGTGCGCATCCCTCAGCCGCCCGAGCCGGTCGACGTCGCCCCCGGCGACTTCGAGATCGCGATCGTGCACGAGGAGAAGCTGATGATCGCCGTCGACAAGCCGGCGGGTCTCGCGGTGCATCCCTCGGGCCGGCGCGTGCACGGCACGCTCATCCACTACCTGCACAAGCGCTACCGGCGCCCCGAGGACCCCGCGCACGACGTGATCCCGCGCCTGCTCCACCGCATCGATCGCGAGACCTCGGGTGTCGTCGCGGTCGGACTCGACGAGCAGTTCCACTCCGCGGTGCGCAAGCAGTTCGAGGAGCGTCGCGTCGAGAAGACCTACCTCGCCGTCGTGCACGGCTGTCCCTCGCCGCGCGAGGGCCGCATCGAGCTCCCCATCGGGCCCGACAAGCGTTCGCCGATCCGGCTCAAGCTCACGGTCGTGCACGGCGAGGACGGCCTGCCGGCGATCACGCGCTACCGCGTGCGCCGCGCGGGCTCACGCTTCTCGCTCGTCGAGCTCTGGCCCGAGACGGGCCGCACGCACCAGATCCGCGTCCACATGGAGGCGATCGGCTGTCCGCTCGTCGGCGACAAGATCTACGGCGTCGCACCGGACATCTTCCTCGCGTGCCTCGACCGCGAGGCCACGCTCAGCGACGAACAACGCGCGCGCCTCGTGCTCGATCGCCACGCCCTGCACTCGCACCGCCTCGTCTTCGAGCACCCGCTGCACGGCAAGGGCTTCACGCTCGAGGCGCCGCTGCCGGCGGAGCTCGCGGCGCTGGTCGAGGGGTGACGGCGTCACGGGTCGATCTCGAGTGGCCGGCTCGAATGCCGCGGCGATCGAGCTGCGCGGGCGCCCGTCCTCGCACGCAGGGCTGCCGCCGCGGCCAATCGCCGCGATGCTGATCCCGCTCGCCATCGCAGCGCTCGCGACCCCGTCGCCGATGCAGGATCCGGGCCGCGAACACGGTCTGCTCACCATCGTCGAGCACGGCAGCAGCGCCTACCGCATCGCCATCCAAGAGCCGGAGACCCCGGCGCTCCGGTTCGCTGCCGAGGAGCTGCGGGAGGCTCTCGCGGTCGCGAGCGGCGTCGAACTCGAGATCGTGACCGAGGACCGGATCGGCGGGCGTCCCGCGATCCTGATCGGCCACTCGGCGCGGGCCCGCGCGACCGGCGCCGTGGCGGCGGCCGTGGAACTCGGCGACGACGGCGTGATCGTGCGAAGCGAGGGCGACGATCTCCTGCTGCTCGGCGGAGCCGAGCGAGGCAGTGTCTATGCCGTGTACGAGTTCCTCGAGCGCTTCCTCGGGCACCGTTTCCTCGCCGCGGATTGCGTCGTGGCGCCCCGCCGCGAGCGCATCGTGATCCCGCCCCTCGACCACCGCCACGCGTCGCCGTTCATCTATCGCGAAGTCCTGTCGTTCCTGACCGCCGACGGTGTGCTCGTCGCGCGTCAACGACTCAACGGCGGCAACTCCAACCAGTGCATCGGTCGGCCGCATGGCAGCGGACAGAAGGTCCAGGGCTTCGTCATCAGCCCCTTCTGTCACTCCGCCGAGACGATGGTCCCGGCGGGGCTCTTGCTCGCGGAGCACCCCGACTGGTTCGGTCTCGTCGGGGGCAAGCGCCACGGCGCCGCGATCGGCGGCCAGCTCTGCTACGCGAACCCCGCGGTGCTCGAGCATTGCACCAGGTGGGTGCTCGACTGGTGCGAAGCACACCCCGAGATCCCCTGCATCGACGTCTCACAGAACGACGCCTATCCAGGCGCGAGCGGCGCCTGCGAGTGCGAAAGGTGCGTGGCCATCGTCCTCGAGGAGGGTTCGCAGCACGGCCCGATCCTGCGCTTCGCCAATGCGATCGCCGCTGCGGTGACGGCGCGCTTCCCCGGGCGCACGATCGAGACGATCGCCTATCAGCACACGCTGGCGACGCCCAAGGTCACCAGGCCGCGCGACGACGTGATCGTTCGCCTCTGCCAGCACGCCTGCTACTTCCACGGCATCGACTGCCCGGCGCTCGGCGCCGAGTTCCGTCAGGCGCTGCTCGACTGGCGCGCGTCGGCCAAGAACGTCTTCGTCTGGCATTACGGCGTGAACTTCTGGAACTACCTCGCGCCCAATCCCAACCTCGCGGCTCTCGCCGGTGACCTGAAGCGCTATGCGCGCGACGGGATCAACGGAGTGATGGTGCAGTGCGATCTCCAGAGCCCTGGCGGTGAGCTCGCCGAATTGCGGCAGTACCTCTGCGCGCAGCTCCTCTGGGATCCCGCGCGCGATCCCCTCGAGATCCGTCGCGAGTTCTGCGCCGGCTACTACGGCTCCGCCGCAGGCGACGTGCTCGAGTTCCTGGCGGCGATGGATCGCTGGGGCTCGTCGATGCCGCAGCACGTCCCCATGAACGGCTGGGATCCCGCCGCGCTGACGCCGCCCGAATTCGTCGCGGCGGGTCTGGCAACCCTCGGTCGTGCCCTCGACGCCGCCGGCGGCGAACCGCAGCGCAATCGGGTGGCGAAGCTGCTGCTTCCGCTCTGGTATCTGCAGCTCCAGTGGCCCGATCGCTTCGGCCTCGACCCCAAGGACGGCGCCGCCGTGCTCGCGCGATTCCGCGCGGTCGTCGAGCGGAACTCGATCACGACGATCTCCGAGGGGCCGCCCAATGCGGCGGCCTTCCTCGATCAGATGCAGGCGCGCTACGGCCGCTGAGCTGGGCCGGAGGGACCGAGGCGGTCCGGCAGCTCGCGGCCCCGGTCGCGATGAAACCGGGATCGGGCGCTCTGCCGCCCGATCGATCGCCGATCAGAGCTCGTCCGTGAACGGCATCGTCAGCCGATAGCGATCGGTGACGGCCAGCGGATCGGGGCTGATGCGGCGCGCGCAACGCGGCTCCGCGTCGTCTTCCGCCGGGCGAGGCCTGCGCTCGCCCTCGGGCGCGCGGGGGAGGGCGCGCGCCTGATCCGCGCTGCGCGTGCTGCTGCGGGAGGGCAGGGGCGCGCGGGATCGGTCCGTCGACTCGAGGCTCGTCATGGGATCCTCCGGACGAAGAGCGCCGCGCACCATAGGCAGGGCCCGCGGGCCCGGCAAGCTCAGGAGCTGCACCAGCCCAGCAGGAGGGGCAGGACGGCGATCGCGACGTAGAGCAGGGCCAGGCTCTTCAGTTCGGCCGCGAGGCGCCGGGCGGGCGGCTGGGTCATGCGTCCGTCCGGGCGCTGCGGCGGCGCGAGATCACGAGGCGTCGGATGGCCATGGCGAGGACGAGTGCGGCGACGAGCGGAGCCGCCGCGTGGTCCGCGAAGCTGCCGTAGGCGGCACCGAGTCCGGCGAGGAGGAGGGTCGGCGGGACGAGGGCGCCGAGTTCGAGACCGCGGGGGTCGTCGTCGATCGCGGTGAAGGCCACGGCATCGAGCGCACGCAGCGCGTGGGCCGTCGCGAAGACGGCGAGTCCGCTCGAGAAGCCGACGAGGCCGAGGGCGCGCGTGGGCGAGCCGTCGAGCACGACGAGGCAGGGCGCGGCGATGAGCTGGAGCGGCAGGACCACGCGCGTGGCGAGCGCCAGGAGTGCGCCTTCGCGGGCGAGGGCGCGCGAGCCGTGCGGACAGGTGCGGAAGACGAGATCGGCGCCGTCCTGTTCGGCGCGCGGGAGGAAGGCGACGAGGAAGGGCATGCCCATCGCCGGCAACTGGAGTGCGACCCCGAGCAGGAGCTCGCGGCCCGCGCGGTCCTCGCTCGCGAAGGTCAGCAGGAGCATCGCCGCGGGCAATCCGGCGAGCGGGAGCACGCGGCCGCGGAAGGCCGCGCTGCGGAAGAGCATCGACGCGGTCCAGGTGCTCACGCCGCGCAGTGGCCCTTCGCCGGCGAGCTTCGCGTCGAGCCAGGCGAACGGCGAGCGTGCACGGCGTGCGCCGCCGCGCTCCTCGCGCACGAGATCCCCGACGATGGCGTCGAGCACGAGCAGCAGCAGCGCACACACCGCGAGCGCGAGTGCGGCGTCGAGCGCCTGCGGGTCGGCGAGCCATCGCGCCGCGCAGAAGGGCGGCCAGAGGTCGACGAGGCTCGCGGGCAAGGGCAGTGCGGCGCGGCCCGTGCGCAGCGCGGGCAGCCCGAGGACGAAACCGGCGAGACCGGCACCGAGCAGGATCGCGCGCACCGTGCCCGCGCTCAACGCGGCCTGCAGCGAGCCGAAGCGCCGCGCCACCGCGCGCACCGCGATCTGCAGCGCGCCGGACACGAGCCCGGCGAGGAGGACCGCGAGCAGGAGATACGCCGGCAACACGGCGAGGGAGCCCTGGCCGAGGAAGGTGCAGAGCACCGCCGGCGGGATCGCCATGCCGAGCGCGAGGAGTGCGGTGCGCGTGAGGCCGTGCGCGGCGCGCGCGAGGCCGAGCGTGACGCGGCCGAGCGGCGCGGTGCCGAAGAGCTGGCAATCCGCGAGTCGCCGCGCCTCGCGATCGGGGTCGGCGAGGGCGGCAACGCCGAGGAGCAGCGTCGAGAGCGAGAGGTTGATCGCCGCGAAGCGTTCGAGCGGCAGGCCCTTCTCGAACACGATCGCCGCAAGCGCGAAGGCGAGGAACGACTGGCCGAAGATCGCCGAACTCAGCGCGGAGCTCTCGCGGCCGTCGCGGCGCGCGTCGCCGAAGAAGTCGAGCACGAGCCAGGTCTGCACGAGCAGCGCGACCTTCCGCATCGCGAGGGCGCGCATCAGCCGAGTTCGACCTGACGGATCAGCGCGAATGCCGAGGTGTAGCCGTGCAGATAGGTCGCGCCCGCCACCGGCCCGATCTCGCCGTTGCAGAAGAAGCCCGCGAGCGGGACGCGTCCGAAGCGCTCGAGGAAGGCGCGCGAGTCGTGGTCCGCTTCCCCGTAGAGGCCCTTGCCGCGTCCGAGGCACGAGAAGAGCAGTGCGGCCGCCGGTGCCGGACTCGCCTGGACCCGCCGGAACGCGCGCTGCAGATCGCAGTCGCTCGCCTCACGATCGCGGAGGTGGAAGCGGATCTTGCGGCCGACACCCGGACGTCCGGCGATCGCCAGGCTGCCGCGCTCGCGGTCGAGCCCGACGATGTTCCGCATCAGGTACTCGCCCTCGTCGGGAGTCTCCGCGGCAAACGGATCCATCGCGAGCCCGACGAACATGGGTGAGCTGCGGACGATCTCGAGCTCACGCTCGTCGAGGGAGTCGATCTGCGACTTGAGGAAGGCGAGTGCGGGCTGGCCGTCGACGGCGACGAGATCCTGGCCGGAGCCTGCGGTGATCGTGCCCACGCGGCCGATGGGGCGGCAGCCCTGCGCGACGATCGCCGCGATCTCGACCTGCCCACCGAAGACGACGACGAGCGCACCGTCGTCGAGCGCCTTCGCGTCCGCACCGCGGCCCGCGAACACGCGTTGCGCGCCCGCGTGATCACCGCCGCTCACGAGGCCCCCGACCTTCGGGCAGTCGGGATACGCGTAATCGAGTCCCGTGAGCAAGGTGCCGACGGGGAAGCGCCAGGGGTCCGGCAACACGATCAGGCCGCGCACGCGCGCGCTCGGCGTCTCGAACAGCGCATGCCAGGTCGATGGCGGCGCATCCGGATTCGGCAGCTCATCGCGCCGCAGCACCCGTGTCTCGATCGTGGCACCCGGCAGCCTGCCCGCGAGCAGCGTCAGACCCGGCCGATCCTCCACCTCGTGCCCGTCGCCGATCACCCCACCGCCCGAGCAGCCGCCGAGCAGACTGCGCGGGAAGGCCTTCGCGAGTCGCCTCGGGATCTCGTCGAGGTCGCCGAGGCTCGGCGTCGCAAAGGCCATGACGAGATCGGGGTCCTCGTCCACGAAGGACCGACGGAGCTCGGCGATCGTCTCGGCGCAGGCGTCGTCGAGTCGGCGCGCGGTCGAGAGTGTCGAACGGAATCGCATCGTCGAGTCGGGATGGTAGGTCGACGCGCTCGGGCTCGCGAGCGCATCGGGTTATCTTCGCGGCCCCATGCACGTCCTGCTCATCGGTCCCCGTGGCGACGGCGAACGGGAGCAGACGACGCGGCGCACGGCCGCGGCGCTGGCCCGCGGACTGCTCGCGGCCGGCGAGCGGGTGAGCTGGCTCGGGCCGCCGGGCGAGGCCGCGCGCTTGGGTGATCCCCGCATCGAGCTCATCGAGGCGGATTCCCGGCCGCCCGCCTTCCGCAGCGTCGAAGCCCAGCTCGTCGACATCCCGAGGGAACGCGCGCTCTGCGCCGCGCTCCGGCATGAGCCACCGGACCTCGTCCTCGTCCTCGGGTTCGGCGGCGCCAACTCGTATCTGCTCCCCTGGCTGGCGGATCGGCTCGGCGTGCCGCCGATCGTGGTCGCCTCGCCGATCGCGCAAGTGCTCTGCCACCGCGGCTCGCTGGTCGATCGCGAGGGTGCGGCCTGTTCCGAGTGGCGCGACGCAAGGCGCTGTGCGGCCTGCTGTCGCGGGCGGAGCGCCGTCGGCCTCGGCGCGCTGCAGGCCGGTCTCGCGACGCTGTGTCGCCCCCTCCGCGGGCTCTCGCCCTTCCCGCACCGCACGGCCTTCCTCAACCGTCTCGACATGATCGCGCAGGGCCTGGCCAGCGCGCGGCTCGTCCTGGTCGACGACGAGCCCGCGCGCGCGGCGCTGATCGAACTCGGCGTCCCCGAACGCCTGCTGCGGGTCGGCCTGCCGCCCGACGTCGGCGCCTGGCGCGAGCTCGCGCGCGGCGTGCTCTGAGACCGCCGACGCGCGCCGCTGCCGCGGGCCCGCGACTCGGACCCTGTCGGCGACGCTCCCGCGCGATCGGGGATTCCGATCGTGCGCCAGGCTCCGGGCGCTCGTGTCCGATCGTGCGATACCATCCCGCCCGCTCGCGCCTGCCCGGTCCACCGCCCCGCCTCGCACCTGTGATCCGCATCCACAGCCTCGCCGTGCTCGTGCTCGCCGCGGCGGTCGCCGCGCAGTGCCCCCGACCGGTCCCGCCCCGCAGCGGCTTCACGCTCGAGACCCTGCCCCAGGAGCTCGTGACCTATCGGGACGGCGTGGTGGCAGAAGGTCGGCTCATCCGTCCGATCGATGCCCCGCCGAGCTGCGGCTGGCCGCTCGTCGTGCGCGTGCACAGCCTCGGCGCCTCGCGCGACCAGGAGCTCGAGTTCCAGCAGCGCATCGCGTCGCTGGGCTTCGCCGTCTGGGCCTACGACGTGCGTGGCCAGGCCTCGACGCGGTTCCACAACCAGTCGACCGGCACGACCATCTACGGCGGCAACGAGCGCTTCGACCTCGCGGAGCAGATCGCGCACGTGCGGACGGCCCATGCGACGAGCGTGTCGGCCGATCGCGTCGCGGTGATCGGTGTGAGCCAGGGCGGCGTGCACGCGTGGATGGCCGCAGCGCAGTCGGGCCAGCCCCTCACCGTGCCGGGTCGCGGCACGATCCTGTTCCCCGCGATCTCCTGCGTCGTCGGTTCGGACTACGCGGCCGAACCCATCGATCACACCGTGCGCGGCGGCACGCTGTTCAGCACGATCGCGCTCGACACCGCGACCCTCGATCCGAACACGCAGCTCTTCGCCGCAGACACGAGCATCGCGAACCTCGTGCGCCAGCACTTCCTCGCGCAGGATCCCGCGGGCCTCGTGTCGGCGATGCGCGCGGAACCGGGTCGCGAGATCGCGACGCAGCTCGGCACGAGCGCCGTGCCGATCCTCTTCGCGCACGCCTGGCACGACGCGATCTGCGACGTCGGCTTCGTCCTCGACGGTCTGCACCGGCTCCCGCCGACGACGCCGTGGCGGCTCCTGGCGTCGACCACCGGTCACGGCGTGCCGCACAACTTCGCCGAGGACCGCGAGCGCAAGAGCCTCGCGCTGCGCTGGCTCGAGCGTTTCCTCTGGGACGAGCCGAACGGCGTCGATCAGGAGGCGCGCGTGCTCTCCGCCGCGCTGCCGCTCGATCCGACCACGCACGACGACAGCCAATCGCTCTGGCACCGCGACTTCGACGCCGATCTGCCGGTCGGCGCACCGGGCGCCACGCGCTGGTTCACCACCGACGCCGGTGCGCTGGATGCGATCGAGCCGCCCATCGCCGGGGTCCCGACGCGCATCGAGCACCAGGTCGCGCCCGGCTACGACGCCGCGCGCTGGATGAACGACCTCGCCTCGCGCGAGCTCGCCGCCGTGCTCGCGGCGATGCCGCTCAGCGAGCGCGCCTTCGACGTGGTGCTCGCGAACCCCGCATCGGTCTTCGGCGCGGCCGCCGTCCATCTCCGCGTCGCTCCGCAGGCGGAACGCTTCACGCTCGCGGCGCTGCTCCTCGCCCGCGAGCCCGGTGCGAGCGAGTTCCGCATGCTCGCGCACGGTGCGCGCGGCGTGCTCGATGCGGTGCCGCAGCAAGCGCGCGACGTCGACGTGACGCTCTCGCCGATCTCGGCGCGCCTGCCCGCGGGCACGACGCTGCGCCTCGTGCTGCGCAACCACTGGCTGACCGAGGCGCCGCACCTGCACGGCCTCATTGCGGTGCCGCTCTTCGTGCCGTCGATCGTCGACGTGCTGCACGGCAGCGGTGCCGACGCGAGCTGGCTCGATCTGCCGTTGCGACCCGCCGCGACCTTCTCGCTGCGTGCCACGCGTGACGAACTCGTCCTCGATGCACCGGCGCCGATCGACTTCGTGCTCGACGGCGACCAGGGCCGCGCCGGCTGGCACTACCTCGTCGCCGCGAGTCTGACCGGACAGAGCCCGGGCACGATCCTGCCCGGTGGCGTGCTGCCGCTGGTCGTCGACCCGCTCACCGAGGTCTTCGGCATGCTCGTCTGGTCGCCTGAGCTCGTCGGCTTCTTCGGCGTGCTCGATCAGGACGGCCGCGCCCGACCCCGTCTCGACCTCAGCGGATTGCCGAGCCTGCCGCTCGCGCTCGCCGGCCGTCGCATGACCTTCGCGGCCTGGGTGCAGCCCTCGCTCGGCCAGCTCGACGGTCTGCCTTCGACCGCGGTCGACGTCCTGCTGCGCTGAAGGCGACCACGGCAGTCTCCTGCGCGGGCTGCGACCGAACGACGGACTCTCGATACCCGGGGGCGATCAGTACCAAGGGTGCCGGCAGGGACTGCATGACTTTGTTGGGGGGGGGTAGCTTCCGGCCCCGCGGAGGACTCTCACGATGATCAACCCAGGCTCTGTTTCAGTCGCCCTGCTGGCACTTCTGGCCCTGCTCATCGCGCCGGTGAACTCGCCTACCGTGGGCGCTCGGGACTCCGATCGCGGCGTCCCCGTGACGGTGACCGGGGGCAGCGGTTGCACGATGTACTACACCGATGGCGATCCCCTTCCGGACGGACTCACCTGCAACGGCGCGCTGCTGTGTCTGCCTGGGAGTTGCGAGAAGAACGACGCAGAACCGGGGCAGTCGTACCGCATCTGCAGTTGCCAGTGATGGAGGCGCATCGTCGCAGGTTGCCGGGGGTCGTGGCATTCCTCGGCGTGCTCGTCTTGTCGTCGCTCGTGTTCCTCTGTACTCGCAAGTCAGACGGAGTTCCGGATCTCCCTGACCACGGGGCCGGCTTCGATCACGACGCCGATCACCGAAGTCGCAGAGCGCCCTCCACTCCGGTCACTGGAGAACGCGTCGGGTTTGCAGCCCCGATGGACACGGCGGCAGAGCTGATCATCGAGGTGGTGGATGCCGGCACTGCGCAGCCGATCGGAGGTGCCCGGGTCTGGGTGAAGTCCACCAGACGGCGGTACCTGCTCGCGGAGGAGGCACTGGGCTCGACCGACGATCGGGGACGACTGGTCGTTTCGGCGCCGGCCGAAGCGGCTCATGTCGCCGTCGCAGCGCAGGGCTACCGAGCGTGGTCGGGTTCAGTCGAGGCAGGGTCCAGGGCCTGTCGCGCAGAGTTGGGGCGCGGTGTCTCCCTGTTCGCCGGCGTCAAGGATCTCCTGGGTCGGCCGCTGAGCGGCGTCGTGCTGCACGCATCGCGTCGACTGGTCGAAGGTGCAGAGGTTCCGGACCTGGAGGAGATCGTGCCCTTCGGTGCCGAGCAGGCTGCGCTGCATGCGGCCACCTCGCGCGATGGTGGCCTTGCGGAGTTCCCGGCGATGGTGCCGGGCTGCTTCGACGTACGGCCCGCGAGCTGGAGCGGCTACCTCGCGACCGTGCATGACCAGGATCGCGGCCCGTACTGTACCGGCGCGGCGATCGGCGGGCTTCGGGTCGCCTTGCTCGTCGGCTGTGCCGTGCGGGTGGAGGGACAGGCCATTCACCGCGTGGAAGTGATGCGCTCGCAGGCGGGGACCTCGCCGTTCGAGGAGCAGCACGCCGTGGCGACTCTGGAGCGTCTGCTGCGCCCTGAGCTCGGTGCGCAGGACCGCCTGTTCCTCTGGCCCGTCAATCGGTCTGGCCTCGCCGATCTCGAGCGCGGCGAACTCCATGCGGTGCTGTACTGGTTCGATAGGGCAACGGGGTGGACTTCGAAGCCCATCCGCGTCTGGCGTTGGGACGAGGTGCCGAGTCACGTGGAGGAGCTCGATCCAGCGGCTGCGAGTGGCTCGGCCCTCGGAACGATCGAGGCGAGCGTCGAAGGGCCCGACGGCGCGCCGCTGGAAGGGCTTCGGCTCTCGCTCCAGAAACTGTCACCGACGGGTCCGCACGAGTGGGCGCGCCTGCCGCTGGCGAGCGGAGCGCAGCCCGTCCCGGTCGGCGAATACTCGATCCACGGCAGGGAGCTCCTCGAGGGAATCGAGCTCGAACCGCGATCGGTCCGGATCCTGCCGGACGAGGTGACGCGCGTCGTGGTGCGTGTCCGGTCGCCCTTCCGCCTCGTGCGGTTCGAGATCCAGGACCGCGATGGCGCGGAACTGTCGCCGGTGAAGCTGGTGCTGGTGGACGACCAGGGAGCATCCCTCTGCGTCATCCCCTGGTTCCGCAGCGGTGGGTCGATCGGCCTGCCGGTTCCACTGCGATGTCGGGCGAGGTTCTCGCGCTGGCCGTCCACACCGGTCGAGGAACCGCTCGTGGTCGAACCGGGGACGGGCGAGCAGATCTGTCGCGTCGTCCTCGATTGATGGGGCTGGGATCGCCCGATCCGACGATCAGGCCCCGGAGAGATCTCCTGCCCGCCGCATGCGCTCGATGCGGCGTTCGTCGGCGCCCTGCTCGGCCTGCATGCGGCCGAGGAAGGCCTCGCCCTTCTGCGCGCGCACGTAGCGCGCGAAGAGCGGGGCGACGCGTTCGACGTGGGCCTGCATGTCGAGCGCGACCTTGCGGTAGGCGAAGTGGCCCTCGGGTCCCGAGCGGAGCTCGACGAAGTAGCCGACCTGGCGCGGGTCGAAGACGATGCGCACGCGTTGCAGGAACGCGAAGGGCACGACGTAGCCGGCCTGGAGCGGGAAGCGGCTCGCGATCCGGGGCCAGAGCTCCGCGACGCGGTCGAGGGTCGCGCGGTAAGGGGCAGCCAGGCCGGCCTGCTCGATCAGCGGCGGAACGACGTAGCCGTGCGCCGTGGTGAGCCGCTGCTGCTGTTGCATGCCCTTGCGATGGCGGCCGATGTCGCGGTAGGCGCCGAAGTCGACGAGGCTCTCGAACTCGAAGGGGGCGGCGCCCTCGAACGCGAAGGGCAGGGCGTCGCGCGGTCCGCGCTTCTCCATCAGGCGATCGAGCAGCGCTGCACGCTCGGCAGGGACGAGGACCTCGACGGCGCGCTCGATCGCCGCCAGCGGACGGTCGTCGTGTTCGTAGACGAGCGAGGCGAGCAGGCGGACGTCGATGCGGCGGTCCCACGCGATCAGGTCGGTCTGCGGCTGCGAAGGCCCCGGGCTCCCGCCGGCGCCGAGCTCGCGGGCCAGCTCGGGCAGGACCTCGTACTGCGCGCCCAGGTACTCGTTCCGCGCGGCGTGGGCGAGCAGCGTGGGCAGCTCGCGGCGTGCCTCGTCCCGCATGCGTTCGCCGACGAGCCGGAACTCGGCAAGCGGGTGGCTCAGGAGCTCGACGACGACGTCGGCGAGCGTGCGGGCGTCGACGACCATGCCCCACTTGGTCTGGATCGCCGGGGTCAGGAGATAGCGCGCGGCGTCGAAGGCCTCGGCCTTCAGCGCGCGCAACCAGGGGGCCTCCTTCTCGCCCGCGGCGAGCGGACGGGTCCGCTTCAGGTGCGCCGCGAGCGCCTCGCTCAGGGTCTGGTACAGCGCGAAGGTGATCCGCAGGATCTCGTCGTAGGCGGCCAGGACCTCGCCACCGGCGGCGACCACGTCGGGGTCGCGCCAGTGGTCCTCGGCGGAGAAGGAGATGTAGCGCGTCGACGACTCCTCGAAGCTGCAACGGCGCTCGCGCTGTACGAAGCGCGTGACGAGCTGCGAGACGCGCTCGACGGCGAGATGGACGATCGAGCCCTCGCGCAGCGAGTTGTGGCCGTGGTCGATGGCGTAGGTCTTGAGGAACTGACCCGAGCGGTCGGCCATCAGCTCGCTGAGCAGGTCCTGTGCGGGGCCTTCGCTCGCGTCCACGGTCGCCTCGAAGTCCCTGCCCGCGAGTTCGAGGCCCTTCTTCAAGCGCTCGAGGAAGTTGTCGCGCATCGACAGCGGACTGCGCGAGTACACCCCGTTCAGCGTCGCCGCGACCTCGCCGGGAAGCTCGCGGACGACGAACACGTCGGCGTGTGGCCGCGGATCGACCTGCGAGAAGTGGCGCGCCAGCAGCCGGCGTTCGTGAGCGGTGTAGGGGCGTCCGGCCTCGGCCATCGTCGTGCGGCTCCGTTGCCTGGGTTCGCGGTCAGGCGTGCTGCGCCTCGAGCCAACGCTCGACTTCGATCGCGGCCATGCAGCCGGTGCCCGCGGCCGTGATCGCCTGGCGGTAGTAGCTGTCCTGTGCGTCGCCGCAGGCGAAGACGCCCGCGATGTTCGTCGCCGTCTTGCCGGGCACGGTCCTGATGTAGCCGACCGGGTCGAGGTCGAGCATGCCCTTGAACAGCTCCGTGTTCGGGCGATGGCCGATCGCGAGGAAGAGCCCCTCGGCATCGACCTGACGGCGCGCCTTCGTCTTCGTGTCCTCGAGGAGGAGGCCGGTGACCTTGCCCTGCGCGACGTCGAGCACGTCGAGCACCTGCGTGTTCCAGTGGACCGTGACCTTCGGATGCTCGAGCACGCGCTGTTGCATGATCTTGCTCGCGCGCAGCGCGTCGCGGCGGACGAGCAGATGGACCTCGCGCGCGAACTTCGTGAGGAAGCTCGCCTCCTCACAGGCGGAGTCGCCACCGCCCACGACGTAGACCTTCTTGCCCTTGAAGAAGAAGCCGTCGCAGGTCGCGCACGCGGACACGCCGCGGCCCTGCAGCTTCTTCTCGTTCTCGAGACCGAGGTACAGCGCCGAGGCCCCGGTCGCGACGATCAGCGACTGCGTGCGGTACTCCTTCTCCGCGTTGGTCCAGACCCGGAACGGGCGCCGGCTCAGGTCGACCTTCTCCGCGAGCTCGTATTCGACCTTCGTGCCGAAGCGCTCCGCCTGGCGCTTGAACATCTCCATCATCTCGGGGCCCATCACGCCCTCGGGGAAGCCGGGGTAGTTCTCGACGTCCGAGGTGATGGTGAGCTGGCCGCCCGGTTGGTTGCCGGCGAGGACGACCGGCGCCAGGTTGGCGCGGGCGGCGTAGATCGCGGCGGTGTAGCCGGCGGGTCCGGAGCCGAGGATGAGGGTCTTGAGAGCGTCGGTCATGAGGGCGCGGGATACGACCCGCGCACGTTAGCGGATCCCCGCACCGTGCCGCATCACCGCATCTTCGATGACGGCCGGATCCGCGCCGGGCCGCAGGTCGAAGCCCGCGCCCGCGGTGGTGCCGTGCGTCGCGATCGCGCTCTCGACCAGGTCGATGCGCCAGCGGCCGCCCTCGCGGACCACGACGCAGACCGAGCGCTCCGCATCGCCGTCGGTCTCGACCACCGTGAGGTCGACCCGACCGCTGCCCCGCGGGCGCACGGTCGCGATCTCGAGTTCGCGGTTCGAGCGCGGACCCGCGGCGCCGAGGACCTCGTCGATCGCGGGGAAGGACTCGGCGGTGAGCAGGTCGCGCAGCGCGTCCCGGTCGCCGCCGGCGACCGCGCTCCGGAAGCGCACGAAGGCGTCGCGCGCGTCGCGCGTGGCGTCGGGCGCACCGCAGGCGCAGAGGGCCAGCGCGGCGAGGGCGAGGCGGGCGAGCGGACGAGAGACGGCGGCGCTCTGCGGTCGCGACATGCCGCACTCATCGGCCGTTCCGCGCCTGCCCTTGCGGGGTTTCGCGGGACGCGTCGAGGATCGCGCGGGCCCGGAGCGCGGGGTCGGCGGCGTGGGTCAGGACGCGGAAGACCTCGTCGAGGCGCGCGGCCCCGGTCCCCGCGCGGTCGCGCAGCTCGGCGAGCGTGCCGCAGGCGAGGAGCTGGCCGCGGTCGATCACCGCGACCACGTCCGCGAGCGTCTCGACGACGTCCAACAGGTGGCTGCTGTAGAGCACGGTGCCCCCGCGCGCGGCGAAGCCCCGGAGGACCTCCTTCACGACGAGCGTGGCGTCGACGTCGAGACCGGTGAGCGGCTCGTCGAGCACGAGCACCTTCGGCTCGACCAGGAGCGCGGCCGCCAGCGAGGCCTTCTGGACCATGCCTTTGCTGAAGCCCGCCATCGGCTGATGGAGCCGTTCGGCGAGACCGAAGCCCTCGAGCAGACGTCGCGCGCGCAAGGCGATGGTGGCCTCGTCCAGGTCGAAGAGCCGGCCCTTGAGTTCGAGGTACTCGAGCGGGCTCAGCGCGTCGTGCACGCGCGTGACCTCGGCGAGATAGGAGACGGCCCGGCGGGCCTCGGCGGGCGCGGCGAGGACGTCATGGCCCGCGACGCGGAGCGTGCCCGCGCTCGGCCTCTGCAGGCCGACGAGGCAGCGGATGGTCGAGCTCTTGCCGGCGCCGTTCGGTCCCAGCAGGGCCAGGATGCTGCCGGCCGCAGCGTGCAGATCGAGACCGCCGACGGCGACGAGCTCGCCGTAGACGACGCGGAGTCCGGAGACGTGGATCACGGGCGCGCGACACCGTACGCCGCATCGCGAGCACGGCCACGCCCGTTCGCGACGGGAACGCGACTTGGGTCCGGGCCGCGCCGTGCCGTAGAACTCCGCCGCACCATGCCACGACCCGCCTCCACCCTCTGCCTCGCCGCCCTCGCGCTCGCCGGCGCGGCATGCGCGCAGGATCAGTCCGCCGTCGTCCGCTTCGTCGATGCCTTCCCGGCGCAGGAGAAGTTCGATCGGCCGCTCCTCCTGACGCAGCACGCGAAGGACCCGGGCTGGCTCTGGGTCCTCGAGCAGACCGGCCGCCTCCTGCGCGTGCCGGCCGACGGCAAGCAGTCGGAGCGTCGCACGGTGCTCGACCTCGGCAAGGATGCCTTCCACCCGGGCAACGGCGGACACAACGAGGAGGGTCTGCTCGGCTTCTGCTTCGACCCGGGCTACCTCGATTCGAATGCGTTCGTCTACGTCTACTGGTCGCGCAAGATCGGCGGCTCCGGTGCGTCGCTGAAGCGCGAGAGCGTGATCTCGCGCTTCACCACGAAGCGCGACGGCGAGGCGATCGAGGCCGACCGCGCGAGCGAACTCGTGGTGATGCGCGTCCCGCAGCCCTGGGGGAACCACAACGGCGGCACGATCCTCTTCGGTCGCGACGGGATGCTCTACATCGCGCTCGGCGACGGCGGCGCCGCGAACGATCTCGGCGGCACCGGCCAGAACCTCGCCTCCCTCCTCGCGAAGGTGCTGCGCATCGACGTGCGCGGGGCGACGAGCGAGAAGCCCTACGCGATCCCGTCCGACAATCCCTTCGTCGGCAGGGAGGGGGCGCGCGGCGAGACCTGGTGCTACGGCCTGCGCAACCCCTGGCGCATCTCCTTCGACCGCGAGACGGGTGAGCTCTGGTGCGGCGACGTCGGCCAGAACCTCTTCGAAGAGGTCGATCGGCTCGTGAAGGGCGGCAACTACGGCTGGCCGCTGATGGAGGCCACGCACACGTTCCCGCCGAACACCGAGCGCAAGCCGGAGGAGCTCGCCGGGCTCGTCGCCCCGGTCGCGGAGTATCCGCGTGGTGAAGGCATCTCGATCACGGGCGGCCACGTCTACCGCGGCAAGGCGTTGCCGCAGCTCGTCGGTCGTTTCGTCTACGGCGACTTCGCGCTCTGCAACGTGTGGGCGGTCCTCGAGGATCGCGAGTCCGGCAAGCACGACGTGCTGCGCATCGGCAAGGCCCCGGCGCCGCTCGCGTCGTTCGGCGAGCGCGAGAACGGCGAACTCGTCATCTGCTGCTTCGACGGTCGCATCTACGACCTGGTGCCGTCGGGCGCGAAGTCGGACTGATCGGCGGCGCCGACCCGCGACGCCGCGCCCGTCACGGGTCGCGGCGGAAGAGCAGGATCGGTCGCGTCTTCAGTCCGATCGGGGGCATGAACGTCCGCGCGTCGCCCTCGGGGACGAGGCGCCCCTCGAAGCGGTAGCCCGGGACGATCAGATCGCCCATGCCGTCGAGGTTCTCGTCGAGCACGACGAGCCCCGCGCGCCGTGTGCGCGCGGAGTCCCAGAACTCGCGCACGACGCGCTGGGCCAGCGCCGCGTCGTCGCTGCCGCGGATGTCGATGATCGCCATCGCGTGCGCTCCGCCGCGCTTGCCGGCGAGTCTCGGCAGGTAGCCGTGGAACGGGACGATCACGTCGCCGTCGGCCTCGCGCAGCAACTGCACGAGCCGTTCGCCGGCGACGCGATCGGCGGCGCTGGGCAGGTACTCCGCGATGTCGAGCAGTCCCGGCTCACGTGGCTGGTCCGAGTTGCCGAACTTGATCGCGAAGAACGCGAGCTGCGCGAGCACGACGGCGCGGAGCCAGGTCGGACCGCGATGCCAGGCGAGTCCGGTGACGATCGAGAAGCCCAGCCAGGTGGGCATCAGCACGTTCACGGCGCCGCCGACGTGCATGCGCGAGGCGAGTCCCGCGATCAGCAGCCCCCCGAACCAGGCGCCGTCGGCGAGGGTGCTGCGCCGATCGCCGGAGGCGAGCCCACGCGCGAAGTAGCACGGCGCCACGAGGAGGAGCAGCGGCCACAGCGTGCGCGAGTCGGTGATCCAGAACTGCACGAAGGGGCCGAAGACGTACTCGTGCTGCTTCGGCAGGGTCCACGTGTAGAAGCTGAACCAGCCGTCGTGCAAGGCGTCCATCGCGCGCGTCGTGGCGAACCACACGATGCCGAACACGAGCGCGAAGAGCGCGCCACGGCGCGGCGCACGGATCGCGGCGAACACGGCCAGGGGCGGCGCGAGCAGCAGCGCGGTCTGCTTCGTGAAGTAGGCGAGCACGAGCAACAGCGCGGCGGCGATGGCCGACGGGCTGCGGCGCCCGGCGTCGAGGAGCAGGAGCGTGCCGAGCAGCAGTGCGACGAAGGTGCTGTCGACGCGTTCGGCGTCGTACCAGGTCTCGACGAGGAAGTAGCAGGCCGACCAGATCCCGCAGGTGACGATCGCCGAGGTGGGCGAGTGCGTGCGACGCCGCACGAAGACGAAGAGGAGGACGAGCGTGGCGATCGACGCGAGGATCGACGTGAGTCGCAGCGGCAGGAAGCCTTCGCCCGTCAGGAGCGAGACGCCGGCCGCGAGGTACATGTAGAGCGGCGTGTAGAGGTAGGGGATGAAGTCCGCGCTCGGCGCGACGTAGAGGCGCTCGCCGTCGAGGATGCGCGCGACGTGATCCGCGAACGCGCCACCCATCCACTCGATCTCGAAGGGATGGTCGAGGCGCCAGAAGGGCAGCCAGAGCGCGAGGGCGATCCAGATCGCGGAGAACGCGATGGCGAGCGCAGCCAGCGGGCGCGGGGGCGGACTCATCGCGCGGGCGCCATCCTGGCCGCCGCGACCGACTCGAGCATGGCGTCGAAGCGCGCGAGCATGTGCTCCCAGCGGAACTGCTTGCGGACGAAGCGCGCGGCGCGCGCCCCGGTGGCGCGTGCGAGCGCGGGCTCCCGCAGGTAGCGCAGCACCGCGGTCGTGATCGCGTCCTCGTCCTTCGCGACCGCGAGCGTCTCGGGGTCGACGGTGCCGAGGCCCTGCGCCGCCTGCGGCGACGCGACGACCGGCAGGCCCATGCTCATCGCCTCGAGCACCTTGTTCTGGATGCCGCGGGCCAGCCGCAGAGGGGCGATCGCGACTGCGGCGCGGTCGAAGTACGGCGGCGTCTCCTTGACCCAACCCGTCACCTCGATCCCCTCGCGACCGTTCAGCGCGGCGATGCGCGGCGCCGGGCGGTTGCCGACGACGAGCAGCCGTGCGCCGCCGAACACGGCGCGGATGCGGGGCCAGCACGAGTCGACGAACCAGAGCACGCCATCGACATTGGGCTCGTAGTCCATCACGCCGGTGAAGATCAGCGTGTGCGGATCGCGCGCGCTGCCGTCGCGCGAGCTGAAGTGATCGACATCGACGCCGTTGGGCACCACATGCGGCACCACGCCGTCGATGCAACGCACGAAGAGCTCGCGTTCGACGTCGGAGACGACGAGCGAGGCGTCGAACTCGTGCGCGATGCGCCGCTCGAACTCGAGCAGCAGACGTGCCTCACGGCCGTAGACGAAGCGCCCGAGCCGGCCGCTCTTGGCGGCGTACTGGCGCCACTTGTCGGAGTCGAGCTCCGCGAAGTGCATCACGCGCGCGACGTCGGCGTGCCGCAACCCGTACTGCCCCATCGACGAGGAGTAGTGGAAGAAGAGGTCGGCCTTGGCGTCGCGCTGCCAGCGCGCGACGGCCTGCTCGAGCTCCGGACTGCGGAAGTAGGGCAGCGTCAACGCCTCGCCCGTGAGCAATCCGCGCAGGCAGACGAGCTTGCGTCGCTTCGGGTGGATGCGAGGGGCGACGACCTCGTCGACCATGCCGCGCAGCTCCTCGACCGCCTGGTCGTCGCGATCGTCCTCGCGGAAGCAACCGACGCGGACCCGGCAGCCCGCGGCACGGAAGTGGCGCAGGATGTGGTGCGTCGAGATCCGGTCCCCGCGGTCGGGTGGGTGTGGAACCCGCTGCGACAGGAACACGACGTTGCGGAACGGGTGGCTCATGAGGGCGGGGAGGGGCGGCCGGATCGCCGGGCGGCCCGAGGATCCGCGCGGCGCGCGCGGATTCCAGTGTCGGCGCGCGGGCAGGCCGGGGCGGAGGCGCGGCGGCCGGTCCGCGCGAGGGGGTCCGCCCGATGAGGTGATCGACCCGTGCAGCGGATCCGCCGCGCGGTCGATCAGGCCCGGATCGGTGGCGTGCCGCCGGACGGACGGCGGCCTCGTCGCCCGCAACGAGTCTCAAGTCTGGCCGGTTGGTCGTCGATAGCTCCGGTCACAAGGCGCAGAGGACCACGATCGATGAGCGAAGCAGTCGCGAATCCCACCAGCATCCTCAAGCTGGTCAACAAGACCATGGAGCTCCCGACGATGCCGGAGGTCCTGGTCAAGCTGAACGAAGTCATCGCGTCGGAGGACTCGTCGGCGGATGACGTCGCGAACGTCATCGCGACCGATCCTTCGGTCTCGACCAACGTCCTGCGGATCGTCAACTCGGCCTATTACGGGCTGCAGGTCCGCGTCTCGTCGATCGCGCTCGCGGTCTCCATCATGGGCTTCAGCATGACCAAGAAGGTCGCGCTGAAGGCGGCGGTGTTCAGCGTCTTCGGACGCAACCGCACCGAGATCGACAACTTCTCGCCGACCGAGTTCTGGCGGCATTCGGTGATGACGGCCGTCGCGGCGCGCGTGCTCGGCTCGCACAGCGCGAGGTTCGGTTCCGCCTACGCGGAAGACCTCTACATCTGCGGTCTGCTGCACGACATCGGGAAGATCATCCTGCTCGAGAAGGCGACGCAGGCCTACACGCACGCGCTCGCCACGGCGGCCCGGAGCGGACGCCCGGAGATCGAGGTGGAGAACGAGGTCTTCGGCTTCAACCATGCCGACGTCGGCAGCGTGCTCGGGGTGAAGTGGTTCCTCCCGGAGGACCTGACGATCGCGATCCGCTACCACCATGCGCCGGACCGTGATCCCTTCCACCGCTCGCTCTCGTCGCTGATCCATCTCGCCGACCACGCGGCGTGGAGCGCCGGGATGCCGTCGACCCGCGGCACGCTGGTGCCGGCCTTCCAGCCCGAGGTCTACGACCAGGTCGGCCTCGACCCGCAACAGGTCCAGGACCTGCTCCCGCGGATCCGCGAGGAGTTCGAGGCGACGAGCCTGCCGTGGGAGTGAAGGCGAAGGGGACTGAGGGCGAAGGGGACTGAGGGTCCGCGGACGTGAGGCTCCGCGCGCCGTGATCCGCGCGCTTGGCTCGGGCGGGCCGTCCTTCCTATAGTCGCGCGATCCGTGTCGCGGGCATCCGCGGCATCCGACCCCTCCCCGGCCGATCGCCGCGCCCCTCGAAGCCAGGCCGTCGAACCGGCCGCAGCTCTGTTCGCGTCTGCCCAAGCTCCCATGGAGATCACCGACCTTCCCGTAGCCGGCTACGAGCGCGTCGTGCGTGCCAAGGACAAGGAGTCCGGCCTGCATGCCCTCGTGGCGATCCATGACACCACCCTCGGTCCGGCCCTGGGTGGCATGCGCATGTGGCCCTACGGATCCGAGGACGAGGCCCTGACCGACGTCCTGCGACTCGCGCGCGGCATGACCTTCAAGTCCGCGGTCGCGCACACCGGGCTCGGCGGCGGCAAGTCGGTGGTCATCGGCGATCCGCGCGCGGTGAAGTCCGAGAAGCTCTTCCTCGCGATGGGGCGCTTCATCGACAGCCTCGGCGGTCGTTACATCACCGCCGAGGACGTCAACATCGGCATCGGCGACCTCGAGGTCGTCCGACGCTCGACGCGCTGGGTCTCCGGGCTCGCGCGCGAGGACGGCGGTTCCGGCAATCCCTCGCCCTACACCGCCTACGGGGTGTTCCTCGGCATCCGCGCCGCGTGCGGCTGGCACTTCGGGACCGATGAACTGCGCGGGCGCCACGTCGCCGTGCAGGGCGTGGGTGCGGTGGGCTCCGCGCTCGTCGAGCGACTCGTGAAGGCGGGCGCCCGCGTGACCGTGGCCGATGCGCGCGAGGACCGCGTGAAGGCGCTCGTCGACAAGCTCGGCGTCGCCGCGGCCGGCGTCGACGAGATCATCGGGATCGCCTGCGACGTCTTCGCGCCCTGCGCGCTCGGCGCGGTCCTCAACGACAAGACCTTGCCGAACCTGCGCGCGAAGATCATCGCGGGCGCGGCGAACAACGTGCTGCACGAGTCACGGCACGGCCGCGTGCTCTTCGAACGCGGTGTGCTCTACGCACCCGACTACGTGATCAATGCGGGCGGCATCGTGAACGTCGCCGTCGAGTTCGCACCCGGCGGGTACGTCGAGGCCGAGTCGCTGCGTCGCATCGAGCGCATCCCCGAGGCCTTGCGCCAGGTCTGGTCGATCTCGAGCGAGGAGAAGATCCCCGCGAGCGATGCCGCCGACCGCCTCGCGATGAACATCGTCGCCGAGGCCAAGGCGCGCGCCTGAGAGCCCGAGAGAGAGACCGTCGTACGGGCTCTCCGCCACTCGCGGAGGAGATCGAGCCTCCGCCGCAGCGGCCGCGCGCGCGATCCCGGGAGTCGTGGATCAGCGCGACGGGTAGCAGATCACCGGCACGGTCGAGTGCCGCACGACGGCCTCGGCGATGCTGCCGAGCACGAGGCGTCGGATGCCGGTGCGCCCATGGGTCGAGATCGCGATGAACGCCGCACCGCGCTCCTTCGCGAGCTCGGTGAGGCTGTGCGCCACGTCGGGCCCGGGCACGCAGGCGACCTCGACGTGGACGACGGTGCCGAGCTTCTGGATCTCCTGCGCCATGTGCCGCTGCGCGGTCTTCAGCAGGGAGCCCATGTCCGGCGGCAGCTGCACGGGAGCGAGCGGCGCACCGTGGGGCGTGATCGGCGACGACTCGACCACGTGGGCCAGCAGGATGGATGCGTCGAGCTGTCGGGCGAGGTCGATGACCGCGCCGTAGGCCGCGCCGGCCTGCGTCGAGAAGTCGGTGGCGAGCAGGATGAGCGGCTGTGGTCTGGTCATGGCTCGGACTCCGCGCCGGGGCAACGCACGCCCGCCCGCCGAATCTCGCGACTCGCTCAGACCGCGCGCGGCGGCAGCGGCTGGTTCGTCAGCACCTCCGCGCCGGACTCGCCGATGAAGATCGTGTGTTCGGTCTGCGCGACGCGCACGCCGCGCTTCTCGCAGAGCGGCGGGTACTCGTGCAGCAGCTTCGCGCGCTCGAGCGCCTGGAGCGTGGCCTCGACCTTCTGCTGGTCGCCGAGCGCGCGCAGCAGGGTCCGGCGGGCGAAGGGCAGGCCCTGGGCGGTTTCCACCGCGGCGAGCAACTCGGGAGGGATCTTGTCCTTGGGCTTGGGCTGCCGCGCGAGACCGAACACCTCGGCCTTGCCCTCTTCCTGGATGAACCCGCGGCCGTCGCAGGCGAAGGGCTCGCAGGCGATCGTCTGGTTCGGCCGCAGGCGCGGGGCCTTCGGATCGGGGTAGTTCGGGATGCTCGGGCTGCAGTGCACGGTGAAGCGCGCCACGCCGTGCCCCGTCAGGTTGTAGATCGGCGTGAAGCCGAAGGCCTTGATCGTCGACTCGATGCGCTGCCCGATCTCGGTGATCGATGCCCCGGGGCCCATCGCCGCGATCGCGTTCGCGAGCGCGGCCTCCGAGGCCGCCACGAGCGCGGACGATGGCCCGTTCTTCAGATCCACGGTGAGCGCGTTGTCGGTGACGTAGCCGTCGACGTGGGTGCCGAGGTCGAGCTTCACGATGTCGCCCGGCTCGATGTGCGTCGCGTCGTCGGTCGACGAGCAGTAGTGCGCCGCGATGTGGTTGCGCGACATCTGCACCGGAAAGGCCGGTCGACCGCCGAGGTCGTAGATCATCTGCTCGAGCTCCTCGGCGATCGCGCGCATGCTGGCGCCCGCCACGATGAGCTTGCGACCGTGTTCGCGCACGGTCGCGGAGATGCGGCCGGAGAGGCGCAGCTTCTCGAGGTCGGGTGGCTTCATGGCTGGGTGCGGCCGGGGTCGGCGTTGCGGCCCTTCGGCCGAGGGCGACGCCATCGCAAGAGGACGAAGGCCGTCGCGAGGGCGAGGAGGACGAGCGGATGGAAGAGCAGGCGAAGGGCGTTCGCGAGACCCGGAACGACGGCGCCCAGGCCGCGCGTGGCGCCGAGGACCGCGGCGATCGCGACGCCCAGCAGCGCCAGCTCGAGCGCGACGCGCGCCACGGGCGCCGTGGCCCGACTCACTTCACGATGCCGAGCTCACGCCCGACCTTCGTGAAGGCGGCGACGGCGAAGTCGAGGTCGGAGAGCTCGTGGGCGGCGCTGATCTGCACGCGGATGCGCGCGAGTCCCTTCGGCACGACCGGGAAGGAGAAGCCGATCACGTAGACACCCTCGTCGAGCATGCGCCGCGCGAGCTCGCTCGCGAGCCGTGCGTCCCCGAGCATGATCGGGACGATCGGATGCTCGCCGGGCCGGAGCTGGAAGCCGGCCCTCTGCATCGCGGCGCGGAAGTGCTTCGCGTTGCGCTCGAGCTTGTCGCGGAGCTCCGTCGTCGCCGACAGCCGATCGAGGCATGCGATCACGGCGCCGACGACGGGCGGCGGCATCGTGTTGCTGAACAGGTAGGTGCGCGAGCGATTGCGCAGGAGGTCGACGATCTCCTGGTGTGCCACCGTCGCCCCGCCGCATGCGCCGCCGAGCGCCTTGCCGAAGGTGGTCGTGACGATGTCGACGCGGTCCGCGACGCCGAAGCGCTCGATCGTGCCGCGGCCGGTCGGTCCCACGAAGCCGGTCGCGTGGCTGTCGTCGACCATGACCATCGCCCGATAGCGGTCGGCGAGGGCGCAGATCTCGTCGAGCGGCGCGATGGAGCCGTCCATGCTGAAGACGCCGTCGGTCGCAATCAACCGCGAGCGGGCCCCTTGCGCCTCCTTCAGGCAGCGCTCGAGATCGGCCATGTCGCAGTTCTTGTAGCGGAGGCGTTGCGCCTTGCTCAGGCGGATGCCGTCGATGATCGACGCGTGGTTCAGCTCGTCCGAGATGATCGCGTCCTCCTGGCCCATCAGCGTCTCGAAGAGACCGCCGTTCGCATCCCAGCAGGAGATGTAGAGGATCGCGTCGTCCTTGCCGAGGAAGCGCGCGACCTTGCGCTCGAGCTCCTTGTGGATGTCCTGGGTGCCGCAGATGAAGCGCACGCTCGACATCCCGAGGCCGTGCGTGTCGATCGCGTGCTTCGCCGCGCTCATCAGCGCCGGATCGCTGGAGAGGCCGAGGTAGTTGTTCGCGCAGAGGCAGAGCACCTCGCGCTCGCCGACGCGCACCTTGCGCCCCTGCGGGCTCAGGATGACACGCTCGTCCTTGTAGAGACCGGCGCGACGGATCTCGTCGAGCTCGGCGCGGACGCGCTCACGAACGCCTTCGTACATGCTGTGGATCCGACTCGCGGGGGCGCGACATTCTGCGCAGCCCGCGAGGCAGGATCCAGGTGCCGTCTCGGCGGTGTCGGGCCCAGAGGTCGAGTGACAATCGGTCTCTCGACCTCTGCGTGGCCGCGGATGCGGCCACCGGCAGGCATCTGAGAGCCCGCACGGTGGATTCTCGCTCGGGCTCTCAGTTCGCCTGGGTGGTCACCGCGTCGACGAGCTCCGGCGAGCGATCGGCGGCATTCCAGTAGCTCTGGAACGCGGCGATCTCGGGCGTCGCGATCGTGAAGAGCTCGGCGGCCCAGCGCGCGGAGATGGGCTGGTAGTAGAGCTCGGCCTCGATCTGGTAGGGGCCGGCCCCCTGCGGGGCCATGACGCGGAAGGTCACCTCGTCGGCGCCCGCGACGAAGTTCGGGTCGCCGGCGACGCCGACCGGTGCCGTCGCGGCGGCGTCGGGGTGGCTCGCGCTCCAGCCGAGCGGCAGGAAGCGGTTGTCCTTCTGGTTGCTCGCGGCGCGCAGCAGGCGGAAGGTCGGCGCGCCGCTCTCGTCGGCCATCGTGATCTCCCAGACCTGGGGGTCGTCGGGGTTGGTCACGAGGTCCTTGTGCGCGAGCTGCGGGCCGCCCGCCGACTCGCTCGCCAGCGGCTGACCGTTGGTCGCGAGGATGCGGCCTTGCGTGTCCCAGTTGCCGCTGCGCCAGACGATCTGGTTCTGCGCGTCCTTCACCGTCAGGCGCAGCCAGGTGCGGCGCGACGGATAGCCGCTGGGGAACTTGTGACCCACCTTGTTCTCGACGCGCACGCGCACGTCGAGCGTCGCGCCCGTGCGCTGCACGGAAGGGATCGTGACGTCGGCCGTGTCGTTGCGGAGCTGCGACCGCGTCGCGGCGATCGTCGCGTCGAAGGCCGCGGCGGGTGCCGTGACGTTCAGCGCCGCCGCGTTGTCGCGCAGGATCTGCGGGATCAGCGTGTTGCCGCCGACGATCATGTGGCGGCCGAAGGGTTGCCGGTTCGGGATCGTCGAGAAGTCGAAGCCGCCCGGCGATCGGGCGATGCGCGTCTGGATGGGCACGCCGTCGACGCTGTCCGTCG
Organism: Planctomycetota bacterium; assembly: GCA_020848735.1. Classification (GTDB taxonomy): domain Bacteria; phylum Planctomycetota; class UBA1135; order UBA1135; family UBA2386; genus JACRLW01. The sequence goes on along the minus strand of JADLHO010000124.1, from coordinate 26,214 downwards.
GCACGTGACAGTCCTGGCAGTCGGCGGCGCGCGGATCGATCGGCGCCACGTCGTCCTGGTAGATCGAGTTGCGCCACTCGAGATAGGGCGTCTGCTCGGGGTACTCGTTCCCCGTCGCGCTGCCGTCGAGCCGCACCGTGTGCGTGAAGAGCGTGTGGCAGCTCGCGCAGAGTCCCGAGTCCTCCTTCGTGTGGTTCGCCTGCTCCGGCGTGCGCAAGGTCCACGCGAACATCGGGGCGCTCAGCAGATTGCCGTGCGGGCCGAAGAGGCGGTCCTGATCGTCGATGTAGAAGCCGCCGGTGAACGACTCGGGCGTGCCGAGGCCATCGGGCAGGATCGCGTGGCAGACCGTGCAGGAGACGCCGTCGAGCGCGTGATCCGACAGCGGACCCATGGTCGCGACCTTGTCCGGCGACCAATGCCGCTCGGTATCCGAAGCCCCGTGCGCCGAGGACGCCATCGGCGTGTGGCAGCGCGTGCACTTCTCCTCGAGCTCGGAGCGCCGCGACGGGATCGTCGCGATCTCCGCCGAGAGGCCGGCGCGCCAATAGGGATCGCGGCCCGAATTGGCCATCATCGTCCCGCGCCAGAGGTCGTACGGGGCGATCGGCCGCCCCGCCGAGTCGCGCATCGCGGTGGCGCTGGTGCTGTTCGAGTGACAGGGTTCGCAGTCGAACGAGAGCAGGAAGGGGTGGTCGCCGACCGCGGTGCTGCGGTGTGCCGGCAGGAACACGGTGTCGCTCGAAGCCTCGAGCAGGGAACCCGCGAGCGGCCACGCGAGGGCGATCGCGCCGATCGTCATCCAGCGGGAGGGCTTCATGGCGTGATGTGGACCTTTCCGCCGTCGGAGCTCGCGATGGGCCAGGTCGGAGTGCCGCCGAGGAGCGGGACCTCGATCCACTGGAACCAGAGATCGAGACCGGCGAAGGCCGGGCTCTGCGGGATCGCGAGCGGCATGCGCGCGTTGCCGGCGACGACCGGCACGAAGGGCGAGAACACGTAGGGCAGTCCGAGCTCGACGAGCACGTACGAGTTGGCGGCGAAGGACGGCGGAGGCAGAGGCACCGCGGCCTCGGCGACGCCGATCAGGAGGGTGGCGAGCTGGTTCGGGCTGTTGCGCAGCGTCAGCTCGAACGCGGAGTTGCCGGCGTAGGCGGCGTCGCCGTCCATGCCGATGCGCCCGCCGCCGCTCGGACCGAACGCGAAGCGTGCCTTCACCTCGTAGACGAGATCGCTGAACGCCTGCACGCCGAGCAGCAGGACGGGCTCACCGCCGACGATGCGAAGCTCGGCACCGCCGGCGAAGCCGCCGTACTCGGCAGCCAGCACCGACATGTCGCCGAGGAAGCGCGTGCGCGTCGGGGCGCCCGTCGTCGCGTCCATCTCGGTGACGACGACGTGGGCGAAGTCGCCGTAGGTCGAACCGACCTGGCCGAACCACCACACCGTGCGCTGCTGCGGGTCGAACGCGGCGGCATAGGTCTCTCGCTGAACGTTCGGAACCCGGCGAAGCACCGCGCCCGCGAGGCTCAGCTCGACGTGCTCGCTCGAGAGGTTGGCGACCCACAGCGAACCGGCGCCGGCATTCCCTGCGGGGTCGTAGGCCAGGGCGCGCATCGTGCCGAAGCTCAGATTGCCGGGCACCGGGATCGCCCGGGACGGGTCCCACGCGAGCGTCTGGGTGTCGAAGACGAAGATGTGATCCGCCTCGCAGCCCGCATACAGGAATCGCGAGCCGTCCCAGGCGAGGTCGCGGAGTCCCCAGCGCGAGCTCGCCGTGGCCGCAGGTTGCGGCCATGAACCCAGCAGGCGCCCGACGCTGTCGAGCAGGAAGAGCATGTGCGGCGAGTTCGGGTCGTGCCGCACGGTGCGACGCGCGGTGACCCAGACCCGACCGTTCGCGTCGCGCGCGCAGCCGATCACGCCCGGCCACGGGTAGCCGGTCGCCGTGGACAGCGCGGAGCCGACGTCGAGCGAATAGGGGACACCGCCGGGTGCGTGCAGCGCACCGAGTTGCGCGAATGCGGGCGCTGCGAGCACCGCGCAGAGCGCCGTCGAGAGCAGGGCGGTCGAGAGCGGGGTGGGTCTCACGGTGGCGAAGGCTAGCGACGGAGGGGGCGCAGTGGCCGGCGCCGGGGCATCGAAGTGAACCACGTCGAGCGCAACGGCGCGGCGAGGCACAACGCCATCGACGGCGATGACTTTCGAGGTCGACGAGCGCGACGGCTCGCGTCGTTCGCATCGGGTCCTCCGCCGCGCGCACCATCGTGCAGCGTCGTCCGGGCGCGTACGGTCTCCCGCTCGGTACCACGCGCTCTGCCGGTTAGCCTTCCCCGCGTGCTCGCCGTCCGCTTCGCCGTGCTCGTCGTCGTCGCTCTCGCGGCGTCGGCATGTTCCACCCCGAAGCCCGGACCTCTCGACCCGCGACCCGTCCACGAACGCGAGTCCTGGGCCGCCGAGGCGAACGGCACGCCGCTCGGGAGGGTGGTCCTGCTCGAGATCGACGACCCCGCGGGGCCCGTGCGCCTCTACCGCGTGGAGAACGCGAGCGGCCAATGGCTCGGTTGGGTCGACGTCGCCGGGCGCGTCTGGCAACGGGTGCCCTTTCAGGCGGACGAGCAGTTCCTCGGCGTCTATCCGATGGAAAAGGGCCTCGCGCTGCTCTACGAGGTGGAGGTTCCGGTCCGTCTCGCGCCGCAGCCCGATGGCCCCGCCGAGGCGAGTCACCGCCGCAGTCGCCAGTTCCGACCTTGACCCGCGATCCGCATTCCAGCCACGACGGCCCGCTCGCCGGGCGTCCCGTCTCGGACTCGCAGACCGAGATGACGGAGATCGTCTTCCCCAACGACGCCAATCCGCTCGGCAACGTGATGGGTGGCCGCGTGATGCACTGGATCGACATCTGCGCCGCCATCGCCGCGGGGCGGCACGCGCGGACGCCGGTGGTGACGGCTCACGTCGACCAGATCGATTTCCACCGGCCCGTGCGCATCGGTGGCGTGCTCTCGATCAAGGCCTCGGTCAACTACGCGCACCGCACTTCGATGGAGGTCGGCGTGAAGATGTGGAGCGAGAGCCGAGCGAACGGCGAGCGCAGCCACGTCGCGTCGGCCTACCTCACCTTCGTCTCGCTCGACCCCGACACGGGGACCCCGCGACCGGTGTCGCCGGTGATCCCCGAGACCGAGGACGAGAAGCGGCGCTACCGCCAGGCGCTCGAGCGACGTGAGCGCCGCAACGCCAACCGGAAACGACAGGACGCCACGTGAGCAACTCCCAGAAAGGTTCGAAGGGCCAGGCCGCCGCCGGCAACGCCTCCGCGGGAGCGGGTGGTTCGGCGCCGGCGCCGTCCATGTTCGACGACTTCTCCCCCAAGTCGAAGGCCGCGGTGAAGGCGGCCCAGGAGCTGGCGGAGCGTCTGAGCGACAAGTCCGTGGCGACCGGCCATCTGATCTACGGGGTCTGCCTCGACGAGAGCACGTGCGTGCACCACGTCTTCAAGGACCTCAACGTCGATCCGGAGATGTTCGCCGGCTACGTCGAGAGCCTGCCGCGCGAAGCCGAGGTCTTCGACGGTGCGCCGTTCAATCGCCATGTGCACACGGTGTTCGAGCGAGCGCGCGAGACCGCGCGCGAGTTCGGCAGCAAGCTCGTCACGCCGGAGCACCTCGCGATCGCGCTGATGAGCGTGAAGGCCGGCTCGTGCTACGAGACGCTGAAGGAGTTCAGCGTCGAGCCCGACTACGTGCAGTCGCTCATCCTCGAGGCGATGGGCCTCGACGCCGACGCGGCTCCCGAGTGGTTCTGAGCCCGGGCCGCGCCGGCGTGCCGGCGCGCTTCAGCGCAGCGTGAGCGCGGCCCCTGCGCTCATGGCGATGGGGATCGGCGAGCCGGCGCCGGCGGCGTCGACGACCAACCACTGCGAACGGATGGTCGCACCGGCGAGGGCCGGGGTGTTCGGCACCGCCGCGGGCACGCTCGCACGCCCCGTCGCGTCGGTCGTCGTGCCGAGGGAACCGAGCACGGCGTCGTGCAGGAGCGAGCAGGACGGCGCACCGAGCACCGTCAGCGGCGTGTTCGCCGGGGCGAGGCCGAAGAGCAGGATCGCGTTCGCGGTCGGACGCGCGCGGAACAGCGCGTGGGCGAAGTCCTGGTTGCCGAGCCACGGCAGCCCGATCGAGCTGTTGACGGGCACTCCGGCGGCGCCGAGGCAACCGTTGCCGTAGGGCTTGACGGTGGCATTGCGCCCCTCGCCGCCGAGCCGGATCACGAGGCTGTTGCCGTGCGGCCCGAAGTCCGCGGTCGTCGCATCGGGGTCGGTCGTGTGCACGGCGCGACCGAGATCGCTCGGCGACCCCGCCGCGAAGTCGAGGTTGCCGCCCGCGGTGCCGGCGACCGTCGTCGCCTTGCGGATGTCGACGATCAGCGCGCCGCGCGTCGGATCCCAGCGGAAGGGGCGATCGAGCGCGACCTGGATCGCGAAGTCCTCGGCACCGCTCGCCTTGCCCGCGTAGTACGGAACGCTGAACTCGCCGTTGAACACGGTGACCAGATCGGCGCCGTGGTTGCTCGCGAAGTTCGCCACGAGCGGCAGCGTGCCGGTCGAGAGGTCGATGCGCGCCTGGTAGCTCACCGGTCCGAAGCTCGTCGCGGCCGCGTCGGGCCGCCAGCTCAGGTGCGTGATCTCGACCGGATCGGTGACGCCGAGCTGCGAGCCGGAGTAGCCGTGCTGCGCGCGCATCTGCCCGTGCACGCCGAAGGGGTAGCCGGTGGCGAGGGCGCCGTCGACGTGGTCACTCGCCTGGGGCAGGACCGGTGACGGGACCGCGGAGAGCGCGAGCACGAGCCCGAAGTCCTGCGGCGCGCCGCCGGTCGCCGCGTTCCAGCCGAGCGCCACGCACTGCGCGACGCCGACGCCGGAGCCCGAGGTGCCGTCGAACGCGGTGCCCGGAGAACCACTCGCGCTGCGCACCTGCAGATCGACGAGCAGCGCACCGGCCGAGGGGTCGTACTCGAAGGGCCGTTGCAGCTCGACCTGGAACGAGTAGCGGCCCGGTGCCGTGCTCACGGGGAAGGCCGGCTGCGCGAGGACGCCGTCGTAGACCACGGTCGCGTCCGGACCCGCGTTGTTCGCGAAGCTCGGGCTCATCGCCGCGGTCAGCCCGTTCGCACCGGTCGAGAGCGTGATGCGGAGGTCGTAGCTCACGCCGTTGAAGGCGTTGCCGTTGTCGCTGCGCCACGCGAGGCGGGTGATCCGATGGCGCCCCGTGAAGTCGAAGGTCGCACCTTCGTACGCGTATTGGGCGCGCAGGTTGGAGGCTCCCCACGGGAACGGCGAGCCCGAGTTGCCTTCGGTGAAGGCGAGGGTGCTCGGCGTCGAGAAGCAGTCCAGCAGGAGCTCGGCCGTGAGGGCGAAGGCCTGCGTCGAGCCGCCGTTGAAGGTCGCCGTCGCGGCGTTCGGATCCGAGAGGTGTGCGATCCGCCCGTAGTCGCCGGGCACCGCGGCGAGGCCGTCGGTGGCGACGCCATTGCCGGTCACGATCCCGCGGTGCCTCAGATCGATCACGAGCGGGCCCGAGCCCGGGTTCCACGCGAACGGCTCGGCGAAGGGCACGACGATCACGAAGGACGAGGGCGAGGTGCCGAGCGTGTGCGTGCCGACGCTGAGGGCGCCGTCGAAGACGGTCGCGCGGTCCGCGCCATGGTTGCCGTCGAAGCCCGCCACGAGCGCGGTCGCGGGGTTGCTGCCCGTCGAGACGTCGACGCGCAGGTCGTAGGTCGCCGGACCGAAGGTCGCGGTCCCGCCCTCGGGCCGGAACGCGATCCCGGCGATGTGCACGGGGTGCCGGTGTCCGAGCATCGAGCCGCCGTACGCATACATCACGCGCATGCCCCCGCTCGTGTTGAACGGGTACGCGGTCGACGAGTTCTGCTCGATGCCCGCCGCGGCGGCCGGCAGCACCTCCGCGATCCCGGCGTCGAGCTTCGAGGCGGATCCCGTGACGTTCACCGACCACGTGTGCACGTGCACCAGGTGCCCCGCGGGGTCCTGACGCACCTGCGGGCTCGTGTCCATCACGCGCACCTGCACGGAGTGCGTGCCGATGCTCGCCGCGCCGATGTTCCAGATGAAGCTCGTCGTGCCGGCGACCCACGCGCCGGCGTCGACACGCCATTCGATGGTGTGCGGCCGCGTCGCGAGCCGGTTCGTGAACGAGAAGGTCTTCTGCGAATGGCGCGGGGCGGAACTCGCTCCCGCCGGAGACTCCTGCGAGATCATGTCGCACTCGCGATTGAACGCGACGATGAAGGCCTGCCGACAGACCGTGCAGAAGTTGCGGAAGAGGCTGCGCATCTCGCAGTCGGGCTCGGGGCGCCAGACTCCTGCGGCGTAGTAGCGTCCGCCGACCCAGGCGCCGGTCGTGCCGTGCGGGCCGGCGAAGCCGAGCCACGGCGCCCACTTGTTGCCGCTGCTGCTGTTCGTGACGTTGGGCTCGCCGAACTCGGGTCCGCTGTAGGTGCCCGAAGCGCCGTACTCGTACTCGTCCGCGAGTCCGCCGAAGGAGTGACCCCACTCGTGCGCCTGCACGTCCTCCATCGACGAGCCGTTGTAGCTCACCGAGTAGGTGCCCGCGCAGCCGCCGTACTTCGAGTCGTTGACGAGCACGATCACGCGTCCGTCGCTGTCGGGGGCGAGGGCCGCATCGGCAGCGGCCTGCGCGGTGTTCTGGATGTACAGGCAGCGCTCGGTGCCACCGATCCAGTACGACGCGTCGTAGACCGTGTTGCGGAAGATGTTGAGCGGCGGCTGGTCCGCACCGCTCTCCGCCGACGCGCGGAACACGGTGTGGACGTTGTAGCAGTGGAAGTACGAGTTGTAGGGGAAGGTCGCGGGGTTGGTGCGGAAGTAGCTGATGACGTCGAGGACGTCCTGGTTGAACAGGGCCTGCTGCGCGGCGGTGTATCCGTCACCCAGGAAGACCATGTCGTAGAGCTCCGCCGAGGGGCCGTTGTTCACGACGGTCGTGACGGTCTGCGCGCGGAGCGGGAGGGCGAGGGCGACACCGAGGATGGCGCCGAAGATCACGGACGGCTTCTTCATCGCGTCGGCTCCTCAGCGCAGGGTGAGGGCGCGCTTGCTGGCGACGCCGAAGGGTTGCTCGACACCGTCGACGAGTCGCGTGAACTCGAGGCGATCGAAGGCCGGAAGGTCGGGGACCTTCAGGTTCGTGTGATCGACGTGCGGGATCGTCACGTCGCCCTCCATGTGCGGTCCTCGGCCGACGTGCGCTGGGTCGAGACAGATCCGCGCGGGGTCGAAGCCGCCCGTGGCGATCACGGCTCCGAGGGCGTCGCGCATCGTCCAGCGATGCACGAGCTGCGCGTCGTTCCGTCGCGCGACCCACTCGAGGTCCGGTTTGCGCGTCGCCTGCAGCACGTGCACGCCGTTCGCGTCGAGCTGCACGGTGAGCATCAGCGTCGCGGTGCGCGCAGGACCTGCCGGTACGCGTGACGCGAGCGGGCCATCGGGCTCGAGCGGATCCTGGATCCGGACGGAACGGGAGAGGGCGATGCCGACGCCGGCGAGCAGCGCGACGGCGAGCAGACCCCGGACGAGACGTTGGGTCATGACGAGGAGGAGGAGAGGGTCGCGCTCCGCACGCGAGCCGCGGGATGCTATCTCGCCGATCCGCAGCGGGGCGATCCGCCGTGCCGCGCCTGGACGCTCAACGCCGGCCGCGCTCGATCTCCATCATGCGCTGCGTCAGCTCCGCGGGGCTCCTTGCCACCGCACGTTCCTCGAAGCCGAGTGCGATGTGCGCCACCGGTTGCGCCTCCACGGCGAACCCCGAACGTCCGAGCAGGATCGGGTCGTGCGCGGGATCGAGCATCTGCACGACGCGGGAAGGCACGTACTGCGCGAGCGCCGCGCGCCGCAGCGCATCGGCCTCCGCCGAGTCGCGGTCGCCGACGATGGTCACCGCGATCGGCTGATAGAAGATCAGGTCGACCGCGCGACCGTAGCCGGCGACGTAGTAGCCGTACTCCTTGTAGTCGCCGACGAAGGCCTCGAGCGTCGCCACGGCCTCGTCGTGGAACTCGGGTCGGCGCGAGAGCAGGGAGAGCCGCAGCAGGGCCTCCGCCATCACCGAGTTCTCGAGGATGCTGCGGTTGCGGCGGCGCATCGAACCGTGCTGGCGCTGGTCGTGCAGGATGTCCCAGAACCCGCCGCCTTGCGCCTTCTGCCGCGCGATCGCCTGTTCCGCGATGCGCTCGGCGGGCAGCAGGAGGTCGGCATCGCCGCTGTGCTGCGACGCGTCGATCAACGCGCGGATCAGGTAGGCCTGATCGGAGAGCATGCCGGGCAGGTGGTAGCTGCCGTCCCAGTAGTGGAAGACGCCGTCGTGCGCGTCGTACAGGTGGTCGAGCAGGAAGCGCAGCGTCGTCATCGCCTGCGTGCGCAGCCCGGGGTCGTCGAGCACGACCGAGGCCTTGAGCAACGCCGAGACCGTCGTCGCGTTCGCGTTCGTGTAGATCGTGCGGTCGACGCGCGGCGGACGCCGCGACTTCCGACCGGTCGCGCCGAGGGCGTAGTACTCGGGATCCGCGGCCTGATTGCCGAAGAACGCGCCCGTGTCGCGGTCGAGCATGAACTCGCGCATCCAGCGCACGATGCCCTGCGCGACCGCGCGGTACTCGGGCTTGCCGAGGAGCTGCCAGGCTTCGAGATAGTTGCGCAGGCGCATCGCGTTCGCGTCGAGCAGCTTCTCGAACTCGGGCGTGCGCCAGTCGGGCGTCTTCGAGTAGCGGAAGAAGCCGCCGTCGACGTGATCGTGGATCGCACCTTCCATCATGCGATCGAGCGTCAGCGTGACGACCTCGCGCATGTGTTCCTCGTCGCGCTTGCCGACCATCACGAGCGCGAAGTCGATGGCCTCGGGCAGCGGGAACTTGGCGCCTTCACCCCAGCCGCCGTAGCGGTGGTCGAACTTCTCGTAGATGGCGGCGACGACGTCCTCGACGATCTGCCGGTTCAATCGCCCCGCACGCTGCGCGCGCAGCTCCTCGCGGTTCTCACGCTGCGCCCAGAGGCTCTCGATGCCGGCGCGGATCCGATCCCGGTTCTCGCGGAAGTAGCGCGCGACGCGGCGCAGGCGATCGGCGAGCTCCGCGCCGTCGAGGAAGCGATCCTGTGCGAGCAGTTCGCCGTCGGGCGTGACGTAGGCGATCGAGGGCCAGGCGCCGGTGCCGTAGCGCTCGTTGACGTCCGGGCGACGCTCGGCGTCGACCTTCACGGTGAGCCACTCGTCGCTGCAGGCGCGCAGCACCTCCGGGGACGCGAAGGATTGCTCGAGCAGGGCCTTGCTGTGGGGACACCAGTGCTTGGTGAGCACGATGAGCACGGGGCGCTCCCTGCGCCGTGCCTCGTCGAAGACGGCGGGAGCGAAGTCCCTCCATTCGAGCTCAGCCATCGTGTCTCCCTGCGGGTCGTCCTTCGGTTCGGTTGCCCGAGAAAGCTGAGTCGAGTCGGCGCGCCCGCGCCCGCGCTCGCTCCCGGGCCGGCCGGATCAGAACGCCTGGATCGGGCGCGGCCAGGTGGGGCCGGGCTCGGGAGCCGGCGTCGCGGTCCGTTCGCGCGCGGTGAAGGGGAGCCTCGGGGCATCCCGCCACAGCGCCTCGAGGTCGTAGAAGGCGCGCTTCTGGGCGACGAGCAGATGCACGACCACCCAGTCGAGATCGATGAGGATCCAGCCGCCCTCGTCCTCGAGGCCGGAGATCCGGTGTTGCGTCGAACCCTGGGCCTTGGCGGCCTTCAGGATCTCACGCGCCATCGCCTGGGCGTGGCGCGGGTTCTTCGCGGTCGCGATCACGAACCAGTCGGCGATGGCCAACGGTCCGGACACGTCGAGGATCACGATGTCGTCGGCTTGCCGCTCGTCGATGAGGTCGGCGACGAACAAAGCCAGTTCGCGGGGTTCGATCGGCGTTTCTCCGGTTGGGGACAGGCGGGGAGGATAGCCCGCGCGTCCGGGATGGATAGGGGGGGGGCTGCCGCGGAGCTCGGATGCGCGGCCCCAGAACGCAACGACCCCCGTACGGCGCGAGCCGGACGAGGGTCGTGTCGCGAGGCGGGGCGGGCGCGCCCCGACGCCTCACTTCGTGAAGAGCGGGATCGCGAGCACGGCGACGACCGACATCAGCTTGATGAGGATGTTGATCGAAGGACCGGCCGTGTCCTTGAAGGGATCGCCGACGGTGTCGCCGGTGACGGCGGCCTTGTGGGTCGGACTGCCCTTGCCACCGTGGGCGCCACCCTCGATGAACTTCTTCGCGTTGTCCCACGCGCCGCCCGCGTTGGCCATGAACAGCGCCATCATCACGCCCGAGCCGAGTGCGCCGGCGAGCAGGCCCGCGGCCGCGGCCTTGCCGAAGATCACACCGACCAGCACCGGGGCCACGACCGCGAGCAGGCCGGGGGCCGCCATCGCCTTGATGGCGCCCTCCGTCGAGATCGCCACGCAGCGCGCGTAGTCGGGCTTGTTCTTGCCCTCCATGATCCCGGGGATCTCCCGGAACTGACGACGCACCTCGTCGACCATCGCACCCGCGGCGGTACCCACCGCTCTCATCGCCATCGACGAGAAGAGGAAGGGCAGCATCGCGCCGATGAGCATGCCCATGACGACCAGCGAGTTGTCGAGGGCGAGCACGCCCGCGCCCGCCTTGCTGGCCTTGGTCTGGTAGGTGTTGAAGAGCGCGAGCGCGGTGAGCGCGGCGGAGCCGATCGCGAAGCCCTTGCCGATGGCCGCCGTGGTGTTGCCGGTGGCGTCGAGCGCGTCGGTGCGGACGCGGACATCGGGCGGCAGCTCCGCCATCTCCGCGAGTCCGCCGGCGTTGTCCGCGACGGGGCCGAAGGCGTCGATCGCGAGCGAGATGCCGAGGGTGGCGAGCATGCCGACGGCGGCGATGCAGATGCCGTAGATGCCGGCGAGCTCGGAGCAGCCCCAGATGCCGACCGCGATCAAGAGCACCGGCACCCAGGTCGACTTCATGCCGACCGCGAGGCCCGCGATGATGTTCGTCGCCGCGCCCGACCTGCTCTGCTCCGCGATCCACGCGACCGGCTTGCCTTCCTTGGTCGTGTAGTACTCGGTCGTCTGGCCGACGAGCACGCCGACGAAGAGGCCGATCAGCATCGAGAGGTAGACGTTCCACATGCTGACTCCGCCCGGCGTCGGGGCGACGAGCGGGGTCACGGCCGCCATCGCGACGGCCAGGATCACCGAGGCCATCACGAGCCCGCGGTGCAGCGCCTTGCCGACCAGCTTCTCGTCGTTCGTCTTCACGAAGAAGGTGCCACCGAACGACGCGAGGATGCCGATCGCCGAGAGCAACATCGGATAGGCGAGCAGGCCCGGCGTGTTCTCGGGCGTGCCGAGCTCGGTCGCGAGCACGAGCGTCGCGATGATCGCACCGACGTAGCTCTCGAAGAGGTCGGCGCCCATGCCCGCGACGTCACCGACGTTGTCGCCGACGTTGTCCGCGATCGTCGCGGGGTTGCGCGGATCGTCCTCGGGGATGCCGGCCTCGACCTTGCCGACGAGGTCCGCGCCGACGTCCGCGGCCTTCGTGTAGATGCCACCGCCCACGCGCGCGAAGAGCGCGATCGACGAGGCGCCGAACGAGAAGCCGAGCACCTGCTCGATCGCTGCCTCGCTCTGTCCGTACACGAGGACCAGGATCGCGATGCCCGCGAGTCCCAGTCCGACGACGGTGAGCCCCATCACCGAGCCCGACTTGAAGGAGATGTCGAGCGCGCCCATCAGGCTCGTGCGCGCGGCCTGCGTCGTCCGCACGGCCGCCCGCGTGGCGGTGTGCATGCCGAAGTAGCCGGCGGTGGCCGAGGCGATGGCGCCGAAGGCGAAGGCGATCGCGGTGCGGATGCCGAAGCCGGCGCCGCCGACCGAGATCAGCAGGAACATCACCGCGACGAAGATCGCCAGCCAGCGGTACTCCGCGTGGAGGAAGGCTCGCCCACCTTCCTGCACCGCGCGCGCGATCTCCTGCATCCGGTCCGTGCCCGGATCCTTCGTCATGATCGCCTTGTAGAGAGAGACCGCGATGCCCACCGCGACGAGGGCGACGATCAGCGAGAGGATGTAGATCCAGTTCATGGGCTGGGATGGCAAGCGTTGCGGGGTGCCGCATCCGGGCCCGGTGCGGCGCGCTCGAAGGGCGGAGGACCATAGCGGGGCCCTCCGCGCGGCTCAAGCGAAGCGGATCACCGCTTGTCAAGGGGCTGGCGGACGCTCGCCATCCCCGAGTTCGGCCGCGGGCGCCCGCCGACCGTCCTCGGCGTTGCCCGTCGGCGGAGCGAGGCCCTCGGCCTGCACCGGGCTCGAGGGCTCGACGAAGGTCTCGGCGGGTTCGCCGACCAGCATGCGCTGCGTGCGACGCCGCCGCAGCCAGTACCAGCCCCCGACCAGCACGCCGGCCGCGAGCGCGCCGATGAGGATGCCGCGCTCGACCTTGGTCACGCTCGCGATCGCCGCGCGGATCGTGCCGCCGTAGTGATGGCCGACCCAGACGAGCAGGGGGCCGATCAGCAGGATCCCGGCGAGGTCGAGGGCCAGGAACTTCAGCCAGGCCATCCGCATGGTCCCCGCGGTGAAGTAGCAGACCACGCGGATGCCGGCGATGAAGCGCGAGAAGAACACGACCAGCTCACCGCGCCGGCGGAACCAGCGGTCGAAACGCGCGAGGCGCTGCGGCGTGATGAGGATGCGCAGCAGCCGGATGCGCAGGAGCCGCGGCCCATAGCGACGGCCGAGGAAGAACGGGATGACGTCGCCGAGCAGGATCGCGCTGCAGCAGACCGCCATCATCGCCTCGCGGTCTGCGAGCCCCTCGAAGCAGACGTAGCCCGCGAAGAGCAGCACGATCTCTTCCGGCAGGGGCAGGCCCAGCCCGCAGAGCAGGAAGAGGAGCGCGCAACCGGCGTAGGGATGCGAGCTGAAGGTGGCGACGAGCCAGTCGAACATCCGGCGCGATCAGCCTCTCTTCGTCGCCAGCGCCTCGATCGCCTGAACGATCTCGGCGAGGTCTGGGTCGTCGCGGAAGCCTCGGGCGAGCGCCGGATCCCCGACGAGCTGCCGCAGCGGTGGCAGTCGTCGGAGGGCGGCGAGGGCCCGGGCGGTGGTTTCACGTTCGCGCAGCGCTGCCAGCCGGACCGTCGCGGAATCGAGCAGGTCCTGCGCCCGATCGAGCTGGCCCGCGCGCAGGGCCGAAGCGACCACCCGCACTGCCGCGTGCGCGGCGCGCGCCTCGATGGCCTGATCCTCGACCATCTGCGCGGCGCGGTCGCTGAGCTCGCCCGCGCGCTCGAGCGCGTCGATCCCGCTCTGCTCCCGGTAGCGCGCGGCGAGCGCGGGATCCCGGTCGGCGCGCAGGGTCAGGATGCACGCGGCGGTGAGCCAGAGCTCGGCGGCGGCCGCGGCTCCCCCCGCTTCGCGAAGCCGGGCCTGCGCCGCCTCGTCGAGCCAGCGCTCGGCGCTGCGCAGCCTGGCGGCGGCGAGACCGGGCTCTCCCGCTTCGCGGCCGAGCTCGACCGCCTGACGCCAGGCGAGCTCGATGGTCCCGTCGAGCCACTCCGGCACCAGCGCGGCGACGAGGCGCAGGGTCGCGACCGTCTCCGCCGGATCGTCGCGCAGCACCGGATCGGCGAGCTTCGACCAGAGCTGCGGCAGCACGAAGGGCCGCGTGATCTCGCGGATGAAGCGCCCGGGGTCGCGCCGCGCGCGCGCTGCCCGGCCCTGCTCCCCGGCGGGGAAGACGGCGGGCAGGACGGCGGCTCCCACGAAGCAGGCGGCCGAGGCCGTGAGCAGGACGACGCGCTTCAACGTCTGCGCAGGGTAGCGCTCGCGGCGGCCACCGACACGAGGACTCCGCTCAGGAGCAGCGCTCGCGTGAGGGCGGCACCCGTCGCGGCATCGAAGCTCCATTGGTCGCGCGCATGGGCGGTGGCGGCCGCATCGAGGGGGCTGCGTCCGGAGAGCGCGAGGACGGCGAGCGTCGCGAGCGCCAGGGCGTGGAGCAGCGGGGTCGCGAGCGCGCGACGCGCGAGCACGAGCAGCGCGAGCGTCAGCGCGACGTCGCCGAGCGTCGCGAGCCCGGTCAGCGCCGCCGAGAGCCAGCGCGGCGTCGTCGAGCGCCTGGTGAGCACCGCGGTGCCGAGCGGCCACTCGAGCGGCAACCCGCCCTCGCGCAGCACGAGGCTCACCCGCTGCACCGTGCCCGCGATCGGCAAGCGCAGCGCCGGCGAGGCGAGCTCCACGGTGATCGGGCTCGCGGGATGGGGGCGGCCGTCGACGAGGACCTCGATGACGCAGGAGTACGAGCCCGGCGCGCGACCGAGCACGGGCGCGGGGCGCAGCACGAGGGTCTCCGCCGCCGTCGCGGCCGGGAGCTCGAGCTCGACCCGGGGCCGCCGGGCATCGAGTCGCAGGGGCGAGTCGGCGGCGACCTCCAACACGGCCCGCGTCACGAGCGCGGCCTCCCGGCCGGGTCGGCCGAGCGCGTCGAACGCGATCGCGACGAGGACCGCGAGCGGCAGCAGCACGGCGAGGGTGCTCGCGAGCGCGGCGCCGCCGCCGTCGAGCGCGCCCAGGCGCAGGCGGCGCGTCCAGAGCCCATCGCTCCGCTCGCGCCCGAAGCCGGGCCAGCTCTCGATGCAGCGCGCGACGAGCCACGCGGAGAGCAGGCAGAGCGCGACGTGCAGCCAGCCCACGCGGGTGTCGACCGGTTCGTCGGCGACCTCTGGATGGAGCCGCGCCGCGACGAGCGCGAGTCCCAACACGAGCGCCGCGCACGCGGGCGCGCGCCAGCCGAAGCCGCGGCAGACGAGCAGGGCGATCGTCGACGTGCGGGCGATCACGCGCCGCGCTCCAGCTCGCGGAGCAGCTCGAAGAGATGCCGCCGCGGCGTCGTCCAGCCGACGACCTCGGCACCGAGCGCACGTGCCTCGGCCTCGAGGCGCGCACGCAGCGCGGCGTCGGCCCCGCGGAGGCAGAGGGCGTCCGTGCCACCGCCGAGCAGCGCGTCGAGCGTGCCGTCGCGACGCACGCGACCGCCGGCGAGCACCACGACGCGACCGCAGAGCTGCTCCACCTCGTCGAGGCGGTGCGAGGCCATCAGGATCGTCGCGCCCCGATCGGCGAGCTCGCGCAGCAGCTCCAGCACGAGCAGCGATCCCGACGGATCGAGCCCCGAGGTCGGCTCGTCGAGCAGCAGCAGCTCCGGCCCGGTCACGAGGGCGCAGGCGATCGCCGTGCGCTTCTTCATCCCCGTGCTGAAGCCGCCGAGCGCGCGGTCGGCGACCTTGCCCAGCCCGAGTCGCTCGAGCAGCTCTCCCGCGCGGACCCGCGCCGGCCCCCGCTCGAGCCCTGCGAGCACCGCGAGATGGGCGAGGATCTCGCGCGGCGAGAGCGCGGGGAAGGGCGGCGGCTCGTCGGGCTGGAACCCGACCCGGCGCACCAGCGCGCGGTCCGCGGGCGCGCGCCCCAGCACGCGCAACTCACCGGCCGACGGCCGAAGGTCGCCGCAGAGCACGCGCAGCAGGGTCGTCTTGCCCGAACCGTTCGGACCGAGCAGGCCGACGATCTCGCCGGGCGCGACATGGAGCTCGACCCCGCGCAGCGCTTCCACGGTCGGCGCACGTCGCGAGCCGCGGCCGAAGCGCACGTCGAGACCGCGGATCTCGATCGCCGGGACGACTCCTTCGCGCGCGTCGCTCACGGCGGAGACGGATGCGGAGCTCACGCGCGCGGATGCTATCCTCGCCCCGCGTCGGAACGCGCCGCGCACGACGAACGTGACGCGGACGCCCGGCGCCAGACTGCGCGCAGGACCAGCGACGTGAGCGGATCCATCCAACTGAAGGGCGGGCGGAGCGTGCCCGTGGTCGACGGCCTGATCATCGGCCGCGCCGCCGACTGCGGGGTCGTGCTCGAGGACGAGAAGGCCTCGCGCCACCACGCGCGCTTCGTCGTCGAGGTCGGCGTCGTGGAGATCGTCGACCTCGAGAGCCGCAACGGCACCCTGCTCAACGGCACGCGCGTGCAGCGTCGCCTCCTCCGCGACGGCGACGTGATCACGGTCGGTCGCCTCGAGCTGACCTACCGCGCGGGTCCGGCGCCGGGCGCCGCGAAGCCCAGCGCCGGCGCAGCCATGCCCGGCGCAGCCATGCCCGGCGCTGGGGAGGACCTCTTCGGCGACGACGAGGCGCCGAAGGCGCCCTCGCCTCCACCCCCGCCCGCCCCGAGAGTGCCGCCGCCGGCTCCGGCTCCCCAGGCGAGCGCCGCGCCGCCGAGCGCGCCGGCGAAGCCACGCGATCTGGATCTCATCGAGTTCGCCGACGACGAGGTCGTCGCCGTGCGCAAGCCCGCGCCGGCGCCTGCGGCACCCACGAGCGCGAGCGGCCCTGCGGCCCCGGCGCGAGCGCCCGCGGCGGCCGCCGCCGCCGAGCGCAAGGGCGGCGTCCTGCAGTTCAGCGCGAAGGCGCAGAAGGGCGGAGTCCTGCGCGACGACGTCGGGCAGCTCGGCGGCCTGCGACGCCTGGGTGTCGTCGTGCTCGGGCTCGCGGTCGCGGCCGGACTCGGCTGGCTCGCGATGCAGTTCCTCTCGTCCTGAGGACCGCGTCCCGCGCGCTCAGGTCTCCGTCGCGCGCCAGACCTCGAGCAACTGGGCCGCGGCGTTGGTCCAGACGCGCTCGGCGGCGTGCTGCTTGCGCGCCGCGACGGCCGTCGGCGTGTCGGGTGTCTGCGCGAACCAGAGCAGCGCTTCGGTCCAGGCCGTGGCGTCCTCGGCGGGGAGCACCATGCCGTGTTCCGCGACGAGCTGCGGCAGGGCGCCGGCATCGGCGACGGCGAGGGGCACGCCGGCGGCGAGCGCTTCGAGTGCCGGCAGGCCGAAGCCCTCGTGCAACGAGGGCAGCAGCACCGCGTGGGCACCCGCATAGAGCTCGGGCAGGCCCGCGTCGTCGACGACCCCGGCGAAGTCGACGTGACCCGTCAGCTCGAGCATCGCGGCGCGCTCGGCGAGTTCGGCCCGCGCCCCGGCGTCGCGGCCGGCGAGGACGAGCCGCGGCCAACGGTCGTAGGGCTCACCCGAGAGCTCGAGGAAGGCGCCGTACGCCGAGAGCAGCATCAGGAGGTTCTTGCGCGGCTCGAGGTGTCCGACGTGGAGGAAGTAGCCGCGACCGACGCTGCGCGCCGGTCGCACCGCGAGGAAGCGTGGCTCGACCCCGCCGGCGACGACGCGCAGCGGCGGGAGGAAGCCTCCGGTCGCGCGGCGGAGTTCGTGCTCGGTGAAGCTGCTCGGCACGACGAGCGCGTGCGTCCGGCGCAGCGAGCTCCGCAGCACGCGGCGCGCGAGCCAGGCGGGGTGACGGCGCAAGGTCGGATCGAGATCGCGGACGTCGTGGATCGTCAGCACCACCGGGCAACGCAGACCGCGTGGCACGGGCAGCGTGCCGAGGTCGACGAGGTCCGCGCCGAGCTCGTCGAGTGCGGCACCGAGGCGCAGCCGCTCGCCGAGCGCACGACGCCAGGTGGGCCGCGCCGGGATCGCGACGCGATGCACCTGCACGTCGGCCGGCAGATCGGGCAGCGGCGCGGAGCGGTTCGTCAGCAGCGCGACCGACTCCCCGGGCTCGAGCAGGGCCGGCATCTCGCGCAGGAGCGCGACGAGACGCCGCGTCGCGCCCGAGGGTGCCTCGTCGAGCGTGAGGTTCGCGGCGACGTAGCGGCGCTTCATGCTCATCGCAGCAGGTCCTCATGCAGCCGTCGCCACGCGGCCGCCGTCGCCGCCGGAGGGAACGCCGCCGCCCGCGCATGACCCGCGGCGACGAGTCGCGCGCGGAGCGCTTCGTCCGCGTCGATCCTCACGAGGGCCGCGGCGATCGCCTCGACGTCGGTCGGATCGACGACGAGCGCGGCATCGCCCGCGAGCTCGGGCAGGCTCGCCCGGTCGCTGCACAACACCGGTGTGCCGCGGGCCATCGCCTCGAGCAGCGGCAGCCCGAAGCCCTCGTGCAGCGAGACGTGCACGAGCGCGCGTGCGCGCCCGAGCCGTGCGTGCTTCTCGGCTTCGCTCACCCAGCCGGCGTTCGCCTCGCGTCGCCGCGGGCCCACGAACTCGAGCGCGGGCAACGAAGGTCGCAGATGCCGCGCGCGGGCGTGGGCCGCCGCGAGGCGCGCGAGGTTCTTGCGCGGCCGATCGTCGCCGAGCGCGAGGAAGGGGCCGTCGTGTGCGCTCGGCGTCTGGTCGGGCGCGGCAGGCACGCCATGCGCGACGACGGCGATGCGTGCGCGCGGCGTCGGGCACTCGGTGCGCAGATCGCGCTCCGTGGCGCGCGAGGGAACGATCACCAGGTCCGCGCGCGCGACCGCGCGGCGCACCGCGAAGCGCGCGCGCCAGCCGCAGCCCGGTTCGCCGGAGAGATCGCGCGCACGCCAGGGCAGGTCGTGCACCGTCGCGATCGTGCGGCAGGGCGCGCGCCAGGGGATCGCCGCGATCGGCGCGTGGAAGAGCTCGGCACCGAGCGCGCGCAGCAGCGCGGGCAGGCGGAGCTGGCGGGCGAGGGGGCCCGCGACGCACGCGCTGCGGAGCTCGCGCACGTGCGCGAGGCCCTGGCCTTCCGCCTGCGGCGGCAGGAGCCGCAGCGGCGGCGTGGTGCTCGTCGCGGCGTAGGCGGCGAGCGCGTCGAGGAAGGCCCGCGCGACGCCGGTCGGTGGACCGGCGCCGAGGATGCCGCCGTCGAAGACGATCGTCGCCTCGAGGCTCACGCCGCGGCCTCGCGGTAGATCGCGGCATGGCGCCGCGCGCAGTCTTCCCAGCGGAACGCCGCCGCGCGCGCGCGGCGTGCGGCCATCGCCGACGCATCGCACGCATCGCTGTGCAGGGCGCGCTCGAGTGCGGCGTGGATCGCGTCGACATCGCGCGGTGCGCAGAAGTACGCGTCCTCGCCGCAGGTCTCGCGCAGGGCCGGCGTGTCGCCGGCGACGACGGGGACTCCGCGTCGCAGCGCCTCGAGCGGCGGGAAGCCGAAGCCCTCGAGCAGCGAGGGGTACAGCAGCACGCGCGCGTGGGTGAGCAGCACGGCGAGCGTCGCGTCGTCGGCCGCATCGAACCAGAGCGCGCGGTCGCGGCTCACCGCGTCGCGCAGCGCGCTCACGATCTCGTCGTCGCACCAGCCGCGACGTCCGACGACGACGAGCCGCGGTCGCGGTTCGCGCAGGGCGCGCCACGCGGCGAGCGCGCGCAGCTGGTTCTTGCGCGGCTCCAGCGTGCCGAGCACGAGTACGTAGTCCTCGCCGCCGAAGGGATGCGGGGCGCTCACCGGCGCGAGCGCGTGGTCCGCGCCGAAGGGCACGACGCGGAGCTTCGCCTCGGGCACCGCGAGCCACTGCGCGGCATCGCGCGCGGCCGCGTGCGTCGGACACACGACGACCCGCGCGCGCGCGATCCCGCGCTCGGTGCGCGCGCGCAGCACCGCGGCATCCTCGCCGTGCAGCGCGGGGTCGACCGCGAACGCGCAGTCGTGGAGCGTCAGCACCGCGGCCGTGCGCGCGCCGAGCGGCGGGTGGATGAAGTCGGTCCAGTGGAAGACCGCGGCGCCGCCGCAGAGGCGCTCCGCGGGCAGGCCGAGCCGCCGCAGCCAGGGCAAGGCGCGTCCCGGCAGGCGCGTGCGGTGGAGGCGCGTGCCCGGCGGGGCCGTCGCCGCCGCGCCGCGCGCGAACGAGTGACCGAAGAGGTGCAGCTCGAGGCCGGGCTCGGCGAGGGCACCGAGCGCACGCGCGAGCTCCCGGACCGCGCGGGGGATCCCCGAGCACCCGAGCAGGGCGGGCCGGTAGTCGAGGGCGACGCGCAACACGCTCATTCGAGGGGCGGATCTTCGTGCGCCTTCCACGCCCTCGAAAGAACCAACCGCGGCGACGGGCCTGACTATGCTCGCCCACGGTGTCCTCCCGCGTCGTGCATGCCGCTCTGATCGCGCTCGTCGTCGCCGCGCTCGCCTGGGTCCTCTGGGTCCTCGGCGACGACGCGCGCGGTGGACCGCCGGCGGGCGACCCGGGCCTGACGTCGCCGGCCGGGTCGGGTGTGGGGGAGACGCGTCCGGCCGAGCCCGTCGCACCGCAGCCCGTTCCGCCGCAGCCCGAGCGCGAGCGACTCGACGTCGAGCTCGAGCTCGTGATGCGGGCCAGGCTCCTGCCCGCCGACGCCGAGGAACCGCTCGCCCGACTCATGCGCGCGACGACGCGCCTCGACGTCGCGCGCGCGCTCGCGGTCCCCGCCTGGCCCCGGCTCGCCGTCGACGGTCCACCCCTGGGCAGGCCGCGCGGTCGGCAGCTCGTGCGCTTCTGGCTCGCCGATGGCAGTTCGCTGTGCCGGCAGCTCGACCTGCGCGACGACGAGACGCTGGTCGTGAGCGCGGGCCCGCGGCGACTCGTCCGCGGGCGCGTGCTCGACGCCGCCGGAGGGCCTCTCGCCGACGCCGAACTCTGGGCCGGCGAGATCGACGCCGCGTCGAACCTGCGCACGAGCCGCTCGCGCGAGGACGGCAGCTTCGAGCTCGAACTCGCCGCGGGCGAGGCGCTGCCGCTCTGCGCGCGGGCCGCGGGACACGCCGCCGTCGTGCGCCGCGTCGACGTGCCCGAGGCCGGTCTCGCCGAGCTCGTCCTCACGCTGCCCCGCGCGGTGCCGCGCGAGCTCGTGCTCGTCGCGGTCACGTCTTCGCCCGCGCGCGCCCGCTGGCATGCGCGGCCCTGGCCCGGCGACACCGCGGGCGAATCCCACGCGGGCTTCTGGCGCGTGCTCGAGGGCCGTCATGCCTTCGACGACCAGGGCCGCGCCACGCTCGACGACGCGCCCGAGGGGCTCTCCCTCGCGCTTGCCGCGGTGCACGACGAACTCGCCTTCGGCGAAGCGCTCCGCAGCCGCGGCTCGTCCGACGAGCGCGCCTTGCGCTTCGTCGGCGAGCCGCTCGCGCGCGGCCCGGTGCGCATCCTCGATGCGGAAGGCCGGCCGCTGTCGGGAGTGGCCCTGTCGATCGCGGGCAGCGCGAGCGTGACCCACGGCGACGACGAAGGTCGCGCCGCGATCCGGGAACCCACGGCGCGCGACGCGGAGCTCGTCGTGCGCGTGCAAGGGGCGCCGGTCCTCGTCATGCCGTTCGCGGCGCTGCCCGCCGATCGCGAGCTGCGTCTTCCGTCCCTGCCGCCGGAGATCGAAACGCCGGCGACGCTCGTCGTGCGGCTCGCGGATGCCACGCGGCCCTGGCGCGTCCGCGTCGATGGCGGCCGCTGGCACGAGCTCGCGGCCGGGGCCGCTCACGAACTCGTGGGAGCTCCGCGCCTCGTGGACCTGCACGTGCGCCGCGCGCGCGGTGGGGCGCCGCCCGTGCCCGAGAGCTTCCCCGGGCTCGTCGTCGCCGGCCGTCGCGAACTCGTGCTCGAGGATTGAGCGCGCGGTCCCGCGCGGAGACCTGGGCCGTGCCCCATCGCATCGGCGCGTGGCGCGTCTGTCGTCCGCGGCGGCAATCCGCGCGAGACGCCGTGCTCTCGTTCGACAGCGAGCTCGTCGATGAGGCGTTTGTGAACACGAGGCAAGCTCAACCAGGGAGCAGGACCGGTCGGCCGGCGCCCGCCGAGCGCTCGGGTCCGCACGCTTCGCCCGATCTCCGTCGGGCGCAGTCGCGGGCGCGGCGAGTCGGTGTGTTGGGCCTTCTCGCGGTCCTTTGCACGTCCGCCGCGGTGGCGGCGTCCTTCGCCTTCGGTTTCGGCCTGCTCGGTTCCCGACTGGTCGATCTCGAGGCGGGGCGCGTCGCATCCCGCGCGGAATGCGTGGTCGCGCAGACCATGAACCTGCTGACGGCGAGCCCCCTCGACGAGATCGAGGGCTTGCACGGGACTTCGATGTCCGCCGCCGAGGCCGGTGGCATGTCGACCTGGCGGATCGAATTCGCCGTGTCGGCGCTGCCCACCGGCTACCGCGTGGATGCCACCCTCGTGGACACCGAGACCCGCGAGGCGATGCGACAGTTCGTCGCCTGGCGTGGTCGCAGCTGAAACGACCGTTCCTCTACGTCGTGGGTCGGGCCCCGGCGGCGCGCGGCGCCGCCGTGGCCCGCCTTTATTTGGGGTCGCAATCAGGTCGGCTTGCTCGCGCGAGAGAGCGGCAACGACTCGGCGAGCGCATTGACCGTGTGCTGGCGCTGACGACGTTGATCGAGGCGTGTCGTTTGAGGGAAGCCCGCAATCCGCACGAGGAGACTGGCATCGCGACGCCGCCGGCAACGCTGCACCTGATCGCGAGGGGCGTGGCGAGGGCTGGGCTGCTCGCTCGGGTTGGGGCTGTGAAGCACGAAGACCTGCTGCCGCTATGACCGCAGAACTGCAGCTTCGCTCGTCATGGCGTGGAGATCGCCGGGTCGACGCTCGGCAACTGGGTGAAGGACCTCGCCGGCGTGCTGCAGTCGGTCCTGGCGGCGAGGAAGTCCTTGGTGCTGGCGTCACAGGTCGTGCCGAGCGACTACAGCGGCATCAGGTCGCCGGAGTCGTCGCATCCGCATGGCGACCGGCGCAGCCTCCTGTGGGCCGACCTTGGGGATCGCCGCGAGCTCGTGTTCGACTTCACCCCAGGTCGCGGCGCTGACAGGCCACGGGCCATCCTTCTGGACGACCGTGGCCACCTGCAGGTCGACGCCCACTCTGGTCACAACGCGGTGTCCACCGAGGGCCGGATCACCCAGATCGATCGTCGAGCGCACGCGCGACGGTGCTTCTTCGACGCCTCGGGCTCGGACCAGGAGAACGCCACCCACGCGCTGGCGCTGATCGCTCGGCCTCACGCAATCGAACGCGAAGCGAAGCAGCTCGGGCTCCGCGCGCTGAAGCCGCGCGTCCCCCCCGAAGAGTCCGCTCGGTCAGGCCAGCGGCTACGCGCTGCGGCCGTGGGATCCGCCTTCCGAAACTTCCAAGACGGACGCCTCGAGACCGATGACTGCTGCGCCGAGCGAACAGGTGCGGGGTGTCGCCGTCGCTCGCGAGGACTGGACGTCCGCCGGCACCGACGACGGCGCCCGATGTGTCGCCACAATCTCGTTGGTGAGCAGCTGCGGTCTGCTCGGGATCGGGCCATGGTCCCGCTTCAAGGACGTGCTCCAGCGCCCCGCCGAGGGCGATGGCCCGCCGCAGCTCACGTCGCGGTTCCGAAAGGCTGCTCGCGCTCAGTCGGCGACCTGCTGATCGCCGCGGCAGCGACCAGGTCGAGATCGGGCGCTGCCTGACTTCCCATTCGCCCGAAGTCCTCACCCGCATGGGCCCGCATCCCGCCAGTGGGCTCGAGGAGCTGTTGCCCGCGAACTGGCGTCCAGCGGCCGAAACCCAGCCGACGCCCGCGGCGCTGGCTTGACTCTCTCTCTCTCTCTCTCTCTCTCTCTCTCTAGACTACGCCGAACCCCTGCGGTGTTGGCTCCGCGCTCCCGCGCGATGCGGGCGTTGGTAGTCGGCACCCTGACCGACAGGATGACCTACCGTGTCGAGATTGCTCAGATGCCTCTGCGTCATCACCTCTGCCATGATCGGCGCACTCCTGCTGTCCGCCACGTTCCTGGACGATTGTGTTTGCTCAGTCACGAACTACGCAGGAGTGAGTCGGTCAGGCGGTACCTGCACAGTCACAGGACAAGGGCCATGGCCGTGCTTCGATTTCACCCTCCTCTCCGATATCGGAACTCCCGAACATGGGATGTGCGATCGAGCGCCGAACTGCGCAATCAAGAACTGCGTCTACACCACCAAGAAGTTTCGGATCACCGTTGCAGAGTGCGCGGCAGAATGCGTGGATGGAAAGAGCAGCGCTGCCGTCACGGTTCAGTTGCACCATCCAGGATTGCCGGTCGAGGCCCGGGGTACCATCGAACCTGGCGAGGAGAAGGTCTACGAGGTGTCGCCCCCTCCCGGCCTCTCGGGAGTCTGCGGGACCTGGACTTCTAGTTCCTATCTCAGGTTCTTCAACGACCGCGGAGGGTTGCTCTTCGAGGTGAGGATCGACTTCGGTTGTGCCAATTGCCTGAACTGAGGAGCGCGAAGCGATGAGGTTGGAACCAATCAGTGCCTAGGACTTCCTGAACGTCCATGAGAGCTGGTCGCTTCATCGCAACCGTCGTGGCAATCGCCCTCGTCGGAACCATGACAGTGCTCTGGTACGGCGGGACCGGGCCAGCCAGGCCGGTGGAGACGCCCGCGCATTCCCCGCAGGAGCTTCTCCTCACCGCCTCGTCGCATCCGCCGGCCGAGGCCGTTCGTCGCTCGGCCTCTGGCGAGAGCCTGGACGGACGTTCCGTGATTGGTCGCCCGCAGGGGGCGGGACCCGAGGTCATACGACAGGAGTCTCTGCCGACACGGCAGCTCACCCTTCAGGAGCTCCGCCATGCGGAGAACTCCGTGCGGAAGTCCATACAGCATTCCGAGGAGCGTCTGCGCAAGATCCGATCTCGTCCGATCCCTCGGGACTTGAGACGGCAGTACCGCGAGCTCCAAGAGGAGCTTTCAGAGCAGAGAGACCTCGAGTTGATGCGGGATGCTCTGATTGAATTGAGCCAGGGACGCGGGTGCATGCTGCGTACGGGGCATACTCCTGAATCCGTTGCCGGCAATCAGAGGTTTTACGCGTGTCTCTGGAACGGCCCCGAATCGCCATTCCAGGGGATCTTGGTGGTCCTCTCCGGGACGAGCAGCTCACTTGACGACTTGGAGCTTTCCTTTCGGGAAGCACGCAGGGCAGAAGTCGAGCTCTCGGCACAAGAATTCAATCTGCAGCCGTTCGAGTTGAGGCGGGCGGCGATGGACGTTTACGCCCAGTCAGGAGTCCCGGCATCCATTGGGATGGAGCATGACTTCATGGGGCTTGTAGACGTCGACCTTCTGTCAGCGACTCTTCGAGTCAGACATTAGATAACGAACCAGGCCTGGGCGCGCCCTCATGCAGCACGGCATTCGGCGCGCATTCTCGCTGACTTGGTCGGATGTGCCTGCCCTCGGCAGCATTCGCATTTCAGCCGGTAGCGCGCGCACGACTTGGCCCGTGAGGGTCTGGCGCAGTCGGTCCGGCAACGTGATCTGCGACTTCCAGATGGACCGCTCGAGCGCTGGCCTTCTGGAGGTCCTCGGGAAGTTCCGCGGCCACGCGCAGGGTGACGTGTACTCCGGACACCACTGCTTGTTCCGGTGCACCACCGACCGAGCGCAACGAACTGGGCCACTTGAGCCACGTGGTGCGGCAGTTCGACGACGCGAAGTCGACGTCGAACCAACTCAGCAGGCAATTCTCGATGCTGTCCTCATCATCGTTCCGCGTGGAGACCAGAGCGTGCGGGATGTTGCCGCAACAGCGGCGAGCGCTCCGACTCGAGCATGCCGTGCGGGTGTTGGACGAGATCCGGCAGTGGTTCGACGTCAGGCCGACGACGCTTGCGCCGATGAGCCGCATGGGAAAGGCGATCGCGCACACCTTCGGGAACAGGGTCGCGTGCACCAGGTACCTGGAAGACGGTCGCACCGAGGACATCATCGACAACGGCGCCGAGCGCGCGTTGCGACGGGTCGCGAACGGCCGCAGGAACTGGGTTTTCATCGGCGACGAAGCCGCGGGACCGTCGGCAGCGGTCCCCATGGGCATCTTGCAGGCCTGGTGCGAGCAGGGCGTCAACGCGGTGGAGCGCCTGCGGGACGCGCCGGTGCGGGCAGTCGTGTCGGTTCCGGAAAGTCTGGCCGGAGGCATTCCAAACCCGCCACGCGGGAGCGCGATCCGGGATGTCCGGCACCGAACCGCGGCGCGCGACTCTGGCTGCCGCGTCGTGTTCGACTCTGGGCACTCTCCCGACCGTCGCGCGATCGAAGTGGCGTCCGCGCGAAGTGCGCAGGCGGCGAGCGACTCGATCAGCTCCGCATGTCGTGCGACCCCGAAGCAGGCGATCGCCCGTTCCGGCGGGGTCCAGCACCCCATCCCGACGATCGACTCCAGCGGCCTAGGAGCCTGGGCCACGAGAAGCGAGGCGCTCGCTATTCCCGATTCTGAATAGGAGAAGGCCCAAGCGGCTCCGAGCCTCGGCGCGCCGCGAGATCAGCGTCGAGGTCGCTGGAGGCGACACTG
>JADLHO010000123.1 GCA_020848735.1 Planctomycetota bacterium | reverse complement strand
GGCTTGGCGCCCATCGCCAGGGCGATGAGCTCCTGGAGCTGGATCTGCTCCTCGTTGGCGATCGGCCCCTTGTAGACGTCGACGTCGATCCGCAGGACGGAGCAGGACGCACCCAGCAGTCCCAGCGGGAGCAGCGCGAGCAGCGCGAGGTGACGACACGGCTTCATTGGCCAGCTCCTGCCGGCTTGCCGGTGGACGTGAGCGAGCCGGTCGCGCGCTGCTGGCGATCGACCAGTTCGAGCACGCGCAGCGCCGCGCCGCCGGCCGAGCTGTCGCGCTCCCAGTTCCGCGCGAGATCGAGTTCGCCGAGCACGTTGTCGACGGCCTCGAAGAAGGCCCCCGGGTCGTTGCCCATGACGATCACGAGGCGGTGATCGCGGGGCGCCTTGCGGAAGCCTTCGGGTCCGAAGAGCCACATCGCGCGCCCGGTCTCGAGCTTGGCCTTGCCCTGCGCATCCCCGAGCTCGACCTGGCCCTCGTCGTCGAAACGGAGCGAGGTCTCGAGCGAATCGACCAGACGCGCATCGACCCAACCCGAGGCGAACTTCACGGAGTTCACCGCCGAGGACTGTCCGCGCACCGTGATG
This sequence comes from Planctomycetota bacterium, assembly GCA_020848735.1. Taxonomy (GTDB): domain Bacteria; phylum Planctomycetota; class UBA1135; order UBA1135; family UBA2386; genus JACRLW01. The sequence goes on along the minus strand of JADLHO010000123.1, from coordinate 18,696 downwards.
CGGTAGAGGGCCGGGGGCAACTGCTCGTGAGGATCGAGCACCCCCACGTAGTAGGTCTGGGCGATGTCGTGGCCGACCGCGATCGCGCCGATGCTCAAGGTCGCGACGGTCCCGACCACTTCGCCTGCCGCATTGCACGCCGCCACGATCGGGATCGTCGAGAGCGTCAGGGCGAACACGAGCTTGTGCGCTGGCATGGAGATCCTCCGATTCATCCTCGGCGCCCTCCCCGGGCCGTCTCCGGGTCGTCCCCGAAGGCCGGCAGATCTGAGCGCCGGTCCGGTGGGCAGACAATGGGCTCGGGGGCAATGCGGAAGGAAACCGGCGATCGCCTCCCTTGCGGCTCCCGCCACCGCCCCCTCCACTCCGCGGATGAGCGCTCCGGAGCACCCGATCGCCAGCGCGACCCCCAGCGACCGCCCCGCGCAGCTCGCCCGCGGCGCCGCGCTCTTCGCCTTCGGCCTGCTCGTCGCCGCCTTCGCGTTCCTCGGCGTCGTCGCGCCGGAGACCGTCGAGCGCGTCTATGCGCGCGGCGTGTATCCGTGGGTGCAGGCCGGTCTGGCGGGGCTCGCGCGGCTCTCGCCGATCGCGCTCGGTGAGACGCTGCTCCTGCTCCTGATCGGCATCGCCTGCCTGCGCACCGTGCGCGGCATCCTCGCGTGGCGGCGCGGGCAACGGCGGCTCCGCAACCTGCTCGCACGCGCCTTCGCCCAGGTCCTCGGCTTCGCCGGCGTGCTCCTCTTCCTCTTCGTGGTGCTCTGGGGCTTCAACCACGCGCGACTCCCCGTGGCGACGCAGTTCGGGCTCGTCCCGCAGGCGGTCTCGAAGGAGCGTCTGACCGAGACGATCCTCCGCTTGGGCGAGCGTGCCGCGGCGGCGCGGCCGCCCGAGCTCGGGGGCGAGGTGCATCGCTGCCTCCCCGCCGATTGGCGCGAGCGCATCGCCGACGCCTACGAGACCGCCGGCGCGCAATGGCCGGTGCTCGCCGGTCCGCGCCCGACCCTGCGTGCGCCCCTGATCTCGTGGCTGATGACGCTGTCGTCGGTCACCGGCATCTACTCGCCCTTCACCGGCGAGCCGAACGTGAACGAGCACATGCCCGACCTGCAGAAGCCCTTCGTCGCCTTGCACGAGGTCGCGCACCTGCGCGGCTACGCGCGCGAGGACGAGGCCAACTTCATCGCCTGGTGGGTCGGCTCGCGCTCGAGCGACCCGCTCACGCGCTACTCCTGCGAACTCAACGCCTACCGCATCGCGATCGCCGAGCTCCACGCCGTCGATCCCCTGGAGGCCCAGCTGCTGATGACGGGCGCGCCGCGCGCGATCGCCGGCGACATCGCCGCGATCCGCGCCTACTGGCTCGGCCAACCCCAGCTCGCCACGAAGGTCCTGAGCTCGATCTCGACGACGACGAACGATCTCTATCTCAAGAGCGCCGGTCATGCCGACGGTGTGCAGAGCTACGGCCGCATGCTCGACCTGCTGATCGCGGCGCTCGAGGACTGAGCGACGCGCAGCTCGTGCGCGTGGCGCGAGCCGGTGCGCGCCGGATCGGTCGTGCGGTGCACGATGGTCGTCGACAGCCCGCAGGCGGCGAGCACGTGCGCGGCGCCCTTGTCGGGCCCGAGCGCCGTGGCCCCCGCGCGCCGCCCGAGCGTGCCGAGCGCGATCAGGCGTCGCAGCTCGCCGCGCGCGTGCCGGACGACGTGGACAGCGGCCGGCGCGAGCCCGGCGGCGTCGTCGGGTCCGGCGAGCGCGAGCACGGGATCGCGCGAGGACCGCGCGGCCGCGGTGAGCTCGTCCTCCGGCAACGCGCGCGGATCGCGCGGATCGGCGAGGACGAGCACCCGGAAGGGGCGGTCGGGCGCGATGCCCAGCGCCCGCAGCGCCGCCGCCTCGCGCGCGCACTCGTCGTCGCGCGCGCACAGCACGGGCGCGTGGGAGACCGCGAGGCCGGGGACGAGCACGCGCGCGAGGGCCGTGGCGACGTCGTCGGGGTGCGGCGAGTCCGCCGACACCGCCTCGGTCGCGAGCCAGGCGCTCCTCGCCTCGCGACGCTGGGTGTGGGGCGAACCCAGGCGACGCCGCGCGCCCGAGGCCCAGGCGAGGCCGGCGCTCTTCCAGTTGCCCTGCAGGTCGAGCGCGACGTCGGGCCGCCACGCGCGCAGCGCGCGCGCCGTGCGCAGATAGCCGAGCGGGCCCGCGCGTCGATCGTGCGCGAAGACGGCCGCGAGTCCGAGGTCCTCGAGCAGCGATGCGAAGGGTCGCTGCACCACCCAGGCGATCTCATCGGCGGGCAAGGCGGCCCGCAGCGCGCGCAGCATCGCGAGGCCCTGCACGACGTCCCCCATCGCCGACAGCCGCACGACGAGGACGCGCATCGCGTCAGGCCCGCCGCTCCTGCGCGCGCGGCAGGATCACGCGTTGCTTCAGCCAGCGGATCGCGAAGCAGTCCTTGAGGCCGCGCCACGCGCGGTTGCCGATCCCGTACTTCGCCTGACCGGCGACGCGCGGCCGGTGGTTGACCTCGATCTCGACGACCTTCCCGCCGCAGAAGCGGACGAGGGTCGCCATGAAGCGATGCATGCCGTTGAAGCGCGGCACCGCGAGGAACAGCTCCGTGCGGTAGCCCTTGATGCCGCAGCCGGAGTCCGCGACGCGATCGCCGGTGAGCCAGTTGCGCACGCCGTTGCCGATGCGCGACGAGACGCGGCGCACGAAGGTGTCGCGGCGCTTCGCGCGGATGCCGGTCACGCCGTCGACCTCGCCGCGCTCGAGGAGCTCGAGCATGCGCGGCAGGTCGCGCGGGTCGTTCTGCCGATCGCCGTCCATCGTCATCACGAAGGGGCCACGCGCGTGCATCGCGCCGGCGAGCACGGCGGCGCTCTGGCCGCCGTTGCGTTCCATGCAGACGAGTCGCAGCCAGTCCGCGGCGTGCGCCGTCTTCCACGCGAGGATGCGCGCGACGCTGTCGTCGCGGCTCTTGTCGTCGACGAGGATGACCTCGAAGGGCGTCACGCCGGCGAGCACGTCGGCGACCTCGTCGAGCAGCGGGCCGACGTTCTCCGCCTCGTCGAAGATGGGCACGACCAGGGTGAAGCGCGGGGCGACGTCGCTCATGGGGCCTCGCTCGTCTTCGCCTCGGTGAGCCGCAGCCGCGCATCCACCGCGAGGCTGCGCGAGTCCTTGCCGCCCCGCACGTCGAGGATGAAGGGGTTCACCTCGATCTCGGCGATGCGCGGGAAGTCGAGCACGAGCTGCTGGATGCGCAGCAGCGCGTCGCACGCGGTCGCGACGTCGGCCGCGGGCTGCCCGCGGAACTCGCCGAGCAGCGCCGCGCCCTTCAGCGCGGCGAACATCTCCGCGGGATCGTCCTGGTCCATCGGCGCGATGCGGAACGAGAGGTCGCGCAGGACCTCGACGAGCGTGCCGCCCAGACCCGCGGCGAAGAGCGGCCCGACGCGTGCGTCGCGCGTCATGCCGAGCAGCACCTCGCGGTGGCCGGGCGCCTTCTCCTGCACGACGAGCGTGAGCGGCGCCATGCGCTTGCCGAGCCTCGCGAGGAGATCGGTCGCGGCGGCGTAGACCTGGTCGCCGTCGCGCAGGCCCGTGATTACCGCCTTGTGCTCCGTCTTGTGGAGCAGCTTCGGCGACTCGCCCTTCAAGACGACCGGGAAGCCGAGCTCGTGCGCCGCGGCGACCGCATCGCCGGGCGTGCTGACCCGCCGGCAGCGCGCGAACGGGACGCCGTAGGCGCGCAGGACCGTCTCGAGCTCGAGCGGAGCGAGCCAACCCGGCGCGTGGTCGTCGAGGATCTCCTGCGCGACCTCGCGATCGACCGTGAGCTGCGGCCGCTTGCCGGGCTGCCGCGCGAGGCGCCGCATGCGCTCGACGAGCATGCGCATCGTGCGCGCGGCATCCTCGGGGTAGCGGAACACCGGGATCCCGTTCTGCTTGAGGTGCGCGAGAGCCTCGTTGCCGCGCTGGCGCCCCATCAGGCACGCGAGCACCGGCTTGCCCGCGCGCGTCTCCTCCACGATCGCCTCGGCCACCGCGACCGCGTCGATCATGATCGGCGACACGAAGAGGACGAGCAGGCCGTCGACGTCCTGATCCTTCACGACCGCGCGCAGCGCCTTGCGGTAGCGCGCGCCGTCGGCCGAGGCGATGAGGTCGATGGGATTGAGGATCGAGGCCTCGGGCGGCAGATCGCGCCGGAGCTGCGCGTTGGTCTGGGGGCGCAGCGTCGCGATGCGCATGCCGCAGCCGTCCAGCGAGTCCGTCGCGAGGATGCCCGGACCGCCCGCGTTGGTGACGATCGCGAAGCGATCACCGCGCGGCAGCGGCTGGCGGAGCAGCGCCGCCGCGAGCGCGAACATCTCGCGGAAGGACTCCACGCGCAGCACGCCGCACTGCTTGAACAGCGTGTCGATCGCGAGGTCGCCACCGGCGACCGAACCCGTGTGCGAACCCGCCGCCGCGGCGCCCGCCGCGCTGCGGCCCGCCTTCACCGCGAGGATCGGCTTCGTGCGGCCGACGCGGCGCGCCACCTCGACGAAGTGCAGCGGATCGCCGAGGTTCTCGACGTAGAGCAGGATGATCTTCACCTGCTCCGCGTGCTCCCAGTACTCGATGAGGTCGGCGGCGGTCACGTCCGCGCGATTGCCGATGCTCGCGAACATCGAGACGCCGAGCCCCGCCGCCGCCGCGTCCGCGAGGATCGCCTCGCCGAGCGCGCCCGACTGGCTCACCATCGCCACGTCGCCCGGCGGCGTGCGCGTCGCCGTGAACGAGGCATCGAGCGAGAACGCGGGCTCGTTGTTCACGATGCCCATGCAGTTCGGGCCGATCACGCGCATGCCGTAGCGCTTCGTGATCGCGATCATCTCCTCCTCCCGCGCCGCGCCCTCCGGCCCGACCTCGCGGAAGCCCGCGGTGATCACGACGAGACCGCCGACGCCCCGCTTGCCGCAGTCCAGCACGACCGCCGGCACCTCCGCGGCAGGCACGCAGATCACCGCGAGGTCCACCGGCCCGGGGATCGCGCCCACCGAGTCGTAGGACGGCATCGACATCACGACGTCGGCGCTGCGGTTGACCGGGTAGACGGGACCGGTGAAGCCGCCCGCGACCAGGTTCATCACGACCTGGCGGCCGATGCTCCCGACGCGACGGCTCGCGCCGACCACCGCGACCGAGCGCGGCCGGAACAGCGCATCGAGGGAGTGGCGCGCGACGGGTGGCTCCGCCGCGACGGCGGCCTTGCGCCTGCCGCGCGCCGGCGCCTTGGACTTCGCTGCCGGACGGGACGCGAGGGGGGTCGATCTCGATGCCGGGCCGCGGTTCTGCGGAGCGGCCTTGCGTGCGCGGGCTGCCACGCGACCGGAGCGTAGCGAGGGCGAGCGCTCGCTCAATGCCGCGTGCGACGCAGTCGCTCGCGCAGTGCCGCGAGCGACGTCGCGAGTCCCTCGTCCGCGGAGGCCGGCAGCGCGGCGAGGCGCGCGACGAGCACGTGCAGCAGCGTGCGGATCGGCGCCGTCGATTCGTCGAGCGGCTGCGCCGCGTCGCCGAGCGGCGACAACGACGCCACGAGTTCCCGCCGCGCGCGCGCCGCCGCGTCGTCGCCCTGCGGCGTGCTCTCGAGGAGCGCGAGGCGCGCGAGGGCCCGCAACGCGAGGAGCCATTCGACGTCGGCCTCTAGAGTCAGCGCCTGCAGCTCGTCGAGCGCGGCCTGCGCGCGGGCCCGCGCGTCCCCCTCCGCGGCGACGATCGCGAGCAGGCGCAGCGCGGCGACATCGCATCGACAGCGCTCGTGCGCCAGGGCCGGCCCGCTCGTGGCGGGCTCGAACGCCGCGAACCACGCGAGCCACGCGCGTGCGTTCGCCGCGGCGGACGCCGGATCGGCGAGCGACTCCGCGAGCACGGCGCGCGCGGCGTTGAGCACCGCCAGGACGAGCGCCTGCGGGGCGCGCCGATCCGCCGGCTGGAGCGCGCGCCACAGCGACGCGGCTCCCGCGAACTGCGACGCGGCGAGCTCATTCTCGTCGCGCGAGGCGGCGGTCATGGCGCGGTCGGCGGCGAGGTTCGCGGCGTCGTAGTCGAGCCGGAGATCGTCGCCCGTCGCGCGCCGGGCCGGTGCGAGCAGCCCCTCCGCGCGTGCGAACGCCGCGGCCGCGGCGTCGATGCGCCCCGCATCGCGGTGGATGCGACCGATCGAGGCCAGCGCCCGGACCACGGAGCGCAGCACCTCGATGCGGTCCTCGGCGAGCTCCGGCATCGCGTCGTGCGCGGCGACCACCGACTCGAAGTCCGCGAGCGCGGCCGCGGGGTCGCCTTCGGCCAGACCGAGGTTGCCCAGCATCACGCCGGCCGCGAGCGCCTGACGCGCCGAGTCGAGCACCTCATGGTGCTGCGCCACGAGATCGAGGAAGAGCCGTCGTCCGCGCGAGACGTGCTCACGCGCCGCCGCGAGTTCGCCGACGTTCATGAGGGCCGCACCGAGATTCGCCTCGGTCGCCGCGAACAGCGTGACGAAGCGATGGTCCTGCGGCGCCAGCGCGTAGAGCCGCTCCCCCACCGCGCGCGCCGCGCGCCGATCCGCGAGGCCCTCGGCGGTCCGGCCCTCGTGCAGGAGCAGCTCCGAGCGCGCATCGAGGATCGCGGCGAGCGCCTGCAACGCCTCGGGATCGGCATCCGCGGACTCGGCGTGTCCCGCGAGGACCGGGATCACCGCCTCGAAGCCCGCACTCGCCGCCGCGGTGTCACCCTTGCGCGCGGCGATCATCGCGACGCGCGCCGCGAAGCGCGCGCGCAGCACCCGGCCCTCGTCGCCGACCGGACCGTGCGCTTCCTCGACCGTCGCGAGCGCCGCGTCCGCCGCCTGCTGCGCCGCCGCGAGTTCACCGCGCCCCAGATGGTGATCCGCCAGCTCGGACAGCGCGAGCTGGAGGTTCCAGCGCGCGCCCTCGTCCCACGGGGCCTCGGCGAGCCGCGCACGCGCGGCATGCACCGCGGAATCGAGCAGGCCCAGGCCCTCGACGTCGCGACCGAGACGCAACGCGATCGCGCCCCGGAGCCGCATGCCGCCCAGCACCGTGAACGACGGCGTCGTCGCGAGAGCGCTCCTCGCGGAACCCGCCGCGAGCCGCTCGGCCGCGAGCAGCGCGCGCTCGGCCGCGGCGAACTCACCGAGTTCGTACTCCAGCTCCGCGATCGCGCCGAAGGCGACGAGCACCTCGCTCGCGAGGCGCTCGTCGTCGGCGCGCAGCTCCACGAATCGCTCGTGGAACGCGATCGCCGCCGCGAGCATCTCGCGGCGCGACCGGATCCCGCCGGGGATGCGCGCGAGCTCGTCCCGCGCGACGCGGACGACGCGCTCCATCGCGAGCCGCGCCGCGCCGAAGCTGTCCTCCGCGAGTCGGCGCGCGGCCTCGGCCTCCGCGGCCCGTCGCTGCGCGGCGAGCGCGAAGCCCAGGCTCGTCGCGAACGCGATCGCGAGCAGCAGCAGCAAGGCGCTGACCGCGCGGTTGCGCCGCACCCAGAGCGCGGTGCGTTCCGCGAGCGACGCCCGGCGGGCGCTCGTCGGCAGCATGAGCCGGACGGCCGCGAGGTCCTCGGCGAGATCGAGCGCGGAGCGGTAGCGACGCGCCGGGTCCTTCGCGAGCGCCTTGCCCAGCACGACGTCGAGCTCGCGCGGCAGCGCCGGGTTGACGCGCCGCGGCGGCACGGGGTCGTCCTCGAGGATCCGGCGGTAGAGCGCTTCCCGCGACTCCGCGCGGAACGGCGCCTCGAGCGTGAGGCACTCGTAGGCGGTGGCTCCCAGCGACCAGACGTCGGTCGTGCGGTCGATCGAGGCATGGCGACCCGCGACCTGCTCCGGCGACATGTAGGCCGGTGTGCCGAGCGGTGCACCGGCGACCGTGATGTCGCTCGCCTCGCCGGTCGCGCGTGCGAGACCGAAGTCGAGCAGCACGGGTTCGCCTTGCGGCGTGACCATCACGTTGCCGGGCTTCACGTCGCGATGCACGAGGCCCGTCTCGTGCGCGGCGTGGAGCGCGCGCGCGATCGCCTCGAGGAGCGCGAGCGCGGCGTCGATGCGTGCGCGCGCGGAGCCGCGCGTCGAAGCCGCGCCCGACGCGTCTTCCGACTGCGGATCGACGGCGAGTGTCGACCGCCCGGCCCGCGCCGCCGCGATGAGCTCGGCGAGCGAGCGCCCGGGCACGTAGCGCATCGCCAGATAGGGCGTGCCGTCGATCTCGCCGACGTCGTAGATCGGACAGATGCCCGGATGTTCGACCCGGAACATCGCGCGCGCCTCGCGCCGGAACCGCTCGCGCGCATCCTTCGAGAAGAGCGCGGCGGCGCGCACCATCTTCAGGGCGACCAGACGCTCGGCGCCCTCCTGATGCTGACGGGCGAGCCACACGGTGCCCATGCCGCCGCTGCCGAGCGGACGCAGGAGTTCGAAGGGCCCGAAGCGCTCCGCGCCGTCCGCGACCGACGGATCGGGCGGGCCGAGCAGGCGTCGATGGAGTTCGAAGAGCTCGCAGAGCTCGGCATCGAGCGCCGGGTGCGCGGCGCGGAGCGCCGCGAACGCGAGCGCCTGTTCTTCGCCCGCGAGGTCGACGATCGCGGCGAGCAGATCCTCGGCCGCGCGCATCGACGAGTTCCGGTCCGGTTCGCGATCCACCATGCTGCGAGCGCTCGGGCTTACGGGTTCGCGCGCGGATCGCAAGATCGGGCCGTCCCACCCCTCAGTCGCCGGTGCAGAGGCGATAGCCGACACCCAGCTCCGTGACGAGCCAGCGCGGCTCCGCGGGCAGCGGCTCGAGCTTCTGGCGCAATTGCCGCACGTAGACGCGGAGGTAGGCCACATCGCCCTCGTGTGCGCGACCCCAGACCTCGCGCAGCAGCAACGTATGCGTGAGCACCTTCCCCGCATGACGCACGAGGACGGCGAGCAGACGGAACTCGGTCGGCGTGAGCGGCACGGCGACGCTTCCGCCGCCGGCTCCCGCGCGTTCGACGCGACGCGCCACGAGATCGACGACGAGACGCTCGCCGCCGATCTCGCTGACGAACGGCGCTCCCTCCTCGCTCGCGGCGCGCACGGCGTGGCGCAGCGCGACGCGGATCCGCGCCAGGAGCTCGTCCACGCCGAAGGGCTTCGTCAGGTAGTCGTCGGCGCCGGCGTCGAGCGCCGCGACCTTGTCGCGCTCCTGCTCCCGCGCGGACAGCACGAGGATCGGCACGCTCGACCAACCGCGCACGGTGCGGATGAACTCGATGCCGTCGCCGTCCGGGAGACCGAGATCGAGGAGCACGACGTCGGGGGGATGCGAGGTCACGGCCACCATCGCCTGCTGCATCGTCGCGGCCTCCTCGGCGACATACCCGTGCAGCGGCAGCGTCGCGCGCAGGAAGCGGCGGATCGAACCGTCGTCCTCGACGACGAGGATGCGCGCGGCATCGCTCATGGGCGGCCCTCGTGCGGGGTCGGCTCCGCGGGCACCGCCGGCGCCTCGCTGGGGCGCGGGATCGTGAGCAGCACCTCGGTGCCCGTGCCGAGCGGCCCGGCCCCGACGACCGCAGTGCCGCCGTGCGCGCGCAGGATCCCCTTGCAGATCGAGAGGCCGAGGCCGAGGCCGTCGCGCGACTCGCGCGAGAGCGCGACGCCCGGGCCGTCGTCGCGCACGCGGATCAGCACCGCCACCGGCGTCGCCTCGGCGGACACGGACACCGCGGTCCCAGCCGGCGTGTGACGCGCGACGTTGTCGAGCAGGTTCGCGAGCGCCTGTTCGAGCAGCACGGCATCGGCCGACACGAGGGGCAGATCCCCGGCGACGCTCACGGTCAGCGGATGCTCGCGCAGTCGCGGGCGGCTGCGCCGCACCGCCGTGGCGACGATGTCCTCGACGCTCGTCCATTGGAGCCGCAGCTCGACGCGGCCCGCGTCCAGCCGCGTGGCGAAGACGAGGTTGCCGACGAGTTCGTCGAGTCGCCGAGCCTCGTCGTGGATCGCCTGCGCGAGTTCCCGCGCCGTGCCGTCGACACCGGTCGACACCGACGCGAGCAGCGCACCGGTGGCCCCGCAGATCGTCGCGAGCGGCGTCCGCAGGTCGTGGGAGACCGAGGTGAGCAGCGTGCTCTTGAGTCGCTCGCGATCCGCGTCGAGCACCGCGCGTTGCCGCGCCTCCATCAGCTCGACACGCTCGAGCGCGAGTCCGGCGAGCCCCGCCACCGTGTCCAGCAGCGCGCGCTCGCCGAGGCTGTGCGGGCGACCATCGCGGCGCGGCAGGACCGCGAGCACACCCGCGCGGCCCCGTGCCGTCCGCAGCGGGAGGAAGGTCCCGGGCACGCCGCCGAGCTGTGCGCTGCCGGCGCCTGCCGGCAGCCCGCGTTCCCAGACCCAGCGGGCGACGCCGAGATCGCGCGCGGAGAGCCACGGTGCCCCGGCCTGCGGTGCGGTCACCGCGAGCGGCGCATCGTCGGCCTCGTGCGCGGGCATGAGCACGGCGGTCGGCGCGGCCGCGGCATCGTCGAGGTGCGCGACCGTGACGCGCGCGATCTCCGCCGCGGACTGCACGCGCGCGAGCTCCCGCGTCAGCGAGAACAGCGCGGCGGTCTCGCGCTCGCGGGCGAGCGTGATGCGCCCCTGCTCCCGCACGCGCACCACGAGCGACGAGGTGAGCAATCCACCCGCGAGCATCGCGAAGAACGCGACGAGGTAGGTCGGGTCGTCGATCGCGAACGTGAACCGCGGCTCCGTCAGGAGGAAGTTGAACGCGAGCGCGCAGAACAGCGCGGCCAGCATCGCCGGGACGCGCCCGTGGCGATACGCGACGACGACGACCCCCAGCAGCAGGACCATCGACTCGACCGAGAGGTCGGGCGGGGCATAGACCAGCCATGCGCCGGCGATCGCCGCCGCGACGATCGCCGCACCCTGCACGCACCGGCCGAGGTCGTGGGGCGCGCGCAGGGCCTCGGTGTCCTCGCGGTGCGCGAGCGAGGGCGACGGCGCACGTTCGTCACCACGGCCGCGGATCACGAGGACGTCGATCTCACCGCTCGCGCGGAGCAGGTCCTGCACGAACGAGCCCAGGACGCGCTCGCGCCAACGCGTGAGTCCGCTCTTGCCGACGACGATCCGCGCGACGCCGTGCTCGCGGGCGAGCTCCACGACCGCGGCCGCGGGGTCGTGGCTCTCGATCGTGAAGGTGCGGGCCCCGAGCGACTCGGCGATGCGGAGGTTCTGTCCGACACGGGCCGCGGCCGCGGCGTCGTGCGCGCCGCCCGCCGGCTGGACGTGCACCGCGAGCAGTTCCGCATGCGAGGCATTCGCCAGCCGGTACGCCGTGCGCAGCAGCGTCGCGGACAGCGGACTCGGGCCGACGCAGACGAGCACGCGCTCCGACGCGGTCCAACCGCGCGCGTCACCGGCCGCGCGACGGCTCTCGCGCCGGCGCGTGTCCACCCACCGCGCGGTGCGGCGCAGCGCGAGTTCGCGCAGCGCGGAGAGCTTGGCGGGCACGAAGAAGCCCTCGGCCGCGCGTGCGGCCGAGTCGGCGAGATAGACCTTGCCATCACGCAGTCGCTCGATCAGCAGCTCGGGCGGGAGATCGACGAGCTCCACGTCGTCCGCCGCGTCGAAGACCTCGTCCGGCACGGTCTCGTGCACGCGCACGCCCAGGAGCTGTTCGACGACGTCGATCAGGCTCGCGAGGTGCTGCACGTTGAGCGTGGTCCACACGTCGATGCCGGCGTCGAGCAGTTCCCTCACGTCGTTCCAGCGCTTGCCGTGCCGCGAACCCGGCGCGTTGGTGTGCGCGAGTTCGTCGACGAGGATCAGCGCGGGTCGCCGCGTGAGCGCGGCATCCAGATCGAACTCGGCGAGCGTGCGCCCGCGGTACTCGATCCGGCGGCGCGGCAGGGTCTCGAGTCCGAGCAGCAGGGCCTCGGTCTCGGCACGACCATGCGTCTCCACGACCCCGACGACGAGATCGGCGCCGTCGCGGGCACGGCGCCGTGCCGCGTCGAGCATCGCGAAGGTCTTGCCGACTCCCGGTGCCGCTCCCAGCCAGATCTTCAGCTTGCCGCGGCCCGCGCGCTCCGTCTCGCGCCTCGCCTCGGCGAGCAACGCGTCCGGATCCGGTCGGCGATCGCTCATCGCTCGCCCACTATCGCCCCTGCCCTGGCAGGGAATCGAGGTCGAGGTTCAGGAGCAGCACGTTGACGACCGGCTCGCCGAGCACGCCGAGCCAGGCTCGCTCCACGTGCTGCTCGACGAGCGCGACGAGACGCTCGATCGGGATCCCGCGCGCCGCCGCGACGCGCGCGATCTGCCGGCGCACGCCCGCGACGCTGAGATGCGGATCGAGCCCGCTCGCCGACGCCGTCACGAGGTCGACCGGGATCGGCGCGGAGTCGTCGAGTCCGAGTGCGAGGTCGGCGGCGCGGAGCGCGGCGATGCGCGCCGCGACCGCGCCGGCCAGGGCGGTCGAGCTCGGCGCGAGGTTGCTCCCCGACGAGCCGCTGGGCCCCGCGCGGTCGAAGGCCACGTACGGGATCGGTCCGGTCGCCGAAGGCCGACTCCAGAACCGGCCGGGATCGCGGAACTCCTGACCCACGAGCCGTGATCCTATGGCGAGGCCGTCGCGCACGATCACGCTGCCGCGGGCCTCGTCGCGGAACAGGAGCCACGCCAACGCGGTGATGGCGAGCGGGTAGAGCAGCCCGGTGAGCAGCAGCAGGACGAGGATCGTGCGGAGCGGGATCCACTGCGGGGCGGACAGAGAAGGGGCGCGCGCGGACGAGGCGCGGGTCGGTGACGCCATGGTTCAGCGGACTCCGAGCGTGAAGAGGAGCTCGTCGAGCAGCTTGATGCCGAGGAACGGCGCCACGAGACCGCCGAGCCCATAGACGAGCAGATTGGTGCGCAGCACCTGCGCCGCACCGCGCGCGCGCGACCGCACGCCGCGCAGGGCCAGCGGCACCAGCGCCACGAGGACCAGCGCGTTGAAGATCACCGCCGCGAGGATCGCCGTGCCCGGCGCGTGGAGGCCCATGACGTCGAGCGCGGCGAGGTTCGGGTCGAGTCCGACGAGCGCCGCGGGGAGGATCGCGAAGTACTTCGCGACATCGTTGGCGATCGAGAAGGTGGTCAGCGCACCGCGCGTCATCAGCAGCTGCTTGCCGACCGCGACGATCTCGACGAGCTTCGTCGGATTGGAGTCGAGGTCGACCATGTTGCCGGCCTCCTTCGCCGCCTGCGTGCCGGTGTTCATCGCGACCGCGACGTCCGCCTGCGCGAGCGCGGGCGCGTCGTTGGTCCCGTCGCCCGCCATCGCCACGAGGTGGCCCTTGCGCTGGTACTCGCGGATGAGCTCGAGCTTCGCCTCGGGGGTCGCCTCGGCGAGGAAGTCGTCGACACCGGCCTCCGCCGCGATCGCCGCTGCCGTGACGGGGTTGTCGCCGGTGATCATCACGGTCCGGATCCCCATGCGCCGCAGCTCCGCGAAGCGCTCCTGGATGCCGCCCTTCACGACGTCCTTGAGCTCGATGACCCCGAGCACGCGCTCGTTCTCGACGACCACGAGCGGGGTCGACCCATGACGCGCGACGGCGAGCACCAACGCGTCGACCTCGGCCGGGACCGCCGCGCCGCGCGCCGCGACGTGCGCGCGCACGGCGTCGGCCGCGCCCTTGCGCAGCGTGCGACCGGGCAGGTCCGCGCCGCTCATCCGGGTCTGCGCGCGGAACGGCACGAAGTGGCCGCCGAGGCCGGCGAGGTCGCGCTCGCGGAGTCCGCGCTGTTTGGCGAGGACCACGATCGACCGGCCTTCGGGGGTCTCGTCGGCGAGCGACGCGAGCTGCGCGGCGTCGGCGAGCACGGCATCGCCGACGCCCGGCGCGGCGAGGAAGCGCGTCGCCTGGCGCGCACCCAGCGTGATGGTCCCGGTCTTGTCCAGCAGCAGCACGTCGACGTCGCCCGCCGCCTCGACGGCCTTGCCGCTCGTCGCGACGACGTTGTGCCGCACCATGCGGTCGAGCCCCGCGATGCGGATCGCGGCGAGCAGCCCGCCGATCGTCGTGGGGATGAGGCACACGAGCAGCGCGACGACGATCGCGAGCGGCACCGCGCGGCCGGTCCCCGACTCCGCGGCGGCGTAGCCCGAGATGGGCACGAGCGTCGCGCACGCGAGCAGGAACACGATCGTCAGCGCGGCGAGCAGCGTGTTGAGCGCGCTCTCGTTGGGCGTCATCCGACGCCTGCCGCCCTCGACCATCGCGATCATGCGGTCGAGGAAGGAATCGCCGGGACGTGACGCGACCCTGCAGATCAGCCAGTCGGACAGCACCCGCGTGCCGCCGGTCACCGAGGAGCGGTCGCCGCCCGACTCGCGGATCACCGGGGCGGACTCGCCCGTGATCGCGGACTCGTCGACGGTCGCGACGCCCTCGATCACCTCGCCGTCCGCGGGCACGAGCGCGCCCTCCTCGACGAGGACGAGATCGCCCGGCATGAGCGCGCTCGCGGGCACGGAGTCGAAGGACGCGTCGCGCCGTGCGGCGTGCAGGCGCTTGCCCGGCGTGTCGCGCCGCGCGCGCCGCAGCGCATCGGCGTGCGCCCGACCGCGACCCTCGGCGAGCGCCTCGCCGAGGTTGGCGAAGAGCACGGTGAGCCAGAGCCAGACCGCGATCGCGCCGGTGAATGCGACGCTCGTCCCGATCGCGACGCCGGCGATCGCCGCCAGCGCGAGCAGCGTCGTGAAGGCCGCCCCGATCCAGGTGACGAACATCACCGGGTTGCGGGCCTGGCGCAGCGGCTCGAGCCGGCGCAGCGCCGACCCGAGGGCGGCGAGGAGGAGATCACGGCGTCCGGTCATGGGGTCACCGCGAGGCGGAGAGCTGCAGGTGTTCGGCGATGGGGCCGAGCACGAGCACGGGCAGGAAGGTGAGCGCGCCGACGAGCACGACGACGGCGCAGAGGAACACGACGAAGAGCGGGCCGTGCGTCGGCAGCGTGCCGGCGGTGATCGCGACCGTGCGCTTCCTCGCCAGCGATCCGGCGATCGCGAGGACGGGGATCGCCGGCGCGAAGCGCCCGATCCACATCGCGACCGCGAGCAGCGCATTCCAGAACGGCGAGTTCGCGTTCAGACCCGCGAACGCACTGCCGTTGTTGTTGCCCGCCGAGGACAACGCGTAGAGCACCTCGCTCAGGCCGTGCGCACCGCGGTCCTGCAGACCGGCGAGGCCGGCCGGCGTCACGAGTGCGATCGCGGTGCCGACGAGCACCACGCCGGCGGGTGCGAGCAGCCCGATCCCCGCCGCCTTCAGCTCGAACGGGCCGATCTTCTTCCCGAGGTACTCCGGCGTCCGTCCGACCATCAGGCCGGCGAGGAACACGGCGACGATGGCGAAGAGGACCATGCCGTAGAGACCGGAACCCACCCCGCCGAAGACGACCTCGCCGAGCTGCATGAGCACCATCGGCACGAGTCCGCCGAGCGGCGTGAACGAGTCGTGCATCGCGTTGACCGAGCCGTTCGAGGCGGCGGTCGTCGCCGTCGCCCAGAGCGCGCTCGCCGCGATGCCGAAGCGCGCCTCCTTGCCCTCCTGATTGCCGCCGGCCTGAGCGGCGGACGACGCATCGTCGACGCCGAGAGCCCGCAGCGCGGGATTGCCCGCACGCTCCGCGGCGTAGCACGCGATCAGCGACACCACGAACAGCGCGCCCATCGCGGCCAGCAGCGCGCGGCCCTGTCGCCGGTCGCGGACCATCGCGCCGAAACACGCGCAGAACGCGGCGGGGATCAGCAGGATCGCGAGGCACTGGAGCAGGTTGCTCAGCGCCGTGGGGTTCTCGAAGGGGTGCGCCGAGTTCACGTTGAAGAAGCCGCCCCCGTTCGTGCCGAGCTGCTTGATCGCGACCTGGGAGGCCACCGGACCGAGCGGGAGCACCTGCGTCGCGGTGCCATCGGCAGCCGGTTCGAGGCGCGTCACCACGACGTGGTCACCCAGGTGCTGGACGACGCCGCTCGCGACCAACGCGAGGGCGAGCAACACCGCGAGCGGCAGGAGGACGTGCACGACGCCACGCACGAGGTCGCATGTGAAGTTGCCGATCGTCTCCTCCTCGCGGCGGGCGAAGCCCCGCGCGAGCGCGGCGGCGATGGCCATGCCGGTGGCCGCCGACACGAAGTTCTGGACCCCGAGCGCGGTCGCCTGCACGAAGTGCGAGAGGGTCGTCTCGCCGCCGTACGACTGCCAGTTGGTGTTCGTCACGAACGACACGGCGATGTCGAGCGCGAGATCGGGTGCGGGCGCGGGCAGGCCCTCCGGATTGAGCGGCAACCGGTCCTGGCCGCGGAGCAGCAGGTAGACGACGAGCGCACCGACCGCCTGTACGCCGAGCATCGCCTGGGCATAGCCGCGCCAGCCCGTCTCGATCGGTCGCCCGGATCCCTGGAAGCGCACGCCGCAGGCGCGGAGCAGGACGCGCTCGAGCGGCACCAGGAGCGGGGAGAGGCCGGTGCGCCGCCCCTCGTACACCGCGGCCAGGTAGCGCCCCAGTGGCCCCGCACAGCCGAGCACGAGCAGCACGTAGCCGACGAGCAGCACGAGATCGCGCCCGTTCATTCGAAGCGCTCCGGGGCGAGCATGGCGACCGTGAGGTAGATCAACAGCACGACGGCGATCGCCGCGGCGACGAGTTGGAGGACGTTCATGATCGGGCGTCGCTCAGAAGACGAACGCGGCGCCGATCCCGACGAAGAGGTCGTCGGCCGCGTCGTCGAGGCCGGCGCCGATGCGTGCGTCGAGCGCGAGGCGCGGCGTGGGGAGGAACTGGCAACCCGCGGCGACCGACTGCGCGGACCGCGACGAGGCACCGGGCGCGATCGGGTCGATCCCGTACCACTCGGCGAACACGCTCGCGCGCGCGGACAGCGCCCGACTCGCGTAGAGCGATGTGGCGCGCTGCGTGACGCGCTCGCCGGCGACGCTCCGCCCGGCGAGGACCAGGTTCGCGACGACGTAGCTCGCGTCGTCGAGCGCCTGACCGAGCAGCAGCTTCACGCCGCCGTCGGTGCGGCCCGAGCCGAACCCAGGCTCACCGGTGTCGAAGCTGACGAAGGCCTCCACGCCGAGATCCGGCACGAGGCCCTCGCGCGGGACGAGCAGTGCCTTGACGGCGAAGCCGAGGTCGTTCCACCCGCTGCGGTCCGATCCGGGCGACGAGACGGAGCTCCATCCGGGCGCGAGCGCGCGCAGCTCGAAGCGCTCGTCGACGCCGACGCGCAGGAGGGCCTCGGGCAGTCCGATCGTGTCGGTGCCGTCGTCGACGTGCGTGACGGTCGCCCCCGTCTCGAGTTGGACGCGGCCCGGCGGCACGAGCAGCGGCGCGGTGCTGAACGAGGGCCGGTCGGTCGCGATCGGTGCGCGCCCTTCGCCTTCCGGCCACGCGGAACAGGCGGCGATGGGCACGGCGAGGAGAAGCCGCACCGCGGGTCGGATGAGGGACGACGGCGTCATCGCGATTCCCCCGTTCCGCCGTCGGCGGCGCGCGACAGGCGATCGCAGAGCACGATCAACGCCTGCGCGCCCGCGATCGCGGCGCCGAGGATGCCAAGCGCGAGGAGATCGTTCATGGGCGGGTTCGTTCGGACCGGCCCGAGTCTGCGCCGCGGTCCCGCGCCGGGGAATCGGAGCCGCATCGAGACCGCCGTCCGCGGCATATGGATCGCATGAAGATCCGCGTGCCCCAGCCGGTCCTGTGCCATGCCTCGCGCGGCGCCGACACGCACGCCGGGCGCGGACCACGGCACCCGGGTCCGGACTCGACGCGTGGTCGTCTCGCACCTGCACGTCGCCGGCTACCGCTCGGTCCGCGATCTCGATCTGCGGCTCTCGCCGGTGAACGTCCTGGTCGGCGCCGACGGCTGTGGCCAGAGCAAGCTCTACCGTACTCTGCAGCTCCTGGTCGAAGTCGTGCAGGGTCGACACGCCATGGCCTTCGCGGAGGAAGCCAGACTCCCCTCGACACCCTGGGCCGGAGCGCCTCCGCTCGATCCGCAGAGCCTCGCCGTCGCCGCGTGGGTGGACGGCATGGATTACTCGCTGAGCTGCGGACTCCCGAGGCCGGGCAAGTATTGGCTCGACCCGGAGGTGGCCGGACTCCATGCCATTCCAAGCGCCATCGGCCGCGATCCCGAGGTCAAGGCGGAGCGCGTCGTCCGGGCAGAGGGGCGCAGACTCGAGTTCCTGGCCCGGCACGGACGCCGCGCAACGCTCCGCGACGATCAGGCCAACGCATCGATTGCCCGGTCGTACCCGACCGCCGCGAGAGCGCACTCGCGCAGCTCGCCCAACCACACCGTTGTCCCGAGCTCGCGGCCCTGCGCTCCGAATTCACGGGCTGGCGTGTCTATCACGGCTTCTCGACCGCCATCGACTCAGCCCTCCGTCAACCGCAGCTCGGCGTTTTCACGCCGATCCTCTCCCGCGACGGCAGCGATTGCGCCGCCGCGCTCCAGACCATCATCGAGCACGGCCAACACGGTCGCGCCTAGGAGCCTGGGCCACGAGAAGCGAGGCGCTCGCTATTCCCGATTCTGAATAGGAGAAGGCCCAAGCGGCTCCGAGCCTCGGCGCGCCGCGAGATCAGCGTCGAGGTCGCTGGAGGCGACACTG
>JADLHO010000122.1 GCA_020848735.1 Planctomycetota bacterium | reverse complement strand
GCTGCCGGTGGGGCCGGTGACGAGCAGCATGCCGTAGGGCTCGGCGGCAAGCGCGCGGATCGCCGCCATGCTCGCCTCGTCGAACCCGAGCACGTCCAGACGCAGCCCGCGCGCCTCGTCCGCGAGCGCCCGCTTGTCGAGGATGCGCAGCACCGCGTCCTCGCCGAACACGCTCGGCATGATCGAGACGCGCACGTCGATCTCGCGGCCGCGCGCGGCCACCTTGAACCGGCCGTCCTGCGGCACGCGCCGCTCGGCGATGTCGAGCTCGGCCATCACCTTCACGCGCGAGATGACGTGCTCGGCGAGCTCGCGGCCGGCGGCGGAGCCGGCCTGCCCGAGCACGCCGTCGACGCGATACTTCACCAGCAGTCCGTCGGCGGCGGACTCGAGGTGGACGTCGCTCGCGCCGAGCTTGAGCGCATCGTAGAGCGTCGAGTTGACGAGCTTCACCACCGGGCTCGCATCGCCGCTGATGGTACGGATGGAGAGATCCTCGACGGCATCCGCCCGGGCGTCGTCCTGAGTGCCGGGCCCGAGCACGGCATCCATCGCCCGCATGCCTTCCTCGTGCAGCGCGAGGTAGGCCGCGAGGTCGGCGCGGTGGGCGAGCAGCCAGCGGAAGGGGTCGGCGATGGCCTCGTCGGCCCAGTCGCGCAGCGAGCGTGCGAACGGGTCGGCATGCACCAGCACGAGCCCTCCCGCCGCGTCCTGCAGCAGGACGCATTCGCGCCGCAGCGCATCGGCGAACGCCAGGCGATCGAACCGCGGCGTCATCGCATGCAGCTCGGCCATGGTCGCGGTGGGCTGGCCGAGCGCCGCACCGAGGGTCGCGACGAAGACGTCGGGCGCGAGGCCGAGCGACTCCTCCAGTGCCTCGACGAGCCGGATGCCGCGTTCGGCCGCGAGGCGGCGCGCATCGGCCCACTGCCGCGCGTCGGTGCCGATCGCCGGGGCGACGGGTTGCATGGGCGCGTTCACTGCAGGTTCCCCGCGAGCTCGAAGATGGGCATGTACATCATCACGACGATCGCGCCGATCACCAGGCCGATGGCGAGCATGAGCAGCGGCTCGAACAGCCGCGTGAAGCGCTCGACCCAGCGGCCGAGCTCCTCGTCGTGGAAGGCGGCGGCGCGCTCCATGAGCCCGCCGAGGTCGCCGCTGCGCTCGCCGACGACCATCATCCGCAGGGCGATGGCGGTGGCGAGGCCGTTGCGCTCGAACGCGCGCGACGCCGGACTGCCCTCCCGCACGTCGCGCGCGGCATCGGCGAGTCCCCGCCGCAGCGTGTCGCCGAGCAGGCCCGCGGACATGTCGAGCGCGGTGACGAGCGGCACGCCGCCGCGCAGAAGCATGCTGACGGTGCGGTAGAAGCGGGCGAGCTGGAAGGTGCGCAGCCGCTCGCCCGCCCCCGGCACGCGCCACGCGAGGCGCATGGCGCCGGCGCGCACCGCGGGCGCACGCACCGCGGCGACGAGCGCCACCGCGAGGGCGACGACCAGCGCGGCCGTAGCCCATGCGTGGTCGGCGATCAGCGCGCCCGCCTCGAAGAGCAGGCGGGAGGCGAAGGGGAGCTCGCGGTCGAGATCGGCGTACACGTGGCTGAAGCTCGGCACGACGTAGCCCAACAGGAACAGCACGACCAGCGTACCGATGCCGAGCAGCAGCAGCGGGTACAGCAGCGCGCTGGTGATGCGCGACTGCAGGCGTTCGAGCTGTCCCCGGTAGGCGGCGTAACGAGCGAGCGCCTCGCCCAGACCGCCGCTGCGCTCCGAAGCCCGGACCGTCGCCACGTAGAGCGTCGGAAACACGGCCGGCTGGGCAGCCAGCGCCGCGGAGAAGGGGCGTCCGTCGCGCAGCGTGGCGAGCAGCGTCTCGATCACCTGGCGGCCCCGCGCATCCGGCTGCTTGCCGGCCAGCGCCTGCAGCGCTTCGATCAGGCCGAGGCCGGCATCGAGCAGCGCCACCAGTTCCTGCGTGAAGAGCACCAGCGCGAACCGGTCGCGCTGCATGACCCTGCCGCGCGGCGCGGCGACGCCCAGCACCGCATAGCCGCGCTGGACGGCATGCCGGCTCGCCTCGTCCCGATCGGCCGCATCGACGGCGAGCGAGACGACACCGTCGGGACCGAGCGCGCGCACGACGTATCGCATGCGGTCACCAGTTGCCGACGTCCTCGGCCTCGCCCGTTCCGCCGGGCTGGCCGTCCTTGCCGTAGGAGAAGAGGTCGAACTCCGCGCGCTCGCCCGGGAAGCGGTAGACGTAGGGCCGGCCCCAGGGATCGTTCGGCAGCGCCTTGCGCAGGTAGGGCCCGGCCCACTTTCCTTCGTTGCCGGGGCGGGCGACGAGCGCTGCGAGGCCTTCCTCCGAGGTGGGATAGCGCCCGGTGTCGATGCGGAACTGGTCGAGCGCCTTCTCGATCGCGTCGATCTGCGCGCGCGCGGCCTTCACCTCGGACTTCCCGATCTGGCTGAAGTACTTCGGTGCGACGTAGCCGGCGAGCAGACCGATGATGACCATCACCACGAGCAGTTCCAGCAAGGTGAAGCCGCGCGGGCGCGAAAAGCGGGGGAGATTGCAGGACATGGACACGACCGATGAGCCGGTGAGATGCAGGGCTCGGTGAGCTTAGGGACGCCATGTGACATCGCGGTGAACGGCGGCCCCTCGCTTGAATCCGATCGCACCGTGCAGGCGCCGAAAGAATGTCATCGCCCCGTGTCAGCATGCCGCCGTCGCCGCGCATGCGGCTTACCGGGAGAGGGGCCGTGACCGACCCATCGGGACTTGGGCCGCGGAATCCTGTCGTGACGCCCCGTCCCTCACCCCCTACCCCTCTCCCGAGGGGAGAGGGGGCATCGTGAGCCCGCCGATGCGGGCATGAAGGAGAAACGGTGATGACCCGCCAGAAGATGATTGCAGCGCTCGTGGACGCCACGATCGCGGAACTGCTCGCGGATCCGGAGCGCGCGGGCCTGCAGCAGTTGCTCGAACACGGGTGCAGCGGATTCGCGCGGATGAGCGATGCGGCACTCGGACGCGAGCTGCAGTTGCGGGGGGTGCTGGGCTTCGACGAGCCCGAGCCCTTCGACTTCGACTTCGACGACGACGACGACGAGGACGACGACGAGATCGTCGAACTGCTGGCACGCACCGCGCGACCCGACGACGAAACGTCGCTCAGGCGGTGAGCCCGCGAGGCACCCGGCGAGGGGCCCCGCGCTACGCGCGGGGATCGACGGAAAGGCGAGTCGGGCTCCGCGAGCCGACGCCTTGGCGTTGATCTCAACGACGACGGTGCGGCGGTGAGCCCGCGAGGCACCCGGCGAGGGGCCCCGCGCTCCGCGCGGGGATCGACGGAAAGCCGAGTCGGGCTCGCGAGCCGACACCTTGGCGGTGATTTCAGGGATGCCGGTTCGGAGGCGAGCCCGCGAGCTACCCGGCGAGGGGCTTACGCGGGGTTGCGTCGAATCCGACTGCTCGGATTCGACGCCG
>JADLHO010000121.1 GCA_020848735.1 Planctomycetota bacterium | reverse complement strand
GTCCTTCTCGAGGTCGCCGAGTTCGCCCGGCTCGCGCGCGAGCTCGGCCGGACCGAGGCCGGAGCTCCCGTAGAGCGACTGCACCGCACCGTTGAGCGCCGCCTCGAAGGCCGCGCGGTGTGCCGCGGGGATCGTGAGCGAGAAGGTGTCGCCCGGGCCGTCCTCCTCCCAGGTCATCGTCGCGAGGTCCGCGCGCACGAGCTCCGCGCGCGACGCGATCAGGTGCACGAGCTCCGGCGTCGCGAGGCGCTGCCACTGCGCCTCTTCCGCGTCGTCCTCGAAGGTCCGGGGAACCAGCCGCGCGCGTGCGCCGGGATCGCTGCTCTCGAGGAGCGCCGGCACGCGGCCCAGCGTGTCGGCGAAGAGGAGCGGCATGCGCGTGACGCGCACGTCCCCCGACTCGTCCATGGCGATTCGCATGCGATTCTGCCCGCGCGCCGACGCCGCGCGGGTCCGGCTCAGCCGGGGCTCGGTTCCAGGGTGGCGATGAGGTGGCGCGCCTGCAGCTTCTGCACGTGGGACTCCGCGGTCTCGCGCGCGCCGGTCCAGACGACCGAGCGGCCCGTCTGATGCACCTCCAGCATGAGCTCCTGCGCCTTGCCGTGCGGGTAGGCGAAGACCTCCATGAAGACCTTCGTGACGTATTCCATGAGCGTCACCGGGTCGTCGTGGACGACGACGTGCCACGGGCGACCGATCGACGTCCTGGTGACGGTCTCGGTCTCGGTCGCCGTCGCCGCCGCGGCGAAGCGCATCACGAGGGCACTCATCGACGGGCCAGCGTAGCGGCTCAGCGGCGACGCCAGAAGCTCGGCATCACGAGCACCAGCAGGGCCAGGAACTCGAGCCGCCCGAGGATCATCAGGAGCGAGAGACAGACCTTCGCCCACGCGGACAGCGCGCCGAAGGACCCCATCGGTCCGACGTCGATCCCCGACGCGTTGGCGACCACGAAGCCGGTCTCGGTCGGGAGCACGGCCGTCAGGCCGGGGCCGACGCAACCGATCGCCGTGATCGCCGCGGAACACGCCGAGAGCACGTCGATGCGCGGATCGAGCGCCAGGAGCAACGCACCGATCACGTTCGCGACGACGAAGAGGAGCACGATCGCGAGGATGCCGTCGATCTCGCGCGGCGCGAGCACCTCGCCCTGCACGCGCACCACGGCGACCGATCGCGGGCGCACGAAGGCCTGGAGCCGTTGGAGCACGACGCGCACGACGACGAGCAGGCGATAGACCTTCAGGCCACCGGCGGTCGATCCCGTGCAACCGCCGATGAGCATGAGCACGAGGAAGAGCAACACGAGCGTCCCGGGCCAGCACTGGAAGTTCGCGGTCGCGAAGCCCGTGCCGCTCATCACGCTCACGATGTTGAACGCGGCGTCGCGGAACGCGGTCATGGGCGACGAGTAGTCGCGCACACCGTTCGTGACGGAATCCGCGACCTTGCCGCCCCAGCTCCAGAGCACGACGGTGCTCACCAGGACGCAGCCCGCGAGGATCGCGAGGAAGAGGCGGAGTTCGGGGTTCCGGATGGCTTCGCGGCGATGCTCGCGATCTCCGACGATGAGGTCGCGGATCAGGAGATGACTGCTGGCCGCGACGATCATGAACACGATCAGGATCGCCTCGACGACGGGACTCCGGAACTCCGCGATGGAGTAGTCACGCGTGGAGAAGCCGCCGGTCGGCAGGGTGGTCAGAGCGTGACAGAGTGCCTCGAAGATCGAGAGTCCACCGACCGACCAGAGGAGCGCGGCGGCCGCGAACGTGAGGGCCAGGTAGGTCCGGAGGAGCGCCCGTCCGCGTTGGACCATGCGCGGCCGCACGCGGGGATCGGACACTCCCACCTGCTCGCTCTCGATCAGGCTTCCCGGCGAGATCCCGAGGACGGGCAGCAGCACCGCGAACATCAGGATGATCCCGAGCCCGCCGATCCACTGCAGTTCGGCACGCCAGAGCAGGAGGCTGTCCGGCAGCTCGTGCACGGACCGAGTCCCCGGTGCACCCAACACGCTCGCTCCGGTGGTCGTCAGACCGCTCACGCACTCGAAGAAGCCATCGACGAACGACGGCATCGCGTCCGAGACCCAGAAGGGAATCGCCCCGAGCACGCTCGCCACACCCCAGGCGAGACCGACCACGAGCAGGCTCTCGCGCCGGAACAGCGCCGAGTTCGACGACCGACCGGAGAGACCGAGGCCCAATCCGATGACGAGGCCCAGTCCCAGCAGGACCGCGAAGCCGAGCCGCGCATCGATGGCGGCGTCGCCGGTCTCGAAGAGCGACAGTCCGAAGGCCGGCAGACACGCCGCGGCGAAGAACAGCGAGAAGCGCGCGAGGAGGCGCGCGACGAGCCCGGCGTTCATCGCGGGTCCTTCCTGCGGTACACCCAGAGCGTCGTCATCGGGAATCGCGTGCCGGCATCGATGGGATGCGCCTCGAGCGCATAGCGGCGGTGGAACTCCTCGAGTTCGAGGAGCTCGCGGTTCGAGAGGTAGCGCGGCGAACGATCCTCGCCGATCGAGCCGAAGAGGATCCACTGCGGACGGCGCGCGAGCACGTACTTGCCGTCGCCTTTCTCATGGCCGGCCCAGGCGCGGCCCATGCCCGGAACGGGGCGGTGCGCGATGTGCTCGTCGTTGAGCCCGAGCATGTCGATCGCGGTGCGCTGCGCCGCGAAGGGGATCGCGCCCGCGGCGTTGACCGCGATCACGTCGCCCGGGCGGCTGTGCTCGCGCAGGAAGCGTCCGATGACGAGCCCGGCCTGCGCGACCTCGTCGTCCTGCAGGTAGCGCACGAGCCGCGGCGAGAGCTCGCCCGCCGCGAGCCCGGCGACGAACACGGCGCCGAACGCGAGGCGACGCACGGCCGCCGCGCGCAGGGTCGCGATCCCGAGCGCCGCGCCGAGGCAGAGCAGCGGCACGAGCGGCGCGAGGAAGCGGAACGCCGGCATGAAGTCCCCACCGACCAGCACGACATAGCCGAGCCACACGAGAAGCAACACGCCGTGGCCGGCGAGGCCCGCTCGGCTCAGCGCGCCGCGCCACGCGGCGAGGCCGTGGCACAGCAGCAGGGCAGCGGCCGGCACGAGCCACTCCGCGAGGTAGACGAGGCCGCGCTCGTAGACCTCGAGCGTGAACGCGACCTTCGCGTAGTAGGTGTTCGGCATGAGCCAGCCGTAGTAGGCGAGGCGCAACGCGGTCCAGGGCAGGAGCACCGCGCCGACGACCGCCGCCCAGAGCGCGAAGGGCGAACGCCACCCCGCACGTCGCAGTCGCGTGGTGCCGTCGAGCGCGAGGAGGAGGACGAGGATCACGCCCTCGGGCCGGGTCATCGCGGTGGCCGCCGCGAGCAGTCCGAGCCCCCACGCACGCGCGCGCGAGGGCGATGCCCGGAAGCGACACCACGCCAGGATCAGTGCGGTCACGAGCGCGGCGAGCAACGCGGTCTCCATGCCGCTGATCGCCCAGGGCACGAAGGCCGCGTGCCCGGCGAGGAGCATCGCGGCCATCGCCGCCGTGTTCCGCGAGAGCCCGGGGATCCAACGCCAGGCCTGCTGCACCAGCACGAACGCGATCAGCGCAGGCACGATCGAAGCGGCGCGCGCGAGGACGACGAGATCCCCTCCCAGCGCGTGGCCCGCCGCGAGCAGGGCGATCCAGAGGAACGACGAGTAGCCCTCGCAACGCTCCCCGACGTTGTAGTTGGGGCCGTGGCCCTCGACCCAGTTCTGCGCGTAACGCAGATAGATGAACGCGTCGTCGAGCATCCAGGGCCAGACGCGCGCGAGCTGCGCGACGGCGAGCGCCGTCGCAGCGAGCGGGACCAGCCAGCGGTGTGCCGCGAGCCCGTTCGGCGCAGCATCGTCGGCGTCGCTCAAGCCTCGGCCTCGTGCTGCGCCATCTGCAGGAGGCGACGCGCCTCGTCCGCACCGACGGGCTGGATCGAGAGCCGGCTGCCGCGCTGGAGCAAGACCATCGCCGCGAGTCCCGGCTCGGCGGCGATCGCATCGCGCGCGATCAGCGGCGTGAAGCGCCGCTCGAACGCGATCTCGACGCAGTACCAGGTCGGCGCCGCCGGACGGCTCTTCGGATCGTGGTAGGGCGAGGCCGGGTCGAAGGCGCTGGGATCGGCGATGCCGACCCCGGTCACCGTGGCGAGCCCCGCGATGCCGAGCCGCTCGCAGCTGCTGTGGTAGATGAAGACCCCGTCGCCGAGCTGCAGATCGTCGCGCAGGAGGTTGCGCGCCTGGTAGTTGCGCACGCCGTCCCAGAGCGTACTGCCCTCGCGGGCGAGATCCTCGATCGAGTAGACGTCGGGCTCGGTCTTGAAGAGCCAGTGGCGGCGTCCGGCGCGGGGCTTGGGCATGCGGCCGCTAGGTCAAGCGGCGGAGGCGTCCGAATCAACCCCGCAGCCGCGCCCGGTCACGGCGGCACCGGGCGGGTGGCCCGGTCGAGAGATCTCACCGGGCGGCGAGGTAGGCGTTGAGGGTCTCCGCGTCGGGGGCGCGGACCGTGACCCCGCGGGGCCCCGCGCCGATGCGCGTGACGCACTTCTCCTCCTTCTTCTGGCCCTCGCGCATCACCCAGAGCCGGCCATCGTCGACCTCGACGACGAAGCCGGGCTTGCTCGCGACGTACGCGAGAGCGGTCTCGGCGTCGGGCGCGCGCAGGGTCAGGCCGCCGGGCGCGGCGCCGATCCAGGTGACGCACTTCTCCTCCTTCTTCTGGCCCTCGCGCATCACCCAGAGCCGGCCGTCGTCGAGTTCGACGATGAAGCCGGCCCGCTGGTGCGCGGCGGCATCGGTGGCGTGGACCGTGCCGGCGACGGCCGCGCCCCGGTCGGCGGCGGAACCGTGGTTCTCGCCGTTCGAAGCGGTGGAGGAACAGGCGGCCGCGAGGCCGAGCAGGACTGCAGGGAGGATGGATCGGAACATGGGTCGAGGGGGCCCGAAGGCCGGAGCGTCGTCGGAAGACGCCTGGATCAGGGAGCGGGAAGGGCCCCGGCGGATCGGGCGGCCGGGGCCCGTCGTGATGGAGCGGAGCGAAGCCGCCGCAACCGTGGGGTCGCGGCCATGACCGCGAGCGGGTTGCTCACGACACGGCGTCGGTGCGCGTGTCAGTCATCACCCGAAACGGCCGGTGATGTAGTCCTCGGTCTCCTTGAGACGAGGCTTCTGGAAGAGGTCGCTGGTCGGGCCGAACTCGACGATCCGACCGAGGTACATGAACGCCGTGTAATCGCTGGTGCGCGAGGCCTGCTGCATGCTGTGCGTGACGATCACGATCGTGTAGTCGCCGGCGAGGTCCTCCATCAGGTCCTCGATGCGCGACGTGGCGATCGGGTCGAGCGCCGAGCAGGGCTCGTCCATGAGCAGGACCTCGGGATCCGCGGCGATCGCGCGGGCGATGCAGAGCCGTTGCTGCTGCCCGCCGGAGAGGCCGAGCGCGTTGTCCTCGAGGCGGTCCTTCACCTCGTCCCAGAGCGCCGCCCCGCGCAGCGCACGCTCGGCGACCTCGCGGAGCACGCGCTTGTCGCGTTCCCCGTCGATGCGCAGCGAGTAGACGACGTTCTCGAAGATCGTCATCGGGAAGGGGTTCGGCTTCTGGAACACCATCCCCATGCGCTTGCGCAGCTCGATGACGTCGACGCCCGGCGCGTAGATCGGATCGCCGTTGAGCCGCATCTCCCCGGCCACACGCACCGTGTCGATCAGGTCGTTCAGGCGGTTCATCGAGCGCAGGAGCGTGCTCTTCCCGCAGCCCGAAGGCCCGATCAACGCGGTGATCTTGCCGCGCGGCACGACCAGCGTGTTCTCGTGCAACGCCTGCTTCTGCCCGTACCAGAGGTTGAAGCGATCGATCTCGAAGCAGGGATCCTCGGCGGCGATCGCCTCATGGGTGACGGTCTCGACCGGCTCACCGGCCTGGATCCGTTCGAGCCGGCTCCGCGGCTTGGGCTCCGCGCGGACCTTCTGGACCGCGGCAGGCGCATCGGGTTCGAGTCTGGACATCTCGGCTTGGCTGGACGGAAGACGGTGCGCGGGTCAGAACGCGGCGGAGACGAAGCGCCGGCGCAGGCGGGCGCGAAGGCGGATCGCCGTGAAGTTGAGCAGGGCGATGGTGCCGATGAGCAGCAGCGTGGTCGTGTAGACCAGCGACTTCGCCGCTTCGGAGTTCTGGCTCTGGAACCCGAGGTCGTAGACGTGGAAGCCCAGGTGCATGAAGCTGCGGTTCGTGCCGAAGGGCGGAGCGAAGTCGAAGGGCAACTCGGGTGCGAGCTTCACCGCCCCGACGAGCATCAGCGGCGCGACCTCGCCGGCGCCGCGCGCCATCGCGAGGATCGCGCCCGTCATGATGCCGGGCATCGCACGGGGCAGGACGATGCGCCGGATCGTCTGCCACTTGCTCGCGCCACAGGCATAGCTGCCCTCGCGCATCGAGTTCGGCACGGCGGCGAGCGCCTCCTCGGTCGCGACGATCACCACGGGCGCCGTCATCAGCGCGAGGGTGAGCGAGGCCCAGATGAGGCCGCCCTTGCCGAAGGTCGGCGCCGGCAGGCGCGCCGCGTAGAAGAGCTCGTCGATCGACGCGCCGACGATGTAGCAGAAGAACCCGAGACCGAAGACCCCGAAGACGATGCTCGGCACGCCGGCGAGGTTGTTCACCGCGATGCGGACCATCGAGATGATCGGCCCGCCCTTCGCATACTCGCGCAGATACAACGACGCGAGCACGCCGAACGGCACCACGGCGAGGCACATGATCAGCGTCATGAGCACGGTGCCGAAGATCGCCGGGAAGATGCCGCCTTCGGCGTTCGCCTCGCGCGGGTCGTCGCTGAGGAACTCCCACCAGCGCGCGAGGAAGATCGCGATGCGATCCCAGGACCCGAGCTGATTGCCGGGATACGCCCGCACGATCTCGGCGAGCGGGATGCCCCGGTCGAAGCCCGGCCGCGAGGTGTCGAACCAGAGGCGCTTCCTCTGCGCCTCGCGCTCGATCGCCTCGATGCGCGTCGCCAGGGTCTCGAACTCCGCGTTGGCCCGCGCCTCGGCGGCTTCGACCTCGACGAGGACCGCGGCGAGCGCGGCATCGGGTCGACCGAGATCCCGCTCGACGGCCTCGAGGCGGCGCTGCGCCACCGCCACCAGCGAGGGATCGGGGTCGCGCCGCGCGTGCCGGAGCTCCTCGTAGGCGGTCTCCCAGGCCGCGCCCGGGGGATGATCGAGCATCGTCTCGCGAAGTCGGAGCCGCTCGTCTTCGAGTCGGGCGTTGACCGCGCCGATCTCGTGCTCGCGCAACGCCTCGACCTCCGCCACCCTCGCCCTGACCTCGTCGTGGTGCGCGAGGAACTGCTCCCACGCCACGCCGGGGCCGCGCCAGATCTCGGCGACCGCCTTCACGCGGTCCCCACCGGCGAGTTCGTCGGGTGCGATCAACACCTCGCGGCGCTTGCCGCCGACACGACGCTCCGCGACGAGGCCCAGGCTGGCGCCATCCGCGGGCACGAGTTCCCGCAGCCGCTGCTGCGCCTCGGCGAGCGCGTCCGTCGGGTCGTAATCCTCCGCCTTGCGGTCCGCGAGCACCGGGTGCGTGACGACGAACGCACTCGGCGTGCCGTAGAAGCGACCCCACTCGGTGCGCTCCACCACGACCGCCCACTCGGGCAGCGACTTCGCGGCGACCTCGTGCCGGCCGACCCAGTCGAAGTGCGTGTTGAAGAGCTCGTAGTTCCCGGTGCGCAGCAGCTCGCGCCGCAGCTTGCCGTCGTTCTCGTCCATCCAGCGCTGCGCCGCGTCCCGGACGGCGGGCAGGAGCGTCGCGAGGCTCTGCTCGTCGAGCGCGTACTCGTCCTTTCGGTTGAGTTCGCCGAGGAGGACGCGTCCGTCGTGCGTGGTCACCTGCGCGATCGGACCCGGCCAGAAGGTCGGCAGGCCGCTCCACGCCACCCAGCCGAGCAAGCCGACGATCATCGTGATGCAGACGACGAGCGAGCCGCCGGTGAGCCAGAGCATCGGCTCACCCCGGGCGAGGATCGACGGCGACCCGGTCACGCGACGCCGCCGCGCGGCAGGGGGATGGCGCGGCGCGCGCTCCTCGAGCAAGGGTGACGCGCTCACAGTTGGTACGCCCTCCGACGGAAGCGCTGGCGCACGGACTCGGCGATCGTGTTGATCACGAAGGTCAGGGCGAAGAGCACGAGCGCGGCGAGGAAGAGGGTGCGGTAGTGCGTCGAGTCGCGGACCGCCTCCGGCAGCTCGGTGGCGATGTTCGCCGACAGGGTCCGGAAGCCGGAGAAGACGTTCATGTTCATCACGGCGGTGCCGCCCGCGGCCATCAGCACGATCATCGTCTCGCCCACCGCCCGCCCCAGCCCGACCATGCAGGCGGAGAAGAGCCCGCTCATCGCGGTCGGGACGATGACGCGCACCGCGGTCTGCCAGGGCGTGGCACCGCAGCCGAGCGACGCGGCGCGCAGGTGTTCCGGCACGCTCGAGAGGGCGTCCTCCGCGATCGTGTAGATGATCGGGATGACGGCGAAGCCCATGACGAAGCCGACGACGAGCGAGTTGCGCTGGTCGAAGGTGCCGATGGGCGAGAGGTCGGCGCCTGCGATCGGCACGCCGGCGCGGAGGTCGAAGGGCGGCAGGGCGAAGGCCGTCGGCGCGTGGTAGACGAGCCACGCGAGTCCCAGGGCCACGACGACGCTCGCCGCCAGCGCGACGAGGAACTTGCCGAGGTGCACGAGTCCGGCCCGGCTGTGCGAGGCATGCGCCGTCCGCACCGCGATGCGGGCGTTGACGTGCCGGCCGACGAAGAACGCGACGAGCACGGCACTGACGGGCAGGAGCAGGACGAACCAGCCGGCCGAACCGTCGGCGACCGCGGGCGACTTCCCGTCGAGCCAGAGCCGGAAGTCGCCGGCGAAGAGCAGGCGCTCGACGATCGGCCCGAACGCGACGGCGGCGAGCACTCCGCCGGCCAGCGCGAGGAAGGCGAGCGGCAGACGCAGGCCACCGTGCCGCACCGAGACCTGCGTGGGCAGGGCCTGCCAGAGATGCGCGGCGAGCAGGATCGCGACGGGGATCGTGAAGAGCGCGGTGACGAGCTGCGGCACGACGCTCTCCACGGCAGGCGCGATGACGATCGCCGCCAGGAAGCCGAGCACCACCGAGGGCAGACTCGCCATGAGCTCGACGAGCGGCTTGATCCGGGCCTTGGTCCGCGCGTGCAGGAACTCGCTCGTGTAGATCGCCGCGAGCAGGGCGAGCGGCACGGCGAGCAGCATCGAATAGACCGTCGCCTTGATCGTGCCGAAGATCAGCGGCATCAACGAGAGCTTGGGCTCGAAGTCGTCGGTGCCCGCCGACGACTGCCAGGTGTGGGTCGGCTCGGGCATGCGCTCGTACCAGGTCGCGCCGAAGAGCGAGCCCAGGGTCGCCTCGGGGTGCCGCGGCACGAAGGGGCGCATCGCGATGCCGCGCGCGGTGACGGTGACCAGCGCGTCGTTCTTCGGCGCGATCGCGAGCGCCTGCACCGGCTCGCGATCGCGCACCGTGACCTCGCCGAGCCGCTTGCCGGAGGTCATGTACATCACGTAGGCGCGCCCCGACGCCGTGCCCACCGCGAAGATGCGCTCGCGCGTCGAGGTGGCGATCGAGATCACGGGGCTCGCCTCGAGGCCCTCGAAGCGATGGACCTCGCGCAGCGCGTAGCCGTCGACCTCGTTGCTCGGGTTCTGGGTCACGAACCAGCCCCCCACCTTGCCGTCGGAGCGACCCGAGATCAGGGTCACGCCGCCGAGCAGCAATCCGAGGGAGCTGAGCTCCACGCCGTTCTCGGGCGCGACGTCGAGCGTCTCGGCGAGGCGCGGCTTCGTCGCGTCGCGGACGACCCAGCGCTCGAGCGTGCCGTCGGTCCAGGCGAGGACGAGGTTGCTGCCGAGATCGGTGAGCTGGGTGAAACGCGCCGGGCCACGGCCGGGTTGCAGCGGCAGCGGCGCCGCCGCGCTCCACGAGACGTCGAAGCCCTCGCCCAGGATGGACGGCGTCTTCGTCATCGTGCGCAGGACGACGCGTCCGTCGGCGGCCACGGCCGCGACGATCGCCTCGTCGTCGCGCGTGCTGCGCGCGAGCGACACGATGGAGCTGCCCGCCGCGAATGCCTCCGGAGTCTCGAACTCGAAGGCCGGGGTCTGCACCCGGAACTGACCGCGGACCGTGCGCTGGGCGAGTCCCTCGCCGAGCGCGCCGACCTCGTCGACCTTGAGCCTGCGCAGCTCCTCGCCGACGCCGTCGGCCTCGAGGAAGCTGGTGACGAACTCGAGGCGGCCGAGTCGCACGCTCCCATCCGAGTAGCCGAGCGCGATGCGTCCACCCTGTGGCTCGCGCGCATACGCGGTGAGGCCGGGCCCGCCCGCGGGCGCGAGGACCTGTTCGCGCATGACGACGCCGTCGTGCACGCGCCGCAAGGTCAGCGTGCCGGACTCGCTCAGGGTCCAGAGGATCGTGCGGTACTCGTCGACCCCGGTATCGAGCACCCTCGCGGTCGCGGCGCTGTCGGCCAGGCGCCGCGGCTCCCCGATCGACGCGGGCAGGAAGAGGTCCTTCACCACCCAGAACAGGAACACGAAGACCGCGAGGACGGCGAGGATCGTCGCGAGTCCGCCGACCGTGATGAAGGCCCGCGCGGTGCCGTCGGCGAACTTGGTGGATCGCCGCGTGCTGTGGGCCCGGCCGCGTCGGAAGGCGCTGCGCTGCTCGCTCATGCGTTCGGGTTCTGGGGACGGGGTCGACGTCCGGGCGCGGCTCTCGATCCGGACGCACCGCGCCCGCCGGCAAGCGCCGCGGGTCGCGCGATCATCGCCGCGACCCGCGTCGGTTCAACTTCGGAGCGAGGCTCGGCGAGCTCGATTCGCCGCCGTCGCAGTCGCGCTCGAACTCACTTGTCGTGCTTGACGGCACCCTCGCCCTTGCCCGCGGCCTCGACCGCGGCCGGCACGGGCTGGAGCTCGAGACCGACCTTGGCGAGCGCCGCGCGGCACTGCGCGAAGCTGAGCGGCAGGTAGCCATCCTTGAGGACGACCGACTGCCCCTCGGCGCTGAACACGTAGCGGACGAACTCGCGGCGGAGCGGGTCGAGCTGGCTGTTCGGCTTGTAGTTCAGGTAGACGAAGAGCGGGCGCGAGAGCGGGTACTTCGCGACGTTCGCCGCGTCGGCGGCGATCAGCGAGTCCGCCGCCTTGCCGAGCGGGACGGCGAGGACGTCGGCCGTGATGTAGCCGATGCCGCTGTAGCCGATCGCGTACTTGTCGCTCGCGACACCCTGCACCACCGAGGCGCTGCCCGACTGCTCCTTCACCTCGTCCTTGAAGTCGCCGCCGAAGAGGGCCTTCTCCTTGAAGAAGCCGTAGGTGCCCGAGGCGGAGTTGCGGCCGAAGAGGCTGATCGGCTTGTCGGCCCAGTCGCCGCTCAGCCCGAGGTCACCCCAGGTGCGCACGTCGCTCTCGGCGCCGCCCTTGCGGGTCTTCGAGAAGATCGCGTCGACCTGCTGCAGCGTGAGGCCGGCGGCGGCGATCGGGTTGTCCTTGTGGACGTACACGGCCAGCATGTCGATGCCGGTCGCGAGGCCCGTGGGCTTGTAGCCGAACTCCTTCTCGAAGTCGTCCAGCTCCTTGGCCTTCATCTCGCGGCTCATCGGGCCGAAGGTCGCCGTGCCCTCGATCAGGGCCGGGGGTGCCGTGCTCGAGCCCTTGCCCTCGATCTCGACCTCGACGTTCGGATAGGCGCGGTTGAAGCCCTCCGCCCAGAGCGTCATGAGGTTGTTCATCGTGTCCGAGCCGACGCTCTTGATGCTGCCGGAGACGGCGGCCGTCTTCGCGTAGGCCGGGATCTGGCGATCGACCTGGACCTGGGCGGAGAGGGCCACGCCCAGCGCGGCAGCGGCGCAGGCGGTCGAGAGGATGCGGGACGTGCTGGACATGTCGATTCCTTGGAGATGGACGGTTGCGGACGATGGACGATCGCACCCGGCGCGGAGGAAACCCCGGCGAGGGCGAGCCCCGCCGGACCGTTTCGATGATCCAACGAAGCGGGCGGGACGCTAGGTCGCCGTCCGAAAGGAAGAGCCAGCGGATGATCAATGTTCGATGAAGATCGATCAACGCCGCCGGCCGACGCGCCCTGCAGCCCGCTGCTTTGCGGCGAACGCCGGTCCGCAGTATTCCTTGCGGGCTTCCGCCCAGAGCCCGCCACCGCATCCGCCCCCGGCATGTCCCACGATCCCTTCCGCACGCGCTCGCGCCTGACGACGGCGCGCGGTCCCGTCACCTACTTCTCCCTCCCCGCGCTCGAGCGGCAGGGCTTCGGCAGCCTCGCCCGGCTCCCGTACAGCATCCGCGTGCTGCTCGAGGCGGCGCTGCGCAACGTCGACGGGTTCATCGTGACGGAAGCCGACGTGCGCAAGATCGCGGGCTGGACGCCCCAGCCCGTCGGCGACGTCGAGATCCCCTTCCTGCCGGGACGCGTGGTGTTGCAGGACTTCACCGGCGTGCCCTGCGTCGTCGACCTCGCCGCGATGCGCGCGGCGATGCGGCGCCTCGGCGGTGACCCCAAGAAGATCAACCCGCTGGTGCCCTGCGACCTCGTCATCGACCACTCGGTGCAGGTCGACTGGTTCGGCAGCGGCGACGCGCTCGCGAAGAACGTCGCCCTCGAGTTCGAACGCAACCGCGAGCGCTACGAGTTCCTCAAGTGGGGCCAGCAGTCGCTGCGGAACTTCCGCTGCGTTCCCCCGGCGACCGGCATCGTCCACCAGGTGAATCTCGAGCACCTGGCGGGCGTGGTGCTCACGCGCACGCAGGACGGCGAGACGGTCGCCTACCCCGACTCGTGCGTCGGCACCGACAGCCACACGACGATGATCAACGGACTCGGCGTCGTCGGCTGGGGCGTCGGCGGCATCGAGGCCGAGGCGGTCATGCTCGGCCAGCCCGTCTACATGCTGTTGCCCGAGGTCGTCGGCTTCGAGCTGCGCGGCAAGCTGCCCGAGGGTGCGACCGCGACGGACCTCGTCCTCTCCGTGACGCAGATGCTGCGCAAGCACGGCGTGGTGAACAAGTTCGTCGAGTTCCACGGCGACGGCCTCCGCAACCTGACGCTCGCCGATCGCGCGACCATCGCGAACATGGCGCCCGAGTACGGCGCGACGATGGGCTTCTTCCCCGTCGACGAGGAGACGCTCGCCTACCTGCGGCTCACCGGCCGCAGCGACGAGCAGATCGAACTCGTGCGCAGCTACTGCAAGGCCCAGGGCCTCTTCTTCGAGCCCGGCCTGCCCAAGCCGCAGTTCTCCTCCGAGCTCGGCCTCGACATGGCGGCTGTCGTCCCGAGCCTCGCCGGACCCAAGCGACCGCAGGACCGCGTCGCGCTGCGCGATCTGCAGGCGAACTTCAGGACGAGCCTCGCCAAGCCGCTCACCGAGCGTGGCTTCGGCCTCTCCGGCGCCGCGCTCGAGGCGAGCGCCGAGGTGAAGGGGCAGTCCTCGCATCGCATCGGCCACGGCGCCGTCGTGATCGCGGCGATCACCTCGTGCACGAACACGAGCAATCCCGACGTGCTCGTCGCCGCCGGACTCGTCGCCCGCAAGGCGCGTGCGCGCGGGCTCGGCGTGGCCCCCTGGGTCAAGACGAGCCTCGCCCCGGGCTCGCGGGTCGTCACGGACTACCTGCAGAAGAGCAAGCTCGACGCCGACCTCGATGCGCTCGGCTTCCAGACCGTCGGCTACGGCTGCACGACCTGCATCGGCAACTCCGGCCCGCTGCCGGACGCGGTCCGCACCGCGGTCCAGCAGGGCAAGCTCGTCGCGGCCGCGGTGCTCAGCGGCAACCGCAACTTCGAGGGCCGCGTCAACCCCGACGTGAAGGCGAACTACCTCGCCTCGCCGCCGCTCGTGGTCGCGTACGCGATCGCGGGCACGGTCGACATCGATCTCGCCAAGGACCCGCTCGGCGTGGGCAAGGACGGCAAGCCCGTCTTCCTGAAGGACATCTGGCCCAGCACGCAGGAGGTGAAGGACGCGGTCAAGGCCTGCGTGACGCAGGGCATGTTCCGGTCGCGCTATGCGGACATGGCCGGCCCCGAGGCCTGGCAGGCCCTCGCGGTGGCGAGCTCCGAGCTCTACTCCTTCAAGACGGAGAGCACGTACATCCAGGAGCCGCCCTTCTTCCTCGACATGGCCCGCACGCCGTCGGCGATCGCGCCGATCGCGGGCGCGCGCTGTCTCGTGAAGGTCGCCGACTCGGTGACCACCGACCACATCTCCCCCGCGGGCTCGATCAAGGCCGACAGCCCGGCGGGGCGCTTCCTCGTCGCGCACGGCGTCACGCCGAAGGACTTCAACAGCTATGGCGCGCGGCGCGGCAACGACCGCGTGATGACGCGCGGCACCTTCGCGAACATCCAGCTCCGCAACGAGATGGCGCCGGGCACCGAAGGTGGCGTCACGCGCCACGTGCCCAGTGGCCGCACGATGGCGATCTTCGACGCCGCCGAGCTCTACGCGAAGGAGAGCACGCCGCTCTGCGTGCTCGCCGGCAAGGAGTACGGCACGGGCAGCAGCCGCGACTGGGCCGCGAAGGGCACCATGCTGCTCGGCGTGCGCTTCGTGCTCGCGGAGAGCTACGAGCGCATCCACCGGAGCAACCTCGTCGGCATGGGCGTGCTGCCCCTGCAGTACCGCGACGGGGAGAGCGCGGCGTCCCTCGGCCTCTCCGGCGACGAGGTCTTCGCGGTCGCGGTCGACGACCGCGTCACGCCGCGGCAGGTCCTGAAGGTCACGGCGACGAACCCGGCGACCGGTACGACGAAGACCTTCGAGGCCATCTGCCGCATCGACACCCCCGTCGAGGTCGAGTACTACCGCAACGGCGGCATCCTCCAGACCGTGCTGCGCAAGCTGCTCTGATCGAGCGGACTCATCCGCCGCGGCGCCGCTCGAGCTCGATCGCGAGATCCTCGCGGCCCGCGGGCACCGGCTCGACGCTCCTCGCTTCGAAGATCCGACCCGCCGCGCGGTCGTTCTCGCTCGGGTACGGGTACACGGTCACGCGGTAGACCCCGCGGGCGAGGCCGGTCGCGACGAAGCGACCGTCGCGATCGCACTCCACGTCGGTCGCCGTGGCCGCGCCGTCGATCGGATCGACGCTGACGTAGCAGTGCGGCAGGACGCCGCCGTCGCCGACGCGGACCTGGCCCGCGATCGCGAGTCCGACGAACTGCACGAGCCTCAGCGCCGCGGGCTCGGGTCCGCGCTCGAGGACCAATTCCTGCGCGGTGCCCACGCGACCGAGCGGCAGCAGGGCCGCGACGCGATAGCTGCCCGGAGCGAGGTCGACGAAGACGAAGCGCCCGAGCGCGTCGGTGAGCGCGCCGCGCTCCGCGACGTAGGAATCGACGGAGCGATACCCCTCCGGTCGCGCCACGCCGCGCGGGTAGCGGCCTTCCGCGTCGCCACGGAGCAACACTCCCTGCGACGGCCGTGGCCGCCCCGACTCGTCGACCACGACGCCGCGCAGCGTGAGTCCGGGCTCGAGCACGAGGTCGGGGAGGCGGATCTCGGCCTGCTCCGACTCGTCGGCGGGGAACTCGAGCTGACGCACGCCGAAGCCCGGCGCGTGCGCGAGCAGGACGTGCGCGACGTCCGCACGGAGCCCCGTGAGCTCATAGCCACCCGCGGCGTCGCTCGTCGTCGACTTCCAGTCGATGCGCTGCGGCTCGGCGTCGCGCACCTCGTAGCCCGCCGCGACGACGTGGACCGACGCGATGCCGTGACCCTGTGGCGTGACGATCCGCCCGCTCGCGCGTCGCGCCCGACGCAGGCGGAACTCGAGCGCCGGGGCGTCGACCTCGCGCGCCACGGCGAGCGTGAGCTCACCGTAGCCCGGTGCGGCGGCGCAGAGCTCGCCGAACGCGGCGCTGTAGCCGCGGTACTCGAAGCGCCCGTCGCCATCGCAGTCGACGGGCCGCAGCGCACGCCAGCCCAATCCGACCCGCGCCGCGGCGAGACCTGCTCCGGTCTCCGCATCCACGACGCGACCCGTCACGCGGAGACCGGGCTCGAGCGCGACGTCGTGCACCGTCTCTCGACCCGGTGTGAGTTCGACCACCGTGCCGCGCGGGATGGCGCCGATCGCAGGGAGCACGTCGATCTCGGCGGCGCCCGCCGCGAGTCCCGCGAGCCGATAGGCTCCGCTCGCGTCGGTCCGCGTCTCCCCGAGCCAGGACGCGCGGCCCGGTCGACCGTCCTCGACGCGGCGCACGCGCACGCGGACCGCAGCGAGGCCGACACCGTCGAGACTCACGCGACCGCTCAGGGACGCGGCCGGCCGCAGGCGGACCTCGAGCGACTGGCCGGCCGTGTGCGGCCCGCTCCGCTCGGTGCCGTAGCGCGTCAGGGCCGCCTCGAGGCGGAACGACGACGCGGCGGGCAACCCGAACGACGCGCGGCCCGACGCGTCGGTGGCGGCCGACGCGAGGAGCCGCGGGCCCGCCTCCTCCGCGGACAGCCAGCGATGACCCTCGCCGAGGCTCGCGAGCAGGCGCACGTCCACGCCCGGCAGCGGCTGTCCCGCCGCGTCGGTGACGAACACGGCGAAGCGATCGGTCCCGTCCGCGTCGCGCGCGGCGAGCTCGGAAGGGATCTCGGTCGCGGCGCGGCCGGCCTCAGCGGCGACCGCGCCCGACTCGGCGCCGCCGGCCGGCGCACTCGCGCCGGCGGTCCGATCGGCGGGGCCGGTTTCCGCGGGCGGGGCTCGGCCGGACTGCAGCGCGTACCAGACGCCGAGCAGCAGGAGCGGCCCGAGCAGGACGGCGAGGACCGCGCGCGATTCCGCCGGCGCCGCAGTCCTCACGGGTGCCTCGGAGGTCGGTTCCTCGGAGGTCGAGCGACGAGCCGTCCCTGCGGCCCCTCGGGCGGCGGAGAGTGGGTTGCGGGCGGATGCCCGCGCCGAGAGTCAGGGCGATGGACTCCCACCCCGGCCCTCAGCCGACGGTCCAGGTCTCGTTGCCGAGGAGGAGCTCGTCGAGCGTCTCGGTCTTCCGCTCGCCGGCCATCGCGATCTGGTTGCGGATGTCGGACTCGAAGCTCGCGCGCTTCACGTCGCGGAAGACGCCGATCGGCACCGGCAAGCTCTTCTCGTCGGCGTGCGCGAGCGCGGTCGCGAGCGCGGGATTCGCGCGGTGCTCGTCCCAGGTCACGGCGTCCGCGGCGGCGACGACCTTCGGCCGCAGCTCGGCATCGAAGGCGATGCCGGACCCGAGCCCGGCACCGAAGCGCAGCGGCTCGCCCTGCTTCAACTCGACGACGCGCTCGTCGCGCACTTCCTTCTCGGTGAAGCTCTTGTAGGCGCCGTCGTTGAAGATGTTGCAGTTCTGATAGATCTCGAGCAACGCGGTGCCCTGATGCGCATCCATGCGCTTCACCATCGACACGAGGTGCGGCATGAAGATGTCGACCGACCGCGCGACGAAGCTCGCACCCGCGCCGAGCGCGAGCCCGATCGGCGAGAAGGGCTCGTCGACCGAACCCATCGGCGTCGACTTCGTCTTCTTGCCGCGCTCGGAGGTCGGCGAGAACTGCCCCTTGGTGAGCCCGTAGATCCGGTTGTTGAACAACAGGACCTTCAGGCCCACGTTGCGGCGCAGCAGGTGGATGAGGTGGTTGCCGCCGATCGAGAGGGCATCGCCGTCGCCGGTGACCACCCACACGTCGAGCTCGGGATTGGCGAGCTTGAGGCCGGTCGCGATCGTCGGCGCGCGGCCGTGGATCGTGTGGAAGCCGTAGGTCTCCATGTAGTACGGGAAGCGGCTGGAACAGCCGATGCCCGAGACGATGGCGACCTCGTGGGGCTTCTTGCCGAGTTCGGCGAAGGCCTGCTGGACGGCGTTGAGGATCGAATAGTCCCCGCAGCCGGGGCACCAGCGGACGTCCTGATCGGACTTGAAGTCCTTCTTGGTGAGGGGAGCTCCGGTGCTCGTCACTTGGTCACCTCCTGCTTGCCGAGGGCGGCGGCGGCCGCGAGCGCGACCTCCTCGATCTCCTGGCTCGTGAACGGTTGGCCCTGCACCTTCGCATAGGCCTTGGCATCGACGAGGAAGCGCGAACGGATCAGCATCGTGAGCTGGCCCGAGTTGAGTTCCGGCACGATCACGCGCTTGCACGCGCGCAGGATCGACTCGAGGTTCTTCGGGAAGGGATTCACCCAGCGCAGGCACACGGCGCCGACCTTGTGGCCGGCCTTGCTGAGCCGCAGCGCAGCGGCGGTGATCGCACCGGTCGTCCCGCCCCAGCAGAGCAGCAGCACGTCCGGGTTCGGATCGCCGATC
The DNA here is from genome assembly GCA_020848735.1 of Planctomycetota bacterium. Classification (GTDB taxonomy): domain Bacteria; phylum Planctomycetota; class UBA1135; order UBA1135; family UBA2386; genus JACRLW01. The sequence continues at coordinate 32,260 of JADLHO010000121.1, read as the reverse complement.
AGCTCGGCATCCGCGATGTCGTTGGCGATGCGGGCCACCTTCTCCGCGCGGCGATCGACCATGTGCTGGTGGTTCGCCGGGTCGTAGCTGATGTTGCCGCTGCCGTCCTCCTTCTCGATGCCGCCGATGCGGTGCATCAGGCCGGGAGTGCCGGGCTTCGCCCACACGCGGGCGAGCGTGACCGGGTCGCGCTCGTAGGGGCGGAACTTCACGCTGCCGTCGCTCGGCGCCGCGAACTTCACCGGGATCTCCGGCAGGCCCGCCGCCTCGGGCACGCGCCACGGCTCGGCACCGTTCGCCACGTAGCCGTCCGAGAGGAGGATCACGGGCGTCATGTAGCGCAGGGCGATGCGGACGGCGTCGAACGCGGCCTCGAAGCAATCGGCCGGCGTGCGCGCCGCGACGATCGGCACCGGACACTCGCCGTTGCGGCCGAACATCGCCTGCAGCAGGTCGGCCTGTTCGGTCTTCGTCGGCATTCCCGTGCTCGGACCGGCACGCTGCACGTTGATGACGACGAGCGGCAGCTCGGTCATGACGGCGAGTCCGATCGCCTCCGACTTGAGCGCGAGACCCGGACCGCTGGTCGAGGTCACGCCGAGCTGGCCGCCGTACGACGCACCGATCGCCGCACCGACCGCGGCGATCTCGTCCTCCGCCTGGAAGGTGACGATCCCGTGGTGCTTGTAGCCCGAGAGCTGGTGCAGGATGTCCGACGCGGGGGTGATCGGATAGGAGCCGAGCACGAGGCGGAGCCCGCTCTTCTTCGCCGCGGCGACCAGGCCGAGGCAAAGCGCCTGGTTGCCCATCACGTTGCGGTAGGTGCCCGGCCGCATGAACGTCGCGGGCGCGACGCGGTACGTCGACTGGAAGAGCCCGCTCACGTCGGCGAAGGTGTAGCCCGCCTCGAGCGCCTTCACGTTCGCCTCGGCGATCTCCGCCTTGGTCGCGAACTTCGTCCGCAGGAACTGGATCGTCGGCGCGAGGTCGCGGTGGAAGAGCCACGACACGATGCCGAGCGCGTAGATGTTCTTGCAGCGGTCCTTGCTGCGCGTGTCGAGCGTCGTCCCGGCGAGCGCTTCGCGCGTGAGGCGCTGGAGCTCGAGCGGGATCACGCGGTACCCGTCGAGGCTGCCGTCCTCGAGCGGGTTCTTGTCGTACTTCGCCTTCTTCAGGTCCACGGGACCGAAGCTCGACGTGTCGACGATCAGCGTGCCGTCGCGGCGCAGCGCCTTGATGTGCACCTTCAACGCCGCCGGGTTCATCGCCACCAGCACGTCGGGCGCGTCGCCGGGCGTGTGGATGTCGAAGTTCGAGAAGCGGAGCTGGAAGGCCGAGACGCCGGGCAGCGTTCCGGCAGGGGCGCGGATCTCAGCGGGGAAGTCGGGGAAGGTGGCGAGGTCGTTGCCCATCAGCGCGGTGGTGCGCGTGAGCTGATCGCCCGTGAGCTGCATGCCGTCGCCGGAGTCGCCGGCGAAACGGACGACGATCTGGTCGACTTCCTGGAGCTGTCGATCGGAAGCGGTCTCGGTCATGGGAGGGAACGCGTCGGAGCACCCGCTCGGGTGCCCAGCGCGGCGAAGGATGATAGCGACGGCCTCCTGCGGTTCCTTCTGCGACGACCGCCCTCAGGATCCGCGGCGCGCACGCGCGCGGCCGCGACCGCGGCGCGGGGTGTTGCGCTTCGGCGGACCGGCCGGACGCTCGGCGGCCGGTGGCTTCGCGGGGGCCTTGGCGGCGCTCACCGGCACCCGCGACCGGAACGGGTGCTCCGGCACGATCGGGATGCTCCGACGGATCAGCTTCTCGATGTCGCGGAGGTACTCGCGCTCCTCGGCGTCGCAGAACGAGAAGGCGACGCCCTCGCGACCGGCGCGCGCGGTGCGCCCGATGCGGTGCACGTAGGTCTCGGGCACGTTCGGCAGGTCGAAGTTGACCACGTGCGAGATGTCGTCGACGTCGATGCCGCGCGCGGCGATGTCGGTCGCGACCAGGACGGGCACCTGGCCGTCCTTGAACGCCGCGAGCGCGCGCTCGCGGGCGCCCTGGGCCTTGTTGCCGTGGATCGCGGCGGCCGCGAAGCCCGCGGCCTTCAGGCTGCGCACCACGCGGTCGGCGCCGTGCTTCGTGCGCGTGAAGACCAGCGTGCGGAACATCTTCCCGTCCTCGAGGAGCTTCGCGAGCAGCTCGCGCTTCTCGGCCTTCTCGACGAGATAGACGCACTGATCGATCTTGTCCGCGGTCTTCGCGGGCGGCGTCACCTCGACGCGGAGCGGATCGACGAGGATCGTCTGCGTGAGCTTCACGACCTCGGGCGGCATCGTCGCGGAGAAGAGCAGCGACTGACGGTCCTTCGGCAGGCAGTCGATGATCTTCCGCACGTCGCGGATGAAGCCCATGTCGAGCATGCGGTCCGCCTCGTCGAGGACGAAGACCTCGACGTCGCGCAGTTCCACGCTGCGCTGCGACATCAGGTCGAGCAGGCGTCCCGGCGTCGCGACGAGCACGTCGACGCCGCGCGAGAGCGCCTTCTGCTGCGCGCCGATGCCGACGCCGCCGAAGACCACCGCGAAGCGCAGCTCGGTGTGGTACTTGCCGTAGTCGCGGAACGAGTCGTGGACCTGGGACGCCAGCTCGCGCGTGGGCACGAGCACCAGGCAACGCACCTCGCGCGGTCGGAGCGGCGCGCGCTCGTCGGCGAGGAAGTCGAGCGTCGGCAGGGCGAAGGCGGCCGTCTTGCCAGTGCCGGTCTGGGCGATGCCGAGCAGGTCACGGCCGTCGACGAGCTGCGGGATGGCCTGGGTCTGGATGGGAGTCGGGGTGCGGTAGCCGCACTCGGCGAGCGCGCGGAGGAGGCGGTCGGAGAGACCGAGACCCGCGAAGCCGGACTCCGCGGGCGCGGCCGCGGGCTGCGCCGCGGGCGCGCCGGATGCCGCCTTGGGGTTGCGTTCGCCGTGGGGAGCGCCGTGGCCAGAATGGCCGGCGCCGTGGGATCGATTCGAAGTCATGCAGTCGCGTGGCGCGGACACACCGCAGCCGGCACGCCGGACACCGACGACGAGTCGGGCGGCGGAAGGGTGCGGTGCGACGTCGGTTCGGACGTGCGCGCGGGCCGGTCGGACCGGCGGGGTCGGGCTCGGAGTCGCAGCGAGGCGTGTTGGACACGCTTCTCGTCCGAAGGGGACGTCCGTGAGTCAGCGTCAGCGCGAGGCGACGGGAAACTGCGACGATTCCGGCTCCGAGCCCCGATGCAGGATGCACGGGTGCAGGAGCCTCGAGCCACGAAGCGAAGGCGGGGAGCTTAGCGCGGCGGGGAGCGACTGCAAGGCCGGATCCGGAGCGCTCCGCAGGGGCGTCCTGCCGCGGGACTCGTGACGACGACGGGAACGTGAGCGTCGCGACAAGCGGAAGCGTCGCAGGGCAAGCGCGCGCCAAGGTCCGCACAAGCGCGCCGCGGCGCCGCCGCGCGTTGTCCAACGACTGAAGCCCGCTTGCTCTGGATTGCAAAGTCGAGGGCTAGGAGCTGCGTCTTCGCGCCGCGGACCTCATCCGCGGCACACGACACCATCGACTCCACACCGCGAATCCATGCGCAATCTCGCTCTCCTCGCCCCCGCGATCCTCGCCGCGGCTGCCGCCGCGCAGCACCCGTTCCCGTTGCCGGCGAGCGCCGGCGACACCACCGCTCTCGAAGGCACCGCGCCCTTCGTCCTTCCCACCCGGATGACCCAGACGAAGCTCACCGAACGGAATGCCCTGCTCCCGCAGGGTCTGCCGACGAGCTTCGTCAACTGGGACATGGTCGCGCTCGACCCCAGCGCGCGCTTCGTCTTCATCCCCTGCGAGAACTTCGCGCAGGGCGCGGGCGTCTTCCGCTACGACACCGTCACGGGTGCGTTCGCGGTGCTCATGCAGGGCAACGGCACCGGCAACTCGGGCCGCACCGCGAACCCCGCGGCCTGGAACCCCGCGAACGACGAGTTCACGTCGATGGACCCGTGCACGTGGACGCCCTGGAACTCGATCCTCGTCGGCGAGGAGACCACCGGTGGTCGCCTCTTCGAGGTCCGCAACCCGCTCGCCGCGACCGGCCCGTACCAGGTCGTGTGGCACTCGAAGATCCCCGCGATGGCGCACGAGGGCATGCGCTTCGATCGCCAGGGCGCGCTCTACGTCATCGACGAGTTCAACTCCGGTTCCATCTACAAGTTCGTCCCGCTCGTCCCGGGCGATCTCTCGGTCGGCCAGACCTTCGTGCTCAGCGTCGACGCGTACGCCGCGGACCAGGACGCCCGCCCGGCGGAGAACTGGAACTCGACCTCGAACCGCCTCACGACCCGCTTCGGCCCGGCCACGTGGATCCCGATGACGGACGCGTCCGGCAACGCCCTGACCACCGCCGATCCCTTCGCGTTCGTCACGACCACCGGCGGTCGGACGGCGGCCGACGAACTGCTCGCGACGCCGTACGGGCGCCCCGAGGACCTGGACATCGCCACGCTCGCCAATGGCAATGAGGCGGTCTTCGTCGCGATCACGAGCGAGAACCGCGTGCTGTCGATCGAGCTCACGGGCGCGAGCACGGCGATCGTGCGCGAGTTCGCGAACTTCGACACGATCAACCTCGCGACCGGCGCCGACGTCAATCCGCTCCAGAACGACCCCTACACCAGCCCCGGTGCCGGAACGGTCTTCAACAACCCCGACAACATCGCCCTCGACGCGTGGGGCGGCGTCTACGTGATCGAGGACGCGAACCCCGGTGACACGTGGAAGTGCGTCGATGCCGACCGCGACGGCGTCGCCGAGGCCATGGGCCTCTTCACGACGCTCGGCGTCGCCGGCTCCGAGCCGACCGGGATGATCTTCGACCCGGTCGATCCGTACCGCTTCGTCGCGTGCGTCCAGCACCCGTCCAGCGGCAGCGATGCGCTCTGGTCGTTCTCGACCCGTCCGTTCGCCGGCAGCGACCAGGACCTCGTGCTCCGGAGCGGCGTGAACGCTGCCCCGCGCACCGGCCCCGGTGAGTTCGTCAAGGCCGCGCGCTCCGGCGACAACCTGGTGTTCGCGATCGACTCGCCGAACGGCACCTTCGACTACGCCCCGTTCGCGCTGCTGCTGCAGCCGACCGTCACGCCCCCCTTCCGCTTCCTGCCGCCGCTCTGGATCAGCCCGCTCTCCCCGATCGTCGTCGTCAGCGGCGGCTTCGCGGGCGGCTTCCAGCACGTGCTGCCCCCGCAGGGCGCGACGTATGCCTTGCGCGTGCCGACCGGAACGCTCGGCCTGAGCGTGGTCGCGCAGGGTCTCGCGATCTCGAACACCGGCGCGATCATCGCGACGGATGCGCACGAAGTGATCCTCTGAGCGCGCGCGCCCCCGCGGCGCGCAGCGCTTCAGAACAGCGGCAGGGCGAAGGCGTCCGAGATCGCCATGCCGTTCGGCCCCTGTGGGTCCAGTGTCAGCCACTGCCCGTAGAGGGTCGTGCCGGCGAAGCCGGACGGGATCGCGAGCCGGTGCTGGGCGAAGCCGTTGCCCGGCCCAACGCCCTGCGCCGGCCGCGGCATCGCCACCGCGAAGAGGAACGGGCTCATCGCGAGATGGACGTTCTGCCCGAGCACGAGGCTCGGCGTGCCGCTGGCGAGGAGATCGAAGAGCAGGGCCTGGCCGCTGCCACCCAGGACGCGGTCGACGGCCAGGGTGCAGGCCGCATTGCCGCCGAAGGCCGGCAGGACCGCGACGCTGCTCGGCACGAAGCCGCCGCTGCCCGCGTTGCCCGCGCCGAACACCGCCGGCACGTTCGCGCCCTCCGACCACAGCCGCGGGCGATCGAAGGGCGGCAGCTCGTTCGCGACGCGCGGGTCGGTCAGCGCACCGAGGAAGGCGACGATGTCGGCCCGATCCTGGACCGAGAGCTGCCCCGGGATGTTGATGACCAGGGGGTCGTTGGTGAAGCCACCGCCGAGCGCATAGAAGTCGAGCACCGCGGCCAGCGTCGCGCGGCTGCCGTTGTGGAACCAGGGCCCGCGCAGCGCGACGTTCCTCAATCCGGGCACCTTGAAGCGCGCCCGATCCAACGGGTCGCCGGTGACGAGCTCGCGGCCGCGATCCTCGAGACCCGGTCTCACGCCGACGTTCCGATACTCGTGCAACACGGGTCCGGTGCTCAGCACCGACGGCTGGACGTCGCTGTGGCAGCCCGCACAGAGGCCCCGGAACTTCAGCAGTCCGCGCGACTCCTGCGGCGTCAGCGTGCCCTGGTTGACGAGGCTCAGATCGAAGCGCGACTGGTCCGAGATCAGCGTCCGTTCATAGCTGGCGATCGCGAAGATGACGCGCAGCGGCGTGACTCCCGGGGAGCCGTAGACCTGCTGGAACAGCGACGCATAGGTCTGTCCCTGGACGAACGCCGCGAGCGCGACCGGCACCCGATCCGCAAGCGCCAGCGGCGTGAGCGGAGCGAGATCCGCGGCGATGTCGGCCCAACTCCGACCGAGGTGCCCCATCTCCGCCTCGCTCACCGGCGGACCCGCGATCTGGCTCTCGAGTGCGCCGCTCGCGGGCAGAACGACCTGACCGCTGAGCGGATCGCGGAACACCGCGCTCGCGCGACCATCCCAGAACAGCTCGACGGCATAGGCCGCGTTGATCGGGGACGGCGCCTTGCGTCCCGTCACCTGCGGGCGGATGCCGAAGAGCGGATCACGCACGAAGCGGCCCTGCGCGTCGTGACGCACCACCCCGGGCGAGCCATGGATGTCGTCGCCGGTGCGAACGACGGCGTCGAACCCAGGGTGGATCGCGTTCATCGAGCGCGCATCACTCCCGCCGCGCGCGAAGCTGTGGCACGTGCCGCAGGCGACGCTGCGCGACGACGAGAGCTGTTCGTCCCAGAACAACGCCTTGCCCAGCATCGCCTTCGCCGCGGTCAGCGGGTTGCCGCTCGGCACCGGGGGCGGTGGCAGGATCTGCGAAAGCGTCGGCGGCGCGAGGACCGCGACGGCGAGGAAGGGCACCGCGAGACGCTTCATGGCGGACGAGCGGGAGGACCGGCGAGGAGCGGGCCGCGAGAGTCTAGCCGCCCGGCCGGACCTGCGGCGCACGAGCCGCGGACCCGCGCTGTGCGCCTTGCTGCCGTCGCTCAGGCGCTCAGCCCCGCCCCTTCTCGATCCCCCGCCGGAAGCCATCCAGCCGCCGGCGCGCGCGCGACAACACCTCCGACGCGAGCATCCCGGTCAGCAGTTCGAGACCGTCGAGCACCGCGCTGAAGGTCCAGATGCGGAAGCGACCGCGTGCGACCGCGTCCACGAGCTCCGGTTCGAGCATGAGATCGCGCGCATTGGCCTCGGGGATGAGCACGCCCTGCTTGCCGTTCAGGCGGCGCGCCCGGCAGGCGCGGTAGAAGCCCTCGATCTTCTCGTCGACGCCGCCGACGGCCTGCACCTCGCCGCGCTGGTTCATGGAACCCGTGACGGCGATGCCCTGCTCGAGCGGGACGTCCGCGAGGCTGGACAGCAACGCGAAGAGCTCGGCGCACGACGCGGAGTCGCCGTCGAGTCCGCCGTAGAGCTGTTCGAAGCCGAGCGTCGCCGCGAGCGCGAGCGGACGGTCGCGGCCGAGCATCGCGGTGAGGAAGCCGCGCAGCACCAGCACGCCCTTGTCGTGGATCGGCCCCGAGAGATCCGCTTCGCGCTCGATGCTGATCAGGTCGGCACCGCCTTCCGCCGCCGGCCCCGTGGCCGCGGTGATGCGCACCACCTTGCCGAAGCGACTCACGCCGTCCTCGACGACGGTGAGCCCGTTCACCTGCCCCATCGCCTTGCCGCTCGTGGCGATCAGCAGGTAGCCCTGCGCGATCGCCTGTTCCATGCGATCGCGCGCGAGGCCGATGCGCCAGGCGCGCTGCTGGAGCGCCTGCTCCACGTGTGGACGGTGCACGAGGGTCGCACCCGCCGCGCGGGCGAAGTGCGCCGATTCACGGGCGACGTCGGCGAGTTCGCCGAAGCAGGTCGTGAGCTTGTCCTGTCGCCCGGCGAAGCGCGCGCCGTGTTCGACGACCGCCGCATTGGCGTCGGGTGCGAAGCGCGGCACGTCCTCGCTGCGGGCGAGCCAGTCGAGGAAGTCGGCGTAACGCCGCCGGTTCTCCGGGGTGTTGGGCAGGGTCGAGTCGAACTCCGCGTGGACCTTGAAGAGGTGCGGGAACTGCGGGTCCTCCTGCGCGAGCTGCTCGTAGGCGCCGGGCTCGCCGATCATCACGACCTTCACGTCGAGCGGGATCGGAGCGGGCTGCAAGGCGCCCGCGGTGGTCCCCGCGCTGGGATCGAACTCGCGCACCTCGAGCAGGCCGCTGCGGAGCGCGCGCTTGAGGTGCTGCCACACGCCGGGCTCCTGCGCGATGTCCGTCCACCGCAGCACGAGGTAGCCGCCGTCCGCCCGCAGCAGGGCACCGGGGTGGATGCGTCGCAGCTCGGAGCCGCTGCTCTCCGCCACGCGTTCGATGGTGCCGAAGAGGCTCGCGTAGGTCGGGTTCGGCTCGACGATCACCGGACAGGCATCGCCGCGCGCGCACTTCACGACGAGCACCGCGAGGTCCTCGAGCCGGGCGGTTCCCTCGTGCAGGGACTCCTCACCCGGTGGACTGTCGGGCGCTGCCCAGCGCGCGAGGTCGCGCACGAGCGCGCGGCGCAGTTCCTCGACGTGCGCGGCGACCGACGGCTGCGGCCACTCCGCGAGGAACTCCGCGAGCTCGTGCTGCAGGGCGGCGTCCGCCGCCGCGCGATCGGCCGTCTGGAGCTCGCGCTGGAAGCGCCGCAGCGTGCGGTCGAGGAAGGCCGAGAGCCCGTCGATGCGTTCGAGGAGCGCCTCGCGCGCGCGGCGCAGCTTCGCGCGCTTCGCGGGGCTCACCCGACCGGCGGCGACGGCGGCCTCCCACTCGGCGGGCGACTGCGCCGCGTCGCCGAGGAGCGGCTGCAGGTCGAGGCGCGGCTCGCCGCCCTCCTCGGCCTCGACCACGGCGAAGCCCTGCTTGCGCGCCTCGCGACGCAGCGCGGCGAGCAGGCGCGCGCGCCGACGCTCGAGCTCCTGCTGCATGAGCTGCCGTGTCTGCCGATGCCGCGCCGAGCCCAGCGAGCGCCGCAGCGCCTCGCGCAGTTCGCCGACGAGCTCCGCCATCCGTTCGCGGAAGCGATCGGCCTGCCCGCGCGGGAGCGAGATCAGCCGCGGCTTGTTCGGCTCGCGGAAGTTGTGCACGAAGACGTGGTCGAGGCCCAGCCGGCAGCTCGGCTTCATCTCCTCGAGCAGGTGCCGCACGATGCTCGTGCGCCCGGACCCCATCAGCCCCGAGACGAAGACGTTGTAGCCGGCCGCGTAGAGCTCGAGCCCGGTGCGGAGCGCCGCGATCGCACGCGGCTGCCCGAGCAGCCGGCTGGGCCCGGGGGCCGTGCTCGAGCGTCCGACCGAAGAACAGGTCCAGCGCACCTCGTCGGCGGCGAGCTCGCGCGTTCCGGCGGCGCCGGCGCGGCCATGCCCGCCCGCGGCGAGGCGCTGCGAACCACGGGATTGGGGGCGACGGCGCGTCACTTCGGTTGCGCCACGAGGACCCCGCAGGGTGCCGCCGAGAGGATCTCTTCCACCGTGCTTCGCATGAGATGTTGGAGGAAGCCCTGCCGGCCCGAGGGCCGGATCACGATGAGGTCGACCTGCTGCACGATCGCCTCCTTCAGGATCTGCTCCGGGACCTCCTCGCTCACGATCGCGTGACCGCGCGCGACGACGCCGTTCGACGCCGCGGCATCGACGAGCCGCTGGAGGATGCGCTTGGCGTCGGCGACGAGCGTCGCGGTCAGGGTCGCCCCGCGCTCCGCCATCGCGGCGCGGTGCGTGCCGATCAGGGAGACCATCGCCGGACGGTCGATCACGCTGAAGAGGATCAGCTCGGCGCCGAGCTGGCGCGCGAGACGGATGGCCCAGGTCACGTCGGGGTCGCCGCGGTCGGCGAACTCGACGAAAGCCAGCATGCGACGGACGACGCGCTCGGGCATGGAGAGGCGCGCGACTCTAGCGAGGACCGCGGGTCGCCGCCTCTTCTTCGCGGAGCCCCCCGATCCCGGCGCGCTCAGGCGCTGAGGGTGTTGCGCACGCGCTCGAGCAGGCGCTTCGTCGCGAGGATGCCTTCGCGCTCGGGCAGGGCATCGCCCTCGTATTCCACGCCGACGAAGCCGTGGTAGCCCGCCTCGACCACGATGCGCAGCATCCGCAGGTACTCCGTGCGCGTCTCCTCGCCGCGCTCGTCGAAAGCGTGGCTCTTCGCGCTCACCGCCTTGGCGAAGGGCATCAGCTCGCGGACGCCCTGGTAGCGGTCGTACTCCTCCTCGGCGCTGACGCGGAAGTTGCCGAAGTCCGGGAGGGTCCCGCAGCGCGGGTGGTCGACGCGCCGCATCACCCCGGCGAGCCACGCGCCGTTGCTCGAGAGACCGCCGTGGTTCTCGACGATCACGTTCATCGCGCGCTCGGCCGCGAACTCCGTGAGGCGACGCAGGCCATCGGCCGCGAGCTTCTGCTGCTCCTCGAAGCTGCCGCTGCTCTGCGCGTTGACGCGGATCGAGTGGCAGCCGAGCGTCCGCGCGGCCTCGACCCAGCGGTGGTGATTCGTCACCGCCTGCGCGCGTGCCTTCGCGTCGGGGTCGCCGAGGTGGCCCTCGCCGTCGCACATGATGAGCAGGCTGACGAGGCCCTCCCCGCTCACGATCTTCTTCAGCTCGGCGAGGTACTTGGCGTCCTCCGCCTTGTCCTTGAAGAAGGCATTCACGTACTCGATGCCTTCGAAGCCGAGTTCGCGGGCCACGCGCGGGAACCCGAGAGTGTCGAGCTTCTCCTCGCTGCGACCGAAGAGCGCGCGGTGCAACGACCACTCGGCGAGCGAGAGGCGGAACAGGGGCTGCGGCTTCGCCGGGGCGGCGGCGGGAGGCGCGGCCGGGGCCGGCTTCGTGGGATCCTGCTTCGTGGGATCCTGGGGCCAGGCGCGGAGCCCGGCGCCGAGCCCGAGACTGCCGCCGATTCCGGCGGCGTGGCGGAGGAAGCTGCGACGATCGATGACCATGGCGCGCGGAGCGTAGCAGCCAGCCTCGCCACCGGATCGCCGAGGCTTCCGCCGTTCAGGCGCCGATCACGAGGATGACGCTGTCCGAGAGCACGACCCCCATCGGATTCACGCCGGGTTCGGCACAGACCCACTGCGCGGCGAAGGCGTAGCCGACCAGGGCCGACACGTCGGGGATGGCGATCGGGGTCGAGGTCGCGGTGCCGAAACCGTTCGCCGCGAGCAGGACGCTGACCAGCCCCATCTCCGCGAGGAGTCGACACCCGGGCATGCCGTAGACCGCGAGGTCGACGTCGACGGGGCGGCCGAGATTGAGCACGACCGGAGCTCCGGCCAGGGTCCCGCGGAGGCGCAGTTCGAAGCCGTGCCCGACCTTCGGGTGCCCGATCCAACCGATGTGCGGCAGACGCCGGTTGAGGTGCGCGCACGCGCTGCCGCGACGGAGCGCCCGCGCGGCGCTGCCGGGCAGGTCGAAGTCGTAGATCAGCGCCGCGCCGGCGTCGACGCCACGGCCGTCCGCGAAGGGCACGCCGACGACGAGCTCGTCGCGGCCGTCGCCGTCGATGTCGCCGGCGCCGTCCACGGCGAAGCCGAGCCAGTCCCCGGCGTTCGTCCCGTCGACCACCGCGAGCGCGGCGCGCGTCCGTCCCGAGATCACGTGGGCGGCGCCCGCGTTGGTGGCGACGCTGCGGTCGCCGTAGGCGCCGATGATCAGGTCGTCGTGCCCGTCGCCGTCCACGTCGCCCGCGCCGCTGACCGCACAGCCGAAGAAGGCGCCGCTGAGGTCGCGGCCGTAGAGGGGCGGCCAGTCACCGGGACTGACGAGCGCCCGGCCCCGGCGGTCGCCGCTCGGGTACTGCGGCCGCCCGACGACGATCCGCGACGCCAGGACGCCGTCGAGATCGCCGCCCCGCCCCACCGACCAGCCGAGGTACTCGTCCTCCTCCACCCCCCGCAGCTCGAGGAGCACGGTGCCGGTCCGGCCCGCGAAGGCCTGCACGCGGCCGTGGTCGTGATCGCCGACGAGTTCCCACATCGGCGAGCCGAGCGCGACGTCGTCGAGCAGATCGCCATCGAGGTCGCCGACGATCGCGAGCCCATGGCCGAGCTGCTCGCCGGGCCGCGTGCCCGACCAGCTGCGGAGCAGGGCGTGGGTCCTGCCGCTGTAGGCGAATGCGCGGCCGGCATCGGCGATCGTCCCCACGTCGTGGAGCGGCGCGCCGATGAGCACGTCGTCGTAGCCATCGCCATCGAGGTCGCCCGCACCGTCCACGCGCCAGCCGAAGGCGGCCCCCGCCTCCGGGCACACGAACTTCGCGAGCACGTAGCCCGTGCGACCGGAGAACACGCTGGCCGTCCCGGCGTCGAGCGCGCCGTCGTCGTCGCCCGGCGCGCCGATCACCACATCGACGTACCCGTCCCCATCGAAGTCTCCGGCCGCGCCGACCGCGCGACCGAACTCGTCGCCGGTGGAGTCGCCGTCGAAATGGCGGAGCACCGCGCCCGTGCTCGCGATGACGACGCGCGCGTACCCCGCGCCGATCATCCCGCCCTGCCAGGCGCCGACGATCACCTCGTCGCGGTCGTCGTGATCCATGTCCCCGATGCCGGCGACGCTCCGGCCGAGCTGATTCCCGGCGGTGACGCCGTCGATGCGCAGCGCCACCCGCTGCGCCGCCAGACACGAGGCGAGGAGAACGAGAGCCGCGGTGGATCGGAGCGTGGTCATGGGAGGCCTCGGCGGGAGAACCCCCGCGCACGGCGCCCCATTTCGCAGCGCGGGCGGCGACGGGGTTGCAAGCGGGACCGGGCGCGCGGAGAGTCCGCGCCCCGATGGGATCGCCCTCGCAAGCCCTCGCGGCGCTGCTGCGTCTGTGCCTGGTCCTCGCGCTGGGGCTCGGCACGGTGCGGGCGCAGCTCGAGGTCTGGAAGCTCCCCCCCCGCGGCGCTGCGGAGTACGAGCGACGCACGTCGCAATGGACGGTGGCCGCGCCGGCCGAGGATCCGAAGGCCGGCCGCCGCGTGCTCGTGCGGCCGGGCGACGCGGGCGCGGATTCCTGGCGCTTCCGGCAGACGGCGCGCGCCGGCGACGACGCCTTCGAGACCCTCGAGTTCGACGACTCGGCCTGGCTCAGCGGTGCCACGCCCTTCGGCGACCGCACGCAACGCAGCGCCTGGCCCGGCGATCGCCCCTTCCTCGAGGCGCGCCTGCGCTTCGCGCTCCCGCGCCGCCTGCCCAAGTCCCTGGTCCTGCAGATCGACCACGACGACCGGGCGCAGGTCTGGATCAACGGGGTGCTCGCCTATGAGAGCGATCAATACCGGCTCGGCGTCCATGCCGAAGTCCTGCCGGCCGCGATCGACACCCTGCGCACCGGCGAGAACCTGATCGCGGTACGGATCCACAACACCGGCGGCGCGAGCTACTTCGACTGCGGACTGACGGGCTTCGACCGCGCGTTCAAGGATCGCGAGCAGGCCCTGCGGCTCACGCGCGAACTCGACGCCGCGGCGCGGCGCGTGCGCGACGGCGTCTTCCCGGGCTTCCGCGCCGGGCCCTTCGTCTGCGAGGGCCAGCTCGCGCCCGATCGGCGGCGCCTCGCGTCGCCCGGGATCGACTTCCGCGACCTGCCCGCGTACCTCGCCTTCGATCTCTCGCTCGCGACGAACGCCGGCGGCTTCGCGGGCGAGGCGCGGCGCGTCTATCGGCTCGGCGACGTGAGCTGGCGCGGCAAGGCCTCACCGCCGGATGCCACGGGCCTGCAGCGCATCGAGGTCGACGTGCAATGCGCCGAGCCCGCGGCGCGCGACGACGACAAGCGCTTCGTCGAGCGCTACGTGCGCACCGGCGACGTCTGGACCCATCGCTTCGAGGGTCGCATCGTCATCGAGCGCCGCTTCGATCCGGAGCGCGGGGCGGTCGGGCGCTTCACGTCGCGCATCGAAGGCCGCATGGCGGCGCTGCGCGGCGACGATGCGAACCGCGCCGCGGAGTTCGTGCTCGTCGAGGACTGGAACCTCGTGCGCGTGCGCTCGAACCGCGACGTCGATTTCGAGGCGCAGGTCGCCGCGGCGATCCGGAGAGGGGGCGAGAAGCTGCGCGCGGAGCTCGGCGACCTGGACCGTCCGCCGTTGCGCAACCAGCCCGACGACGCCCACACGTACAACTCCGGACGTCTCGCGCTCGCGCTGCTCGCGATGATCCACGCGGACCTGCCGCGCAACGATCCGGTGCTCGTGCGCGGGATGGACGAGCTGCGCCGCCGCCGCTTCAACGACACGTACTCGACCGCTCACGCGATCATGGCGCTCGAGGCCTGGTACGCGCCGCGCGGCGAGCTCGAGGAGCTGCGGTCGGGGAGCATCGACCGTCCCCGCGTCCGCCAGCTGAACGATGCCGACCGTCAGCTCATGGCGGCCTGGGTCGAGATCCTGATGCGCAACGTCGACACGCGCGTCGACCGCGGCTACCTGATGCGCTGGAACTACACCGGCGAGGGACGCTACGACCACTCCGTGAACCAGTACGGGCTGCTCGGCCTGTACTCCGCCCGGCTCTGCGGCATCGAGGTCCCGGCGACGGTGTGGACCTCGGCGGCCAACCACCTGATCGCGGATCAGGAGAAGCCGCGCGCCGAACTCAAGCTCGAGCTGACCACGTACCAGCAGCTCGAGAAGCTCCGCGCCGGGGGCACGAGCACCGGAGCGCGCGGCACGAACCCCGCCGGTTGGAGCTACCAGAGTCCGAAGTCGGAGAGCGTGCCGAACCCGATCTACGGCTCGATGACCTGCGCCGGCATCGCGGGCCTCACGATCTGTCTCGCGGGGATGCGCGACGCGGGTCTCGACCGCATGGACCTCGAGGCCGCGGGCGAGCGTGCGGTGCGGCGCGGCTTCGCGTGGCTCGCCGAGAACTTCACGGTCCACTCCAACGCGGACCGCGTCCATCAGCCGTACTACTGGGTCTACTACTACCTCTACGGCCTCGAGCGCGCGTGCGAGCTCTCGCGCGTCGCGTTGATCAACGGTCGGGACTGGTACTACGAAGGCGCGCTGACCCTGCTCGCCCTGCAGCAGGGCGACGGCGGCTGGCCCGGCGACCACCACCCCGACGAGGTGACGGAGCGCACCGCGATGGCGGTGCTCTTCCTCAAGAAGTCCTCGACGCCGGTCTACACGCAGAAGTGAACGCGCGCCGCGCTCACGGCGCGGGGTCGAGCGCGAGCAGGTTCCACGCCGAGATCCGCGCGCCGTTCGCGAAGACGTCGATGACCCCGACGCCGCCGTGCGGGAGGCTCAGCGACAGCGAGCGCGAGAGCCGCATCCCGAGCATCGCGGCGGCGTAGCCCGCGACGAGCCCGCCCGGCGCGACGACCAGCGCGGTCTTGCCGACGAGCAGCGGCGCGATCGCGTGCCACCACGAGAGCATCCGTTCGACGGCCTCGCCGAGGCTCTCGCCGCCGGGCGCCGTCCGCTCGCCGAGCTCCGAGAAGAACTCGCGCACGCGATCGCCGTCCTCCGAAACGACCTCGTCCCAGGTCCGGCCCTGCCACGAGCCCATGTCCTGGTCGCGGAGGCGTTCGTCGGTGGCGACCTCGAGGCCCTTCTGCGCGGCGATCGCCGCCGCGGGGTCGGCGCACTGCGGCACGTCGGCGGCGAAGACGGCGTCGATGCGCATCGGCGCGCAGACGCGGAGCCAGCGCAGGACCGTGTCCTGCCCGCGCCGGCCGAGCGCGGCGGCACCGGCGCCGATCACGCGGCCCTGCGCCTCGGAAGAGAGTTCGGGATGACGGCAGAGCAGCAGCCGGCAGAAGTCCGTGACCTCGGGGAGCACGCCGACAGGCTCGACGGACGCGGGCCGCGAATCAACGGCGAAGACCGCGCCGCCGCGGACTCGCGTTGGCGTCGCGCGCTCGGCGGTGGGACGATCGCTCGGACGACGATGTTCGAAGTCCTCAGAACCTGGATCGACGGTCTCGATGCCATCCTCGCCGGCGGCATCCGTTACCCCGAGGGCGGTGCCGCCTTCGTCTTCATCACCGGCGGCCCCGGTTCGGGGAAGACGGTCCTCGGCCTCGAGCTCGTCGCGCGGCAGTGGTTGTCGGGCGAGGACGGCAGCACCTGCCTCTACTACTCCGTCGAGCACACGCCGCGCTCGTTGTTCCGCAAGCTCGCCTTCGACTTCGGCTTCTACGGCAGCGACGCGAAGATCACCCCGCTCCCGCAGGAGGTTGGTCACAAGCTCGTGCTCGTCGCCGAGACGCCGCGCGGCCGCACGCAGCTCGTGCTCACCCAGGCCCATCCCGCGACCTTCGACGAGGGCAAGAGCGGCAGCTCGGTCGACATCGACTGGATCCTCGCGGAGATCGGCAACCACCGCCTCGCCGGGCCGGTGCGGATGGCCTGCGTCGACAACGTCGGCCTGCTGCTGACCGACCTGGACTGGTTCGGCAAGCGCCGCGCGCTCCTCGCGACGCGACGGCAGCTGCAGTCCTGCGGCGTGCACGGGGTCTTCGTGCAGGAGACCGCCGACGTGCGCGATCTGCGGCTGCCGAGCGCGGAGGAGTTCTCGACCGACCTGCTGATCGAGCTCGGCTACCAGACCGAGTCGCAGGCGTTCAAGGCGCGCACGATCGAGATCCAGAAGGCGCGGCACCAGTACTACTACCGCGGCGTCCACCACTTCTCGATCGCGGGACGCGGCGTGCTGCGCGACAGCTATCTCGGCGCGCGCAACGAACGCGGCCCCGGCATCCACGTCTACCCCTCGGTGCCGGCGCAGCTCTCGATCGCCCGCGACACGCACGGTGGACAGGTGCCGCCGCGCGGCCGCGAGACGCTCGACATGGGGCAGCGCGATCTCATCTCGGGCTTCCTCGACGGCACGGGCCCCACCGCCGGCTCCTCCACCGTGATCCTCGCCGAACCCGGCACGCGCTACACCTACCTCGCGATGCGCTTCCTCGCGGCCGGCTGCGCACGGGGGGAGTCGACGCTCTTCGTCTCCACGAAGGAGGACAACGACGCGCTGCTGCGGATCGCCGAGCGCGAGCCGGCGCTCTCGCGCGATCTCCTGACGGACGCCGGGCCCGAGGCGGGGCGCTTCGTCCCGGACTTCCGCGTGCTCTACCTGCACCCGGAGTTCATCAGCGCCGGCAAGTTCACGTGGGACCTCCTGCGCTTCGCGGAGCCCGAGAACGGCCGCCCCGTCACGCGACTCGCGTTCGACAACATCTACCGGCTCGGCGATCGCTTCCCGTTGCTGGCGAGCCAGGACTTCATGATCCCGGCACTCCTCGACGTGCTGCGCTACCGCGGCGTCACGCCGCTCTTCGTCGACCTCGTGCCGCCCGGCTCCGCGAAGGGCCGCGTGCCCTTCGACCCCGCGCGCTGGATGGTCACCTTCGACCACGTGCTGCACCTGCACCTCGACGAGGAGGAGCGCACACCGCGCACCTACGTGCGCGTGCTGAAGTCCTCGACCGGCAAGTTCGCGCGCCGCGCCTTCCCGGTGGACTTCGATCGGGAGTGAGGCGGGTCCGGGGCACCCCGGCCCCACAGCGTCCTTGACGGAGTCCGCCGAACGCGCATTCTCGGTGCGCCCATTTCCCTCACGGCACCTCCGCCGCCGTTTTGCTCGCATGCTGACTGTCGTCAAGTTCCATGGTTATCGAGGCTTCGAGTCCTACTCGATGACGGGACTCGCGCAGGTCAACCTGCTGGTCGGGCGCAACAACAGCGGCAAGACCTCGCTGCTGGAAGGGCTGCGGATCCTCGCCACGGGTGGAGATCCGGAGGTGCTCGCGGAGGTCGCCCGTGACCGCGGGGAGACGATCACGACGTCGGCTGAGCTGCCGGCCCTCATCGATCCATCACACTTCTTCTTCGGCCACGCACTGACCACCGAGAGCTCTTTCCGCATCGAGAGCGAGGGCGAGTTCGGGACAGTCGCGGTCCGGGTGATCGACATCGAACCAAAGTCCGCGAGCTCGGAAGTGGTTCGCTCAGGACCGGCGATCCAAATCAAGCGCTCCAGTTCGCAGGGTGACGCGGTTCACCTGATGTCCCTGACGCGGTCAGGCGGCGTCGACGTGGCCAGTGGCACCACTTCGGGTCCGCGTCGCCTACTTCCCACGCGTCGCCCGAGTTCCTCTAGGGCTCGATTCGTCGGCACGCAATCCTGGGAGACCTGGACGATCGCCCAGGCCTGGGACGAGGTCACGGTCAGCGGCAAGGAGGACGAGGTCACCCAGGCTCTGCAGATCCTCGAACCCGGCGTGCGATCCGTGCGCATGCTCGGCGGGGTCATCGCCGCAGGCCATTCGGCGAGTCGAGCGGGCTTCGTGGTCGGACTCGAGGGGCGAGAGCGGCGGATCCCCATCGGCAGCATGGGCGACGGGGTGCGGCGCCTCCTCGTCCTCGCCGCGGCGGTGGCGTGCGCCAAGGGTGGCGCGCTCTTCATCGACGAAGTCGACACGGGGCTCCACTACTCCGTACTGCATAACGTGTGGCGCGTCCTGATCGAGCGAGCGATTGCGTCCGATGTGCAGATCTTCGCGACGACTCACAGTTGGGACTGCATCGACGGACTGGCCAAGGTCGCGCAGGCACATGGCGAACTCGCGTCACGGATCGCCGTGCACAAGATCGACCCGCGGCTCTCCCACAGCGTCCCTTTCGCCGGCGCCTCGCTCTACAACATGCTGCGCCACGACGTCGACCCACGGTGATCAGCGATGACGCAAGGGGGAAAGCTCTACGTCGAGGGCCGCGACGACAAGTGGACCATCGTCAACCTCCTGCAGCGACACGGAGTGGATATGACCACTCGACCGCTCGAGGTTTGCAGTATCGATGAGACGATGGAGGGAGCCGCGGGCGTCGAGGCGCTGCTGGAGTTCCTGCCCGATGCGGTCAGGGCCTCACTCGACGCCCCGATCGGCTTCATCCTCGACATCGACACCGAGCTCAGCGATCGCTGGGCCGCGGTCCGTGCGCGACTCATGTCCGCAGGCCTCGAACCCCCGGCGAACTGCCCGCGCGAGGGCTACGTCGCGCGGCTTCCCGAGTACCCGCACCCAGCCGGAGTCTGGTTGATGCCCGATTGCCGCAGCGATCACGGCACACTCGAGGACTTCCTTCAGCGTCTGATTCCCGCCGAGGAGGCGGAGCTCTGGGCTCACGCCAGGGCTGCGACCGGAGACGCGGTTCAGATCGGTGCTGAGTTCCCGTCGAGCGCCGTCCGCAAGGCCGAGTTGCATTGCTGGCTCGCCTGGCAACGCGTCCCCGGCACGCCGTTCGGACTTGCGCTCAAGGCACGATTCCTTGGTCACGACTCGCCCGAGGCGCTCGCTCTGCTCGGCTGGCTCCGCCGCGTCTTCGACCTCTGATTCCCGACGCCGCTCTCAGTCCCGCACCGCCGCGACCGTCGCGCGCAGCTCCTCGAGCTCGGTGACCCGCCGCTCGAAGGGACCGCGGCCGAGGTTGTCGAACTGCAGCGCGGCGCCGCGCCAGCGCATCGGGCCGTCGACCGTGCGCGCCGCGCTGAGGTGGATCGCGCGCGGGGCGCCCGCGGTGGCGATCGCGCGCGCGATGCGCGCCGCGTTGTGACGACGCACGCCGCCGCCCGCGATGAGTTCGAGTCGCGAGCCCGCCTGTGCCGCGAGCGAGGCGAGCGCCGTGAGCCCGCGCTCGGCGTCGGGCGCGCCACCGGAGCTGAGGAGGCGGGGCAGGCCGAGCTCGAGGATCGCCGCGAGCGCCGCTCCGGGATCGCGTGCGAGGTCGAAGGCGCGGTGGAAGGTCAGCGGCAGCGGCGCGGCGGCGTCGCGGAGCGCGCGCATCGCGGCGCGGTCGACCTCGGCGTCCGGCGTGAGCGCGCCCGCGACGAAGCCGTCGAGACCCAGCGCGCGGAAGCGCTCGATCTCCGCGCAGAGGAGCTCGACGTCGTCGGCGGCGAGGACGAAGTCCCCGGCACGCGGTCGCAGGATCGCGAGGATCGGCAGGCTCGTCGCCGCGCGCGCGCGTGCGGCCAGCCCCGCGCTCGGCGTGAGGCCGCCGAGTTCGAGTGCCGCGCAGAGCTCGATGCGGTCGGCGCCGCCCGCGACCGCCGTGCGCACGCCGTCCAGCGAGTCGACCGCGAGCTCGACGAGCACGCGCGTCATCCGAAGACGTTGCGGCGATGACCGTCGACGATCCGCTCGACCACACCCGGATCGGCGAGCGTCGTCAGATCGCCGAGCTCCGTGTACTCCGCGTGGGCGACCTTGCGCAGGATGCGGCGCATGATCGTCCCGCTGCGCGTCTTCGGCAGACCCGGCACGACCTGGATGCGGTCGGGGAGCGCGATCGACCCGATGACCTCGCGGACCTTCTCGCGCAGGCCCTGCAGGTACTCCGCGCGCTCCTCGTCGATCGGCTCGTGGCCCGCGGCGGCGACCACGTAGGCGTGGATCGCCTGACCCTTGATGTCGTGCGGGAACCCGACGACCGCGGCCTCGGCGACGCTCGGATGCGCGACCAGAGCGCTCTCGATCTCAGCCGTGCCGAGCCGGTGCCCCGAGACGTTCAGCACGTCGTCGACGCGGCCCGTGATCCAGTAGTACCCGTCGGAGTCGCGACGGCAGCCGTCCCCCGTGAAGTAGTAGCCGGGATACGTCGTGAAGTAGGTGTCGACGAAGCGCTGGTGGTCGCCCCAGATCGTGCGGGCCTGGCCCGGCCACGAGCCCGCGATGCAGAGGTTCCCCGACACGCCGTTGCCCGAGAGCTCGCGGCCGTTCGCATCGACGAGCACCGGCTTCACGCCGAAGAAGGGCAGGGTCGCCGAGCCGGGCTTCGTCGGCGTGGCACCGGGCAGCGGCGTGATCATGTGGCCGCCCGTCTCGGTCTGCCACCAGGTGTCGACGACCGCACAGCGCCCGCCGCCGACGACGTCGTGGTACCACTGCCAGATCTCGGGATTGATCGGCTCCCCCACCGAGCCCAGCACGCGCAGGCTCGCCCGCGAGTGCCGCGTCACCCACTCGTCGCCGGCCTTCGCGATCGCGCGCAATGCGGTCGGCGCCGTGTAGAAGCTGGCGATGCCGAGGTCGTCGACGAGCCGCCAATAGCGGCCCGGATCCGGATGGATCGGGATCGACTCGAACATCACGGTGATGCCACCGTTCGCGAGCGGGCCGTAGACGACGTAGCTGTGACCGGTGATCCAGCCGACGTCGGCCGCGCAGCAGAAGACCTCGCCCGGCCGGTAGTCGAAGACGAGCTCGTGCGTGTAGGCGGCATACACGAGGTAGCCCGCGCTCGTGTGCAGGAGCCCCTTCGGCTTGCCGGTCGATCCCGACGTGTAGAGCACGAAGAGCGGGTGCTCGGCGTCGACGAACTCGCAGGCGCGGTAGGGCCGCGCGCGGCGCATCTCCTCGTGGAGGTCGAAGTCGCGACCGGCGACCATCGGCACGCTCGTCGGCGTGCGGCGCGCGACGAGCACGGTCTTCACCGCCGTGCCCTCGATCGCGCGATCGACCGTCGCCTTGAGCCCGATCCGCTTGCCGCCGCGCAGACCCTCGTTCGCGGTGATCACGATGCGGCAGTCGGCGTCGAGGATCCGATCGCGCAGCGACTCGGCCGAGAAGCCCGCGAAGACCACCGAATGGATCGCGCCGAGCCGGGCGCACGCGAGCATCGCGAACGCCGTCTCCGGGATCATCGGCATGTAGATGCACACCCGATCGCCCTTGCGCACGCCATGGGCCTCGAGCACGTTGGCGATGCGGCACACGTCGGCGTGCATCTCCGCATACGTCACGTGGCGATAGGCTCCGAGCTCGTCGCCCGCCCAGATGATCGCGGTCTGGTCCGCGCGCTGCGGGAGATGACGGTCGACGCAGTTGAAGCAGACGTTCAGGCTCGCGCCTTCGAACCAGCGGACGTCCGCCGTGCGGAAGTCCTCGTGCCGCACCCGGTGCCAGGGCCGGTGGAAGGTGATGCGTCGCGCCTGCTCCGCCCAGAAGCCGTCGGGGTTCTCGACCGAGCGCCGGTAGATCTCGCGGTATTGCTCCATGCCGCGCACGTGGGCGCGCGCGGCGATCTCCGGACGCGGGGGAAGGATCGGATCGGTCATGGCGAGGACTCCGGTTCTATCGGCGCTCGGACCTCGATCAATCGATGCGCGCCGTCAGCCGCAGACCGAGCTCACCCTCGTGCGTGAGTTCGATGCGCAGCGCACCCAGTTCGGGGACACGACCCCAGACGAGCAGGGGCCCGGGCGGCGCCGCGCCGCCGCGCGGCAGCCCCTCCGCCGCCCCGGCCTCCGCGACACCCAGCAGCAGCCGGTCCGCATCGAAGCGGAACTGCAGTCCGCCGAGCTGCAGCGGCGCCTCGCGATCGCGCCTGGGCAGGAGCGCCGCGAGCGCCGCGCGGGCCGCCTCGCCGTCGGCGAGGCCGAGCGCGAGTGTCGGTCGCCCCGGCGCCGCGAGGCGCAGGGAGAGGCGGCCATCGAGCTTCGCGCACAACGCGCGCGCCGCGTGGAGCGCCGCGTCGAGCATCACGCCGTCGAGCCGCAGTTCGCCGGGCCGTCGATCCGCGACGATCGAGTCGAGTGCCCGCGCGACCGCCGAGGGCGTGAAGCGGAACTCGACACCCAGGGACTCCGCGGGCTCGGGGCCGGCCAGCAGGGACTCGCGCGCACGCTCCTTCGAGAGCCACGCGAGCGGTCCGCCGACGTCGTCGGTGGCGCGGATCGACAGGTCCAGTGCGAGCGACGTCTCCCCGCTCGTGAGCTCACCCGCCGCCCAGGCGAGCGAGCCCAGGCCGAGCGCGTCGAAGACCGGCACGATCCGCGGCGCAAGCTCCACGAGCCGCGCCCGGACGCCGTCGGTGAGCGCCTGCAGGTCGACGAAGCACCAGCTCGCTCCCGTGTCGGGCAGGGGCCGCGCCGCGAGTGCCGCGCGGAAGGTCCGCGACTCCGCCAGGGAGGCGAGCGGTGACGGTGCCCTGGGATCGACGTACCAGAGGCGATCCGCCGCGACGTGCTGCTCCAGACCGACGCGCGCCGCCAGCGGCTCGAGCACCGCGATCAGCCGTGCGCGCAGCGCCTCGTCCGGCAGCACCAGCACGACGCTCGCGGCGGCGTCGATCGAGGCCGCGAAGGCCGGCAGGGGTGCCGCATCCCGACCGCAGGCACCGAGCACGAGCGCGCCGAGCGCCCCCGCGCACGCCCGCCTCACTTCTGGCCCCGGACCCAGTGCAGGAGCGTGCGCACGGCGGTGCCGGTGGCGCCCATCGTCGCGTACTCCTTGCTGCGCCCGCCCCACGCGGTGCCCGCGATGTCGAGGTGCGCCCAGGGCGTCTTGCCGACGAAGTGCCAGAGGAACGCCGCGCCGGCGATCGTGCCGCCGCCGTGGTGGCTGCCGTTGATGTTCGCGAGGTCCGCGAACTTGCTCTCGAGCTGCTTCTTGTGCTCGGCCCAGAGCGGGAGCTGCCAGAGCGGCTCGTCGGCGGCCTTGCCCGCGTCGATGAGCTCCTGCACGAGCGCCTGGTCGTTCCCGAGCACCGCGGCGCACTCGTGACCGAGCGCCACGATCACGGCGCCCGTCAGCGTGGCGAGGTCGACGAGCTTCTGCGGTTCATAGGTCTTGATCGCCCACGCGATCGCGTCGCAGAGCACGAGTCGCCCCTCCGCGTCCGTGTTCAGCACCTCGATCGTCGTCCCATCGAAGGCGCGCACGACGTCGCCCGGCCGCTGGGCATCGGCGTCGGGCATGTTCTCGACCGCGGCGATCACGCCGATCACGCGCGTCTTGCGCGCCGCGTCGTCGAGGGCGCCGTGTGCGATGGCGTGGAAGAGGCCGAGCACCGCGCCGCCGCCGCACATGTCGTAGCGCATCTCGTCCATCTTCGCGGCCGGCTTGATGCTGATACCGCCGCTGTCGAAGGTCAGGCCCTTGCCGACGACGCAGACGCACTTGCGCGCGCCGCGCGGATGCCAGTCGAGGACGATCAGCTTCGGCGGCTTGCTGCTCCCGCGCGCGACGCCGAGGAGGGCCCCCATGCCGAGCCGCTCGAGCTGTGCGCGCTCCATCACCTTCACCTTGAGCGAGCCCCCGGCGAGGCCCTTCGCCGCACGCGCGAGACGCGCCGGATCCGCGTGGTTGGGCGCCATGTTCTCGAGATCGCGGGCCCAGTTCGTCGCGACCGCGGCCGTGCGGCCCAGGGCGAGGCCGTCCTCGAAGCTCGCCCGCTGGCGGCCCACGTAATGCACCGCGACGTCGTGCGCCTTGCGCGCCTTGGGCTCCTCCTTCTTGGGCGGCTGATAGCGGTAGGCCCCGAGCACGAGGCCCTCCGCGACCACGACGCCCGCGTCGAAGGCGTCGATCCCGCGGTGATCGGCATCGCCGATCACCAGGTCGAACGACGCGACGCCCGCCGCTTCGGCATTCGCCTGCGCCACGGCCACCGCGCGCCGCAGGTTCTCCGTGTCGAGCTCGTCGGGTTTGCCGAGGCCGACGAAGGCGAGCCGCTTCGGGCCCTTCACCCGCACGGGCGGATGGAAGAGGCACCACTTGCGCGCGCCGCGCGCGATGTCGCCGGTCGTCTCGGCGTGCGCGACGGCGTCGACGAGCACGCCGGCGAGGGTCGGCTTGCCCTTCTCGGGCACGAAGCCGACGACGAGTTCGGAACGCGAGAGGTCCTTCGAGGACGCGGCGGAGCGGATCTTCATGACGCGGAGAGCGCGCATGTTCGCATGCGCAGCGGCGTCATCCAATCACGCATCACGGGGTTTCGCGCGGGAGCTCGCCGACCCAGCGGGCGCCGCCGAGCGGGCCGGCGAGCTCCTCGCGCTTGAAGATGGGCACCTCGGCCTTCAGGCGATCCATGATCGCGCGCGCGGCGTCGAAGGCCGGACCGCGGTGCGCGGCGGCGACGACGACCACGACCGAGGCCTCGCCCACCGGGACCTGGCCGAGGCGATGGCGAACGCGGACGGCACCGATCGCGTGCGTCGCGGTCACCGCGTCGAGGATGCGCTCCATGAGCAGCTCGGCCATCTCGACATAGGCCTCGTACGCGAGGGTGCGCACGCGGTCACCGTCGTGGTGATCGCGCGTGACGCCGATGAAGGTCACGAGCGCCCCATCGGCATCGCTGCGGCACTCGTGTTCGAGGGCGCGGGGGTCGAGCGCAGCCGTTTGGAACGCAAAGCGCGGGGATGCGGCGCCACCGCTGATCGGCGGGATGAACGCGACCTCGTCGCCGTCGCGCAGCACCTGTTCGGGTCGCGCATAGGCGCGATTGACGGCGCGCGCGAGCGGGAGGCGCGCGAAGTCCGGTCGCCGGCGCGCGAGCTCCGCCTCGAGCACGGCGAGGGTCGCGCCCTCGGGCAGTTCGAGGCGCAGGGCCTCCTCCCCGAAGAGCTCGCGCACCGAGGCGAAACAGCGGACGACGACGTGCATGGCCGGCGCGGGATCGTCGCGTCACCGGGCCTTCCGATCCAGGCTTGCGTCGTCCCGCATCCCATCGACGCTCCGGCGGCGTTGTCGGGCCGCGGGACGCCCCTAGCATGCTCGCCACCATGCGACGTGGCGCAGCGAACCTGCGCGGTCGCGATCCTCTCCGCACCACCAAGGCACATCGATGCTGCTCAGTTCGCTCCTCCTCGCCTCGGCCCTCTGTCCGCAGGGCCCGGCCGGCACCGGTCCGACGCTCGTCATCAACGAGTTCTCGTACGACGACTCGAGCACCGACGACGTCGAGTTCGTCGAGCTCTACAACGCGAGCGGCGGCCCGATCGACATGACGGGCTGGGTGCTCGAGAGCCGCGACTCGAGCGGTCTCAACTTCTCGTACGCGCTGAGCCCCGTCGTGCTCGCCGCCGGCGATTACTGGGTGCTCGGCTTCGCCACCGCCCCCAACGTCGATCAGGTCGTGACCGGGCCCAGCACCGGCTGGCTCGAGAACGACAACGAGAGCCTCACGCTGCTCGACCCGGGTGCGGCCGTCGTCGACACGCTCATCTACGAGTCGAACAAGGGCATCGCCTTCGCGCCGACGCTCGTCGAAGGCGAGGGCATCTGGGACAACCACACGCTGACCCAGACCGCGGGCAACGAGATGTCGTGGTCGCGCGTGCGCGACGGCTGGGACACGAACGACAACGGCAAGGACTTCCACCACCAGCCCTGGACCCCGGGTGCGTCGAACAACCTCGCGGGCCAGTCCTATGCGAGCGACTTCGACTCGCTGACGGTCGGCGCGAACGTCCCCGGCTGGGCCGGCAACTTCAAGGCGGTGCGCGCGATCGACCCCACGTTCGTCGGCCCGCTGCTCGGCGCGAACAACCTGAACCCCAATGCGATCCCCGTCTCGCCGCAGGGCGGCAATGCGGCGATCTTCTGGGACGAGACCGGCGGCGGCAACTACAGCGTCTGGCTCGGCGGTCCCGGCATCGAGACCTCGTTCGAGGCCTGGGTCTACATCGCACCCTCGCCGGTCGTGACGGCCGCCCAGTCGGAGTCCTGGAGCATCGGCATCCAGGGCACGAGCGGTCTCTACAACATCCCCGACCCCTCGGGCGCGCTGGGCGCCGGCTTCATCGCCAATGGCAATACCGGCTTCTCCTGGACCTACCAGGCGCTCAATGCCGGCAGCACGAACCTCTACCTGATCGACCACAACAACGGCGGCTGGGGCGCGGGCGCGATCTCCGGCCCGACGATCCTCGCGACGATCCCGATCACGACGGGCGTCAACGATGGCTGGCAGCGCCTGCTCATCTCCGTGAGCGGCGGCACGCTGAACGCGCGCTTCGGCGGCACGCTCGGCAATCCCGACGGCACGCTCTACAGCTTCCCGGTCACGCCGTTCCTCGGCGGCGTGTACGTCGGCTACCGCGAGCTCGTCACGGCGAACAACACGCTGCGGCCGATCACGATGGACGCGGTGACGATCAACAACTGCCCGCTCGCGACGGCCGACGTCTTCGGCGCCGGCACCCCCACCTCGCTCGCGAGCGTGCCGACGATCGGCAGCGCCGGCTTCGTGCTGGGCGCGTCCGGCTCGGTCGACATCGCGAACGCGGTCCCGCTCAGCTCCGCCGTCGCGCTCGTCGGGATCCGCAGCGCGCCGGTCGACCTGACCGGTGCGGGCGCACAGCCCGGTTCGAACCTCTACGTGACGATCATCGACTACGTCGGCGTGCCGACCGATGCCCTCGGCCAGGGTTCGCTCACGCTGAGCGTGCCGAACACGCCCGCGCTCTGCGGCGCGGACCTGAGCTGGCAGTGGCTCCAGATCGATCCGGCCCTCGCGTTCTCGCTGCCGATCGCGCTGTCGGCGGGCCTCACGACGCGCATCGGTCTCTGATCGGACCCGCGCGCGCCCCGTCCTCCTGCGAGCCACGCTCGGGGCCGACCTCGCGTCGGCCCCGCACGTGGCTCGTCGCGTTTCCACCCCTCACGTTCCGTCAGCTTCCAACGTTCCGATGGCACGCTCCAACACCCACCTCGCCCTGAAGGTCTCTGGCCTCGGCCGGGTCGCCGCCGTCCTCGGCCTGGCCACCGGCTTCCTCGCCGCGCAGATCACGCCCGGCAATCTCGTCGTCGTCCGTCTGGGCGATGGCAGCGCCGCGCTCAGCAATGCCGCGACGCCGGTCTTCCTCGATCAGTTCACCATCACCGGCACCGCGGTCGGCACCCTGCCGCTGCCGACCAGCGTGAGCGGCGCGAACCGCGCGGTGACCAACTCCGGCACCGCGACGTCCGAGGGCTGCCTCACGCAATCCGCCGATGGCCGCTACCTGCTCTCCGCAGGCTACGACGCTCCCGTCGGCACGGCCGCGATCGCGGGCAGCTCGGTCGCCACGGTGAACCGCGTGATCGTCCGCACCGCGCTCGACGGCACGATCGACTCGAGCACCGCGCTCGGCGACGCGTACTCCGGCAACAACATCCGCGGCGCGGCGAGCGACGACGGCACGCGCTTCTGGACGAGCGGACCGCAGACGGGCACGCGCTTCGTCGCCAATCTCGGCGCCACGACCTCGCTCCAGCTCAGCACGACCGCGACGAACACGCGTTACGTCGACGTGGTCGCGGGTCAGGTCTACTGCACGAGCGCGACCACGGCCCTGCGCGGCGTCGCCGCGGTCGGCACCGGCCTGCCGATCACCGCGGGTCAGACCGTCGCGGCCTTGCCGGGCTTCCCGTCCGATGCCGCCGCGTCGAACTACGACTTCTTCTTCGCCGACCCGGCGACGCTCTACGTCGCCGACGACCGCATCAACGGCTTCGGCGGCATCCAGAAGTGGACCTACGCCGCCGGCACCTGGTCGCTGCAGTACACGCTCGCGCCTTCGGCGACGATCGGTTGCCGCGGGCTGAGCGGCGCCGTCGACGCGCTCGGGATCGCGACGCTCTACGCGACGACCACGCACGGGAGCGCGAACCAGCTGGTCTGCGTCACGGACACCGGTGCCGGCGCGAGCTTCACGACGATCGCGACCGCGGCCACGAACACCGTGTTCCGCGGTGTGCGCCTGGTGCGCTGCCCGAGCGCGGGCACCGAGTTCTTCGGCCAGGCGACCGCGCACACGAGCGGCACGCCGACGCTGGGGGTGAGCGCACCCTTCGTGCTCGGCACCACGCCGATCGTCCTCGCCTCGGGGATGAGCGCGAACAGCGTCGCGCTCTACCTCATGGGGCTGCGGATCCCGCCGCTCGACCTGACCATCCTCGGCGCGCAGCCCGGGAGCGAGCTCTACGTGTCGATCCTGCTCGGCCTCAGCGTGCCGACGGATGGCCTCGGGGGCGCCGGCTTCCCGATCGCCGTGCCGACGAGCAGCTCGCTGTGCGGCGCGGAACTCACGTGGCAGCTCGTGCAGGTCGACGCCCAGCTCCCGCACGCGCTGCCGATCGCGACCTCGGGCGGGATGACGACGCGACTCGGCATCTGAGCGCGCAGACGGGCGCGCCGGGGGAGAAGGAAGGAGTCGCGGCGCAAGCCACTTGCGCCGCGCCTGCATGGCCTTGATCGGGGATTGGAGATCCCCGCATCACGCGTTGTGGCGACGGGCCCACCGTGCTCGCCCGCTCCGCATCCCACGGCGCGACCCGGCGGCGAGCAGCCGCCGGGCGCCACGCGCAGCGCCTGCCCCACCGCACGTCGCCACCCGCCATGAATCCGTCCACGAGTCTCGTCCGCGTCCTCTCCCTCGCCCTCGGCACCGCGCTGCTCGCGCCGCTCGCGACGACCCAGATCACCCCCGGCAATCTCGTCGTGCTGCGCGTCGGCGACGGCACGGCCGCGCTGAGCAATGCCGCCACCGCCGACTTCTACGACGAGTACACGAGCAGCGGCGCGTTCGTGCAGACCATCGCGCTCCCGACCGCGGTCAGCGGCAGCCACCGCCGCGTCGTGGTCTCCGGCTCCGCGACCTCGGAAGGCATCCTCACGCAGTCGGTCGACGGCCGCTTCCTGATCTCGGTCGGCTACGACGCCGCCCTCGGCACCGCCAGCGTCGTGAGCACGACGTCGGCGACCGCCAACCGCGTGGTCGCGCGCGTCGCGATCGCGACCGAGGCGATCGACTCGAGCACGGCGCTGGCCGACGCGTACTCCGGCAACAACCTCCGCTCCGCCACGAGCGTCGACGGCTCGGCCTTCTGGACCGCCGGCACTTCGAGCACGAGCGGCAGCGTCCGCCACGCCGCGCTCGGCGCCACGAGCTCCACGCAGCTCGCGACCAACCTCACGAACGTCCGCGTCGTCAACGTCTTCGACGGCCAGCTCTACTGCTCGAGCTCGTCGGGAGCCTTCCTCGGCGTCAGCACGGTCGGCGCAGGCACGCCCACGACGAGCGGCCAGACGATCACGCTGCTGCCGGGCTTCGGTGCCGCGGGCACGAGCTCGTACGACTTCTTCCTCGCCGACGCGAACACGCTCTACGTCGCCGACGACCGCGTCTCGGGCGGCAACGGCGGCATCCAGAAGTGGCTCCTGATCGGCGGGACCTGGACGTACCAGTACACGCTCAGCACCCTCGCGACGGTCGGCTGTCGCGGTCTCTCCGGCGAGGTCGTCGGCGGCGTCGCGACGCTCTATGCGACGACGACCGACAACAAGCTCGTCACCGTGACCGACCTCGGCGCGGGCTCGCCCGTGACCGTGCTCGTCACCGGCGCGACCAACACCGCGCTGCGCGGCGTGCGCCTCGTGCGCTGCCCGAGCGTGAACACCGAGTTCTTCGGCTCCGGCACGCCGCACACGGGCGGCACGCCGACGATCGGCGCCGTGGCCCCGTTCACGATGGGCGCGAGCACCGGCGTCACCGCCAACGGCATGCTCGCGAACGACGTCGCGATCTTCCTCGCCGGCATCCGCATCCCGCCCGTCGACCTCTCGACGAGCGGTGCGCCGCTCGGCACCGAGCTCCACCTCTTCCTGCTCGACTACGCCGGGCTGGCGACCGATCCGAGCGGTGCGGCCACCTGGCCGCTCGTCGTCCCGACGAGCTCCGCGCTCTGCGGTGGCGAGCTGAGCTGGCAGCTCATGCAGATCGACTTCGGCATGAGCGCCGCGCTGCCGCTCGCGGTCTCCGGCGGCATGACGACCCGCTTCGGCATCTGAAGTCCCGCCAGGCCCTCACCCCGTTCCCACGGCGATCCCCATGAACGTCCTCCGCATCAGCCTCGCCGCCGCCGCGCTCACCGCGCTCGCGAGCGCCCAGGTCAGCCCCGGCAACCTCGTCGTCGTGCGCGTCGGCGACGGCACGGCCGGGCTCAGCAACGCCGCGACCGCGGTCACGCTCGATCAGTTCACCACCGCCGGCGCGCCGGTGAACTCGATCCCCATGCCGACGAACGTCAGCGGCAACCACCGTCGCGTGACGAACTCCGGCACCGCAACCTCCGAAGGCGGCCTGACCCAGTCGGCCGACGGCCGCTACCTGCTGACGGTCGGCTACGACGCCGCGGTCGGCACGGCCTCGGTCGTGAGCACTTCGGCCGCCGCGGTGGCGCGCGTGATCGCGCGCACGGCCCTCGAGGGCACCATCGACTCGACGACCGCGCTCGCCGATGCCTACTCGAGCAACAACATCCGCACCGCGTGCAGCGACGACGGCACGCGGTTCTGGACCAGCGGGCCGCAGACGGGCACGCGCTTCGTCGCGAGCCTCGGGGACACGAGCTCGGTCCAGCTCGCCTCGACGCTGACGAACACGCGCTACAACGACCTCTACAACGGCCAGCTCTACTGCACGAGCTCGACCTCGACGATCAAGGGCATCAGCATGGTCGGCACGGGCCTGCCGACGACCGCGGGCCAGACGACCTTGCTGCTGCAGGGGATGCCGTCGGACGCCAGCGCCTCGAACTACGACTTCTTCTTCGCCGACCCCAACACGGTCTACCTCAGCGACGACCGCACGAACGGCTCGGGCGGCATCCAGAAGTGGACCTTCGCCGCCGGCACCTGGTCGCTGCAGTACGTGCTCGCTCCGTCGGCCACGCTCGGCTGCCGCGGTCTCTCCGGGTCGGTCGACGCCCTCGGTGTGGTGACGCTCTATGCGTCGACGACCGAGACCTCGAACAACCAGCTCGTGTCGGTCGTCGACACCGGCGCCGGCGCGAGCTTCACGACACTCGCGACCGCCGGCATCAACCAGGTGTTCCGCGGCGTGCGCCTGGTCCGCTGCCCGAGCGCGGGCACGGAGCACTTCGGCCAGGCCACCCCGCACACGAGCGGCACCCCCACGCTCGGCGTGAGCGCGCCCTTCGTGCTCGGCACCGCGCCCAGCGTGCAGGCCTTTGGCATGAAGGCCCAGGACGTCGCGATCTTCCTCGTCGGCCTCCGCTCGGTGCCGCTCGACCTGAGCCTCTTCGGTGCGCAGCCCGGCGCCGAGCTCTACGTGCTCGTGCTCTCGTCGATCGCAAGCCCGACCGACGCACTCGGCGCGGCGAGCTTTCCCTTCTTCGTGCCGACGAGCAGCTCGCTCTGCGGCGCGGAGCTGACGTGGCAGGGGATCCAGCTCGATCCCGCCCTCGCGTTCGGCCTGCCGATCGCCACCTCGATGGGCATGACGACGCGCGTAGGGATCTGAGCGCAGACGCCGCACGCTTCCGCTCGGGCCCACGCCCGGCGATCGTGTGGGGATGCCGTCGCCGTCCCGCGCGCCCG
>JADLHO010000120.1 GCA_020848735.1 Planctomycetota bacterium | reverse complement strand
CGTGCTGAGCACGACGATCCCGAGCTGGCTGCAAAGCGGCGAGGTCTTCGTCTACCAGGCGATCGCCGCGACGCCGTCCAACTGGCTCGAACTCAGCCCGCCGGGCTTCGCGGTGGTGCAATGAGCGGGAGCGAAGCCCCTCAGCGCCCGACCAATTCCACCCGCGCCTCCTCCGCCTGATCCGCGCGCCGCAGCGCGTGGACGAAGGCCGCGAACTCGCCGGGGGGCACGAGGGCCGGGCGGATGGCGACGCGGCGGACGAGTTCGATGGCGTCGCCCGTGTTGCGCCAACGCAGCTCGTAGGCGAGGCCGAAGGACTGGATGACGAGGTCCTGCGGCAGGCTTCGGCAGCGCAGCTCCTCGGGGAGCACGATGCGGAGTTCGAAGCGCGCGAGCTCGAGGGCGGCGATGCGGAGCGGGAGGCTGCGCGGACCCTGATCGCCGAGGCGGCGGAAGAGATCGGCCGGCGGCAAGGGGAAGGCGAGCCGCTGGCGCTCCTGCTCGACCGTGACCGCGCCGCGGCGCTGGCATTGCACCAGGAGGCGGAAGGGCTCGCCGGGTTGCGGGTCGCGGATCTCGGCACTGCGGACGGTCCAGCCCGCGAAGACCTGACCCGCGAGGTTGCGCGCGACCAGGCCGCGGCGGTTGCGGTCGAGGTCGCGGACCTGCTGGGCGAAGGCGAAGCCCTGGGCGTCGCCGAGCTCGAGATCGGCTTGCAGTTCGGCGCTGCCGTCGGCGCCGAGGGTGAGCGTGCCGCGGGTGCTGATACCCGGGGCGTGCTCGCCGCTGGCCGGCACGCGCGCGTGGGCCAGCGGATCGACGAAGAGGGCCCGGGCGCCGGCGCGCTGCGCGGGCACGAAGCCGAGCGGTGCGTAGCGTGGGCTGTCCGCGAAGAGCCAGAAGGGCGCAGCGTCGCGCGGCTCGACGCGCGCGGCGGGGATGCCGGGGGTCTCGTCGCCGAGGAAGAGCGAGCGGGCGTCCTCGGCGAATTCGTCCGCGAGCGGCTCGACGACCGCGTGGTGGACACGCAGGCCGGCCGCCTGCAGCAACGCGACCTCGAGGAAGAAGCGCGAGCCCGCGCGGCGCAGGAGGGTCGCGGTGGCATCGGCGTTCGCGTCGCCGCGCACGTGCTCGTGGACGAAGGCGTGGATCGCGCGCGCCCGCGCGAGCTCGCCCGCGTCGCTGCCCGGCAGCTTCGCGAGCGCCGCGCGGATCGGCGGGGTGATGCGCGTGCGCTGCGGCGCGACGCTGCGCACGAGGCGCGCGTAGCCGTCCGGATCGTCGTCCTCGCCGTAGACCGCGCTCGCCACGAGCTCCTCGACGGGCGGCGTCGCGCGCTCCTGCGGCAGGCGCGGGACCTCGCGGGCGATCAAGCGCAGCGCGACGTAGCCCTCGCCGAGCTCGATGCGCTCGGGTGCGGCGTCGACGTTGCGCGTCCGCAGCTCGCCGGGCGCGTCAGGCGGCAGCACGACGACGAGTTCGCTGTGCACGAAGGGCTCGTCCGCGCTCTGGAAGCTGAACGACGGGCCACGCCAGGGCGCGCCCTCGACCGCGGGCTCGTGGCGACGGTAGAGCTCCTCGACGAAGCTGCCGGGAACGAGCTGGGGCATCGACAGCGCGCCGCCCACGCGGTGCGGGACGTAGCTCCGCCCCGCGGCGTGCACCGTGCGCAGGCGCAGGAGCTCGTCGGCCGCCGCCGCGGCGCTCGCCTCTTCGCGCGCTTCGACGCCCTGCAGGTCGTTGATGCGGCGCAGCTGGTGCAGCTCCTCGACGCGGCTGCCGTCGGGCAGGAACTCGACGACCATGCGATCGAGGAGCAAGGTCGACGGCGCAGACGCGTCGCGTTCGCCCGGCACATAGGCCGCGATCAGCGCGTCGATCTCGGCCGCGCTCGCGCGGAAGCGCGCGAGGCGGGGGAACTCCTCGGTCGCGCCCGTGGCCTTCGCGACGCTGCGCGCGAGATCGAGCGTGCGCCCCGGCGCGAGCGCGATGCACCGCGCGGCCAGCGCGCGGGCGCGCTCGTCGTCGCCGTCGCGGAGCGCGAGCTCGGCGAGCTCGCGCAGCGTCGCAGGTCCGGCCTGCGGGTGGCCGGCGAGCCGCGCCTCGACGGCGCGCGCTGCCGCGGGATCGCCGAGCTGGCGCAGGGCGTCCGCGAGTTCGCGCGCCGCGTCGACGGACTCGCCGTCGTCGACCCACAGCGCCGCGAGTGCCTCGAGCGCGCGCTCCCGCAGGCCGAGCTCGAGCGCGAGCGACTTCGCGATGCGCAGCAGCTCGGGCTGACCCGGTGCGAGGGCGAGGCCCGCGTCGATCAGCGCGAGGGCCGCGCGCCGATCGCCGCGCTCGGCGAGGCGGCGCGCGAGTTCACGCCGCGCGTCCTCGTCGCGCGGGTGTGCGTCGAGCCAGCGCTGCAGCGAGCGCTCGGCGCCGCCGGCGTCGCCGAGCTGCTGCTGGAGCGAGGCGAGCCGGGCGAGGAGGCGACGTCCGGACGTGCCGGCGCGCAGCACGCCCTCGAGCAGGAGGATCGCGTCCTCGAGACGATCCTCGCCGCGCAGCAGCTCGGCCTGCGCGAGCGCGGCCGCGGCGTGCGCCACGAGCTGCGGCATCGCGCGGTCCAAGAGCCGTCGCACCTGGGCATCGCGGAACTCCGCCGGCACGTCGGCGCAACCCCGCCAGGCGAACGCGAGGGCGAGCATCGCCGCGGGTTGGTCCGGTTCGAGATCCGCGGCGCGGAAGACGAGCTCCGTCTGCGCATCGGGATCGCCGCCGCGACCGGCCTCGAGCGCTCCGGCGAGCAGGAGCTCGAGCTGCTGCGGCGCCGCCTCGCGCGCCGCACGGCAGAGCAGCGCGAGCCCGTCGGCGAAGGGCGGCGGCACCGCGACCGCTTGGTCGATCGCGAGCTGCGACGCCGGATGGATGCGATCGGCCGGCAGCTCCGCCACCGCGTCCGACGGCTCGCCCCGCGCGTCGAGGTAGCGCAGCGCGAGCGTCGCACGGTCCTCGAGGCCCGTCTTGACGAGCACGTGGTTCACGCCGGCGCGCAGGCGCAGCGGGACGAAGCTCCGCGCCGGCCCGCGCTCCGCGGGGCGTTGCAGTTCCTGCGTGAGCTCGCCGTCGACCCAGAGTCGCCACGCGGAGTCGCAGCTGATCTCGAGCCAGCAGGCGAGCTCGCGCTCCGCGCGCACCTGGTGCAGCGCGAAGTACGCGCCCTTCGCGCCGCTCCGCGGATCGGTGAGCCGCAGCGTCGTGTGGCGCGCGCCGCGCGTGACGACGTACGGCGCGACCTCGCCGTTGCGCCCCGGCAACCGCGTTCCCGGTGCGGGGAACTCGAGCTCCGGGCCGAAGCGCTGGTCGAGGAACTGATCGCCGTCGTCGCCGAAGGGGCCGACGACGAGCAGCTGCGTCGCGCTGCCGCGCTCGGGATCGAGGCGTTCCGCTTCGTCGCGACGGCCGAGCTCGATCAGGAGGGCGCGCAGACCGCGCTCGGCGGCCCTCCTCGCGAGGCCGTGCGGCGCGGCCGCGAGCAGCGCGCGCAGCGACTCGACCGCGACCGCGGGTTCGTCGAGTTCGTCGAAGAGCGCGGCTGCGGCGTGGACGAGCAGTTCGGCCGCGGGGCTCTTCGCGCAGCCGCGCGCCGCCTCGAGCAGTGCTGCGACCTCGGCGTCGGGGGAGTCCTTCGCGTGCACGTGGCTCGCGAGGAGCGCGCGTGCGACGCGGGTTTCGAGGGCTTCCTGTGCGGCGGGGGCTTCCTGTGCGGCGAGGGCTTCCTGTGCGGCGAGGGCCGCGGTGCAGACGAGCAGGCCGGCGAGTGCTTGGGTGCGTCGGAACATCTCAGCGGCCATCCTTCTCGGGCGTGCCATCCTTCTCGAGGGTGACGGTGCTGCGGTCGGCGGCATCGGCACGCGACGCGAACTCGCGGAAGCGGGCGTACTCCGCGGCCTCGATGCGCGGCGTGGTGAGCGTGCGCTCGCGTTCGAGCGTCAGCACGCGGCCCTCGCGCGACCAGCGCAGCGCGTAGCGCCCGAAGGGTTCGGTGAGTTCGACCGGAGCGGGCAGCTCGGCGATGGCGAAGCCCTCCGGCAGTGCGAAGCGGACGCGGTGGACCACGCTCTGCGGCACCCCGAGCAGGAGCGGCTGCGTGCGCGTCGCGGCGCTGGTCCAGCGCTGCAGCGGCTCGTCCTCGAGCGCGCCGTCGAGGACGAGGCGGCCGTCCTGACGGCTCGCGAGGTCCTGCGCACGCAGGCGCAGCTCGACGCGCAGCGGCGTCGACGGGTCGAGCAGATCGCTCGTCGCCAGGTCCTCGACGAGCACCGACCCGAAGCGCGGCTGGAGCACCCGTTGCAGGATCTCCTTCTGCCGCGCGGGCTCGTTGACGAGGAAGTTGCGCAGCGGTGAGTCGAGGTTCCGTGTGCGGTGCCAGACCAGGCGCGCGCTGCCGCTGCCGTCGGGCGCGAGCTCGACGTCGAGCTCGTCGATCGCCGTGTTGTCGGCCGCGGCGACGTAGGGGATCGGCTCGAGCTGCGCACGCCCCTCGCGCACGATGAGCACCGTCGCGCCTTGGTCCATCTCGGGGACCGTGTCGATCGAGTGCAGCGTCGCGGTGCCGTCGAGGAAGCGCGCCGGGCGCGTCGCCGTCGCGGGGAGCCAGGAGATGCAGTGGTTGAACTGCTGCACCATCGCGAGCGAGAGGTCGTCGGTGTCGCGCTGCTCCTCCGCGCGGATCAATACGGGCCAGGCCTCGATGCCCGCGACGCCGAGCATCGCGTTGAGCAGGATCGACTTGTCCTTGCAGTCGCCGTGGCGGCGCTCGTAGATCGCGCCGATGTCGTACGGCTGATAGCCGTGCACGCCGAACTCCCAGGCCTTGTCGCGCACGTCGGTCGTGACGAAGCGGTAGATGGCCGCGATCTTCGCCTCGTCGTCGCGGCAGTCCTTCGTGAGCTCGGCCACCTTCGCGCGGATCGCCGGCGTGAGCTCGCTCTGGCGCCGGATGAGGTTCCACCACCACGCGGCGAAGGCATCCCAGTCGCGCCAGGTGCTGATGCGCACGATGGGCACCGTCTCTCGCCAGCCGGGGGCGTGCTCCTCGTCGAGGCGGCGCGGCAGCCCGTCGAGCCGGAAGCGCCAGACGAGACGCCCTTCGGCGTCGGTCGACGCGAGCGCGGCGGGCGCGCCCTGCGTCGAACTCGTGCGGTACTCCCGGCCGGGCTCGAGGATCGCGACGAGCTCCGCGCGCGCGATCGGCTGACCGTCGGCGGCGGCGAACGCGTGCACCAGACCGAAGGACTCGCCGAAGAAACCGGGGGAGATGTCGTCGACGCGCGTGCGCACGTCGATCAGGTCGCCGGGTTCGAGCGGGGGCAGGGTCGCCACGGCGCCGCCGAGCTTGGGACGGAGTTCGCGGCCGTCGGTCTTCACGACGCGCAGCGAGAGGATGCGCGCGCGCTGCTCGCCCTGGTCGTGCGGCACGAACCACCGCGCGAACTGGCGCACGGCGCGTTCGCCGAGCACGCGGACGATCTGGTGTTCGTAGCTGCTCGTCGTGCCGTTGCGGTACGCGCGCAGCACCGTCTGCCGGAGCACCCAGTGGTGGGAGTCGTTCGCGGCCGCCGCGTCCGCGGGCGGGCTGCCGTGGGCCGCGAGGATCGCCTTTGGATCGAGCTCGTAGGCGCGGTGGAAGGGCTGCTCGTTGGCGGCGAGGAACTCGAGCAGACGCGCTTCCGCCTTGCGGTTCGGATTGAGATCGAGCGCCGCGCGCAGGAACTCGCGCTGGGCCTCGAGATCGCCGCGGCGCGCCGCGAGGCGCGCGAGTTCGACCAGCAGGCCGTCGTCCTCAGGACGGATCCTCAGCGCCTCGCGCCACGCGTCCGCCGCCGCCTCGAACTCGCCGCGCGCCTCGAGCACGCGTGCGCGGCGCGCGGGCAGGCTCGTCGCGAACGGCCAGAGCGTGGCACCGCGCGCGAGCGTGGCGAGTGCGGCCTCGACCGCGCCGCGGCGCAGCTGGAGCTGGGCGAGGCGCTCGTGCGCGAAGGCATCGCCCGCGAACGCGAGCACCCGCTCCGCGACGCGCTCGGCGTCGGCGAAGCGCTCGGCGGCGCTCAGCGCGTCGTGCGCGCGCAGCAGTGCCTCGGGCGCGAGGTCACGGCGCTCATCCGGCGCCGCGGCCCGCAGCACCTCGCGCTCCGCGAGCAGGGGCAACCGGCTCGCGCGCAGCGCGTCGGCGAGCACGAGCCGCGCCGAGGCGAAGCCCGGTTCACGGGCGAGCGCGCGTTCGGCGAGCTCGACGGCGCGCACCGCGTTGCCGCTGCCGCTGAGCTCGAGTTCGGCCAGGTTGCGCAGCGTCTCGAGGGCATCCGCTCCGCTGAGCGGGTCGGCGAGCAGGTCCTCGTAGACGTGGCGGCGCGGGTTGTCGTCCTTCTCCTCGGCGGCGCCGTCCGCCCAGAGCGTCGCCGCGTACACGCCGCGGGCGATCCAGCGCTGCGCCTCGGGGAGGGTCGCCAGCGCCTGGCGCGCGAGCTCGCGGTCGCGGCGCGTCGTCGGTTCGTCGGGATGGGTGAGCAGGAGCAGGGTCGCGGCGCGCAACGCGGCGGCGGCCTCGCCCTGCGCGGCGCCGGCAAGCAGGCGCTCGAGCGTGTCCGCGGGCAGGCCGGTCGCACCCTCGCGCGCCGTGCCGCCCGCGGCACGGACGAGAGTCGCCGGGTCGGCGCTCGTCGTGACGCCGGCGAGCGGCGCGCCGTCGAGCGCGCGCAGGCGCAGGCCGAGCCACTGCGGTCCCTCCTGGATCATCGTCGTGACGACGAGGAGGTTGGCGCCGGCGCGCAGCGGCAGCCGCACGCGGTCCTGGTCCCACGCGAAGCGCCGCTGCGTGTCGCGCTCCGCGAGGCGGGCGCCGTTGAGCGTCACGCGGAACGCGCCGTCGCAGCCGAGCAGGAGCTGCGCATCGAGCTCGCGCTCCGCGAGGACGGCGCAGGCGAGCACGGTCGCGACCTGCTCGCTCGGGCGCTGGAGCGCGTCGAGGTCGAGGCGTCCGCCCGGCGCTTCGGCGACCGGCAGCGTGCGCCACCGCAGCGCGCGCTTCTTGCCCGGGAAGCTCGCGTCCGGGTCGAAGCCGGTCTCGGCGGGCAGCGCGCGCGCGAACGCGGCACCGCGCTCGTTGTCGAAGGGACCGCAGACCAGGAAGCTGCCGAGCACCGCGAGTTCGCGCTGCAGCGCGATCGTCCGCTCGAGATCGCCGCGCGCGTGCGCGCGCTCGAGCGCGGCGAGCAGCACGGCGTCGCGCAGTCCGGGGTGCGCGCTCACGCCCGGGGTCGCGGCGAGCTCGAGCAGGCGCGGCTCGAAGGCCGTGGCCCCGCTGCGGTGCGCGAGCAGGGCGCCGAGCTCGAGGGCGACGCGCGCGCGGTCCGCGCTGTCCTGCGCGTCGGCGCGCGTCTCGGCGAGGATCGTCAGGCAGGCCTCGAGCGCGGCGTGGTAGCGGCCGCGGCTCTTCTCGGCGTACGCGGTGACCTCGAGCGGTTCGAGGGCGTCCTGGGCGTGGAGCGCCGCGCCAAGGCATGCGGCGAGAGCGACGAGGGCGAAGAGTCTCATGCGTGCGGTCCGACCCGCGCGACGCGCCGGGGAGCACCGCAGGATCGGGTCCGCACCGCGACCGCGCAAGGCGCGTGCGCGGCGTCGCTCACTTCGGCGTGGCGCGCTCGCGGGCGGAGTTCACCGCGGTGCTCAGCTCCGACGGACCCAGCATGGCGTCGCGCGAGCGATCGGCATCGGCGAGCACGCGCTGCACCCAGAGCGCGAGCGACGGATGGATGCGGGCGAGGCCGACCTCCAGTTCGGTGCGCGCGATGGCGCCGTCGAGGTTCACGTCGATCGCGCGGAACTCGGCCGGCATCGCGCGGATCTCGCGCTCGTGCGGCGCGAGGCGATGCCAGATCGAGGGGATCGCCTGGATCACCGGTGCGAGCTCGGGCACGTCGAGCATGCCGTCGCCGTTCGTGTCGAGGACGGGCAGGCGCTCGACGACGTTCGCGTCGAGCTCGGCGCGTCGCACGAAGCTCTTGAACTCCTCGGTGGAGAGCATGCCGTCGTGGTCGATGTCGAAGCGACCGAGGATCTGCTCGGTCGGATCGACCGGCGGCGGCGGGATCGTCGGGTCGCGGACGTCGGCCACGGGGCGCACCGGGCGGAGGCGGAGCTGGCCGACGCGGTCGATGGCGCGCAGGAAACGCGCGTCGAACTCGGGCCACTCGATGTAGCCGCTCGCATCGGTGTCGATGCGGCGGAACATGCTCGGGTCGCGCGGGTCCTCGAGGTCCACGAAGGCCGCGCCGACCTCGAAGACGTCGAGGCGCTCGTCGAGGTTTCGGTCGCAGGCGGCGAAGAGCGCGAGGCTGCGCGACTCGTGATAGACGAGTTCGGTCAGCGGCTCCTGCGCCGGCTTCGCATCCGAGTCCTGCGCGCGGAGCGACGCCAGACCGCAGAGCGCGGCGGCGAGGAACGCGACGGCGCCGCCGCGCGGCCGGGGAAACTCGCGCGACTTGGACTTGGCCATCGTGGTGCCCTCGGTCAGCTCAGGGCGCGAAGAGGCACTCGGCGCCGAGCTGGTGATGGGGTTGCGTCCGGGTTTCGGCGGCCGGGCCGTCGGGCGTGAAGTCCGCCGACTCGACGCGGATGCCGTGACCCGCCAGCGCCCGCGTCATCGGCTCGAGCTCGTCCGAGCCCGGGACCAGGACGACGGCGTCGACGCGGGAGGCGAGGTTCATCGCGTCGACCGCGATCGCGACCGGGATCAAGCGCGCGTCCGCGACGACGTTCACATCGATGCCGTTGCCGAGCAGCGTCGAGCGCACGCGGCTCGCGGAATCTGCGCTCGCGTAGGCGATGCAGCGCACGACGTGGCGGCGCTTGCCCAGCCAGACCACGAGGCGACCCCATGCGATCTCGCGATCGAGGGTCCGGGCCTGCGCCTCCACGTGCGCGAGGTCGATGAGGATCGCGAGGCGTGCGCCGCGCGTCTCGCTCTCGTGCGTCGGCACGTGGATCGGCGGGCGCGCGATGCGCGCTTGGGCCGGGGGGCGCTCGCGCCGGGGCTCGCGATCCCGATCGCGATCCCGATCCCGATCCCGATCGCGGCGATCACGGGATTCGAAGCGCTCGCGGCCGCCGCGCTCGCGGCGCTCGGACTCGCGGAACTCGGGCCGCTGGCCCTCGGCGTCGCGGCTCCGGGCGTCGACGCTGTCGAGCTCCGGGTCGAGATCGGCATCCGGCTCGGTCTCGGCGTCCGCGGGCTCGCGGCGTTCGGCCTCGCGCTCGCCGTCGCCGTCGGAGTCCTCGGGAGCGGGACCGTCCTCGTCGGCGAGCGGTTCGCCGCCGAAGGGCGCGTCGGGCCGGGCCGCCTCGCCGGCGACCGCGCGATCGTCGCGATCCCCGCGGCGGCCGCGACGACGGCGACGGCGGCGGCGGCGGGAGCCACCGTCCGCGTTGGGGCCGCGCTCCGTCTCCGCGCCGCGCTCGCCGCTCTCGTCCTCGGCGGCGGCGGGTTCCGCGCTCTCATCGACGTCCACATCGGGCTCGGTCGCACGGCCGAACACCGGCGCCCGTGGCTCGCGATCGAAGTCCGCTGCGGCGGGGACTGGCGCATCCATCTCGTGCGCTTGGGCCGGCGACGATTCGTCGACCGGGCCGGACCCGGTCGTCGGCTCGAACTCGCGCTCGCCGCGGCCGCGACGCCGGCGGCGCCGCGGGTTCGCGCCATCGCGCGCCGGGCTCTCGTCCGCGGGAGGGCTGCTGGGCTCGGCATCGAAGGCCGGCTCGGCCCAGGGGTTGGCGGACACCGAGCGGAGCGGCGGCGGGGGCAGCTCCTCGCGGAAGGCCGGCGGCGCGGCATCGAAGTCGGCGGGCGGGGGCGGGGCATCCCGCCTGGCCTCCGATCCCGCGAAGCCCGGATCCGCGCCCGAGTTGCCAGGGTCCGAGTGGCCAGGGCCCGAGTGGCCAGGGTCAGAGTGGCCAGCGTCCGCGGGCCCGGCGTCCGCGGGCTCGCCGCGCTCGGGATCCGCGCCCTTCTTGCGCCGCGCCCCGCGCTTCTTGGGGCGAGCACCCGAAGCGGCGGCGTCCTCCGAGGCCTCCGTTCGCGGCTGCTGGTTCTCGTCGAAGACGTTGGCGCCGAAGTCGCTCGTATTCACTCCTGCCTGCTCGGAACGTGGCTGCGCGGATCGCGAAGGGAGCGAGACTAGCCCGCGCGGCGAGACCGATCCAGCCGCTGCTTCGATCCGCATCCCGCGTTCCCGTCGGGCCCGTCGCGACGATTGCGGCGCAGAATGTCGAAGCTGCTCTTGATGCGGCGTCGTCCGCGCGGTTCAGTCTGCGCCTCCCTCCCGCCCCTCTGGCGCCCGATTCCGAGGTCCGTCCCTTTGAACCTGCGCAAGCTGACGATTCCTGCGATCCTTGTGGCCCTCACGCTGACGAGCTGCGGCACTGTTCGGCGCGCCGGCAAGGACCTGTTCATCACCGCGGCGACCCCGCTCACCATGCTCTACGGCGGAGGCACCGATGCGGTGTCGACGGCCGACGGCGTGCGTGAGGGGCTCGGCGGTGGTCCCCCGACCGAGGTGCTCGCCACCATCCCGGCCTTCGTCTACCACGCCCTCAAGCACGGCGTGTACGGCGTGATCCACGCCGTCGACTTCTGCCTCTTCCCGGTCTACGGCGTCGCCGACCTCCACCCCTACGGGCCGGAGATCGAGCCGCTCGACTACTACAACGGGACCTGGTTCGACAAGTCGAAGGACGACGACGGCGTCGACTCCGACAGCGGCGAAGCCAAGCGCTGCAGCGCGGCTGAGCCCGAGCTGCTCGCGGGCCCTCGGCCCGCGGGCGGCGAGTCCCCGAGCGCTCGGGGCGTGAGCCTCAGGGCGTGAACTCGTAGGGCAGCGCGGCGATCGCTCGCGCGAGTTCCTCGTCGCGTCCCTCGCGCGACCAGTCCGCGAACTTGCGGCCCAGTTCCTCGAGCGCGGTGCGCTCGGCTGCAGCCAGGTCCTCCCGCGCGAGGATGCCCGCCAGGACTGCGTCGGGCAGGATTGCCTGCGGCAGTTCGTCGGCCCGACCCGGAGTTCCCGCGGCGCCGCGGATGCGCGCGGCCAGTCGCTCGGCTTCGGCGACGCGATTCGCCAGGAGGAGCCGCAGCCCCCGTTCGCGCCAGACGCTGATGCTCCCCGGCGCGCTCCGTGCGGGACCCGCTTCGCGCTCCGGAGCGCCGGGACCGAAGGCCCGCGCGCGCGCGACCGACCCCTCGACCCAGCGCGAGAGCTCCGCACGGCGACCCGGATTGGCGAAGAGTTCGGCGCAGGCATCGCGGAGCTGGGTGAGGGCCGCCTCACGGGCCGGATCGCCTTCCTTCGCATTCGCGGTGCGCTCGAGCTCCGCGCGCGGCAGCTCGAGCTCGGTGTTGTACGGTCGCCACTCGGTGGGCAGGCGCTCGCGCAGGCTGCCGATCCCGCGCTCGACCTCGTCGCGTCTGCCGAGCACCCGATCGAGCTCGATGCGGCACGCGAGCGCGAGCGTGCGACCCTCGCTCGTCGGATCCTCGCGCTCCGCGCGGAGGTAGGCGGCGCGCGCCGCGAGCGGGTCGCGGTCGAGCTGTTCGATCAACCAGGCGTCGCAGAAGGCGAGCGGTGCCGGGCGCTCGTCGGCCGTCTTCGACTGCGCGAAGGCGCCGGCGACGAGCAGCGCGACGGCGGCGAGCCGATGCGGGGTCGTCACGGTCAATCCTCCAGGGGCTCGGAGTCGAAGCGATAGCCGAGGCCGTGCACCGTCACGACGTGCACCGGCGCGTCGACGTCGTCCTCGATCTTCTTGCGCAGGCGCGCGACGTGGTTGTCGACGGTCCGCGTGTTGGGCACGTGCGTGTAGCCCCAGACCTCCGTGAGCAGCTCGCGCCGCGTGACCACCTGACCGCGTCGGGCGATGAGCATCCGCAGGATCTCGGCCTCGTAGCGCGAGAGCTGGTGCTCGACGCCCGAGCGCGTCGCGGTGAAGCGGCGGAAGTCGACGACCAGATCCTTGAAGCGCCAGACGTCGCGCCCGCCGGTCGCCGCGCCGCTCTGCGAGCGCCGCAACACGGCGCGGATCCGCGCTTCGAGCTCCTCGATGCCGAAGGGCTTCGTGACGTAGTCGTCGGCGCCCAGCTCGAGGCCGCGGATCTTGTCGCGGTCGGTGCTCTTCGCGGAGAGCACGATGACCGGGGTCTTGCGGCCCTCGGCGCGCAGCGCGCGCAACACGTCGATGCCGTCGACGCGCGGCATCATGAGGTCGAGCACGAGGAGGTCGTGGCC
Organism: Planctomycetota bacterium; assembly: GCA_020848735.1. Classification (GTDB taxonomy): domain Bacteria; phylum Planctomycetota; class UBA1135; order UBA1135; family UBA2386; genus JACRLW01. The sequence continues at coordinate 39,284 of JADLHO010000120.1, read as the reverse complement.
GCCGGCGCGGAGCTTGTGCAGCGCTTCGTCGCCGTCGCGCGCGGTGTCGACGAGGAAGCCACCGAGCTGGAGGTTGTGCTCGAGGCCGGCCAGCAGGTCCGGCTCGTCGTCGACGACGAGGATGCGCGGACGCATCGGTGAGGGGTCCGTCTTCATGAGGATTCGCGTCGCGGGTCCCGTGAGGGCAGTTCGATCCGGATGATGGTGCCACCGCCCTCGCGACCGAGGGCCACGACCTTGCCGCCGTGTGCGGTGACGAAGTGCTGGACGAGCGCGAGGCCGAGGCCCGTGCCCCGGGCCTCGCCGGCGTTGCTCGCGCGGTAGAAGCTCTCGAACACGCGCTCGCGTTCGCCTTCGGGGATGCCGATGCCGTCGTCGGCGACCTCGAGGATCGCGCGGCGGCCTTCGCGTGCGACCTTGACCGCCACGAAGCGCGAGACGCCGGGACCGCGCGGCCGCGCGTACTTGCCCGCGTTCTCGAGCAGGTCGCGCAGCGCGGTCGCGCAGGCCGCGGGGTCGACGTCGACGAGGACGTCCTCCGCGAGTTCGGCGCGCAGCTCGAGCTCGCGCTGTTCGGCCGAGGGTCGCCAGGCCTCGAGCGTGTCCTCGGCGAGAGCGGCGAGATCCGTGCACTCCGGCGCGAACTCGCGCGTGCCCGCCTGACTGCGCGAGAAGTCGAGGATGCGGTCCACGGCGCGCGAGAGCCCGTCGGCTTCCCGCGCGACGATGCCCGCGAAGCGCGCCCCTTCCTCGGGTGTGCGCACGCGGCCGCGCTCGAGGGTCTCCGCGTACATGCGGATCAGGGCGAGCGGCGTCTTCAGGTCGTGCGTGACGCGCGAGACGAGGTCGACCTTGAGCCGCGCGAGCTCCGCCTCGCGGCGCAGCGAGCGCACGAGGAACGCGGCGCCGAGCACGGCGGTCGCCGAGAGCAGGATCAGCAGCAGGGCGCGCGCGCGGATCGCGTCGCGGCGCTCGCCGAGTGCGGCGTCCAGATCGAGCGGGACCGCGGCGAGCGCCAGGCCGGCGCTCGTCGAGGTCGCGGCGTAGCGCACCTCGCGGGCGCCGCTCAACGCGCCGGGGACGAGCGGAGTGCCGTCGGGATCGGTGACCGTGAGCGTGAAGGGACCGATGCCCGCGACGGCCTCGCCGACGGTCGAGGCGAGCAGGCGGTCGAGGTCGAGGCGCACGCCGAGCCAGGTCGTCGCCTCGAGTTCGCGCAGCGCGGAGCCCGCGAACTCGTCGGGCTTCGCGTGGCGGAGCACGAGCAGCGAGGTGCCCGAGGCGCCCGTCACGACCTGGAGCACGGGTCCGCCCTCGCCCGCGCGCTGCAGGCGGCGGCGCAGGGTCTCGCGGAGGATCGAGGGGTACTCCGCGGCGAAGCCGCGCCCGATGCGGCGCTCGTCGTCGCGCACGCGGAGCAGGCGGCTGCGGCGCAGCAGCTCGCTGTCGTCCGCGAGCGCGCGCTCGATCCGCGTGAGGACGGCCTCGAGCAACGGGTCGGCGCAGTGGTCGTGGAGCCCGTCGGCGATCGCCTCGGCGATGTCGAGGAGCGGCTGGCCGCCGCGCCCCAGCGCCAGTCCGACCTCCGCATCGGCGAGCTCGGCGAGCAGCGTGGTGGTCGCGAGTCGCGGGTCCATGCGCCCCGCGGGTGACGCCGCGAGAGCCGCCGCGGCCTCCGCCTCGAGGAATTGCACCGAGGCCGCGTCGAGCGCATGGCGGCGGCGCTCGAGACCGCCGAGCGCGAGACGCGCCGACGCGAGACTCGTCGAGCCCTCGCGTGCGCGCGACAGCGTCTCCGCGACGTACTCGCGCAGGAGCTCGCGTGCGCCGTCGAGGTCGCCGAGCGTCTCCTGGATCTGCGCGCGGCGCAGGGCCGAGGGAGTGCCCGCGCCGCGCGAGACGAGCATCGCGGCGATCGACGGCGACGCGCGCGGGAAGAGCAGGTCGGCGTTCTGGTCGAGCAGGACGAGGTCGAGGATGAGCGGATCGCGGCGCCGCAGTTCGCGGGCGCCGCGCGCGGGGCTCAGCTCCTCGAGCGGTGGATCGATGGCGAGCGCCTCGAGTTCGACGATGTGCGCGTCGAGCTCGTCGACGCGCTGCGCGATCGCCGCGCGCAGGGCGCGTTCGGCGTCCCCGACGAAGCTCTCCGCCTGCTCGGCCAGCACGCGCTCGGCGCGCTCGGTCTGCCGCGTGAGCTCGGCGCTGCCGAGCCACGCGAGCGCGGCGAGCGGGCCCAGCACGAGCAGGGCCGCCGGCAGGTGGCGGAGCGTCGACTTCATCGCCTGATCATCGCCTGGCCGCGTCCAGCGCGAAGGGCACGAGCGTGTGCGGGGCGAACAGCGTGTACCAGCGCGAATCGCCCGGCTCCGCGAGCCGGCCACGGTAGGCGATGGCGAGCCCGAAGCGCCGCGCCGCGCCGTCCACGCGGGGGAAGGGGATGCGCAGGACGTGCCGGCCGGGTTCGAGCCGCGCGCTCACCGCGACGCCGCGCGCGCGCTCCGGCGCGCTGCGCGGCCACTCGGTGCGGCTGCTCGCATCGAAGACCTCGACGACGCGCGCGCTGTCGCCGCGGCTGCGGATGCGCAGGTTGTCCCGGCCGTCGAACCAGCCGTCGGCGCCGTCGTCGAGCATGACCTGCACGTCGAGCGCGGCGGCGTCCTGGCTCTGCGTGTGGAGCTCGAGCGCGCCGTCGACCCAGGCGAGCGAGACCTCGGCCGAGAGCTGCGGATCCTCGATGCGGCCGAGCTCGACGCGGTGATCCTCGTGCAGCGTCGGTTCGAAGGGCAGCAGCGGGAACTCGTCCTGCGCGTCGAAACGCCCATCGCCGTCGCTGTCCGCCCGCCGCGGGTTCGGCATGCGCACGGGCGCGAGCTGCGTCTCGAAGCCGCTCTCCCGCAGCCACGCACCGCTGCGGGCCTCCGCGCGATCGTCGAGTCCGTCGCCATCGCTGTCCGCGCGGCGCGGATCGCTGCCGAAGCGGTCCTCGTCGAAGGGGAGCCGCGCGTCGCCGTCGGGAAGCCCGTCGCGATCGGCATCCGCGACGAGCACGTCGTCGCCGAAGCGCAGCGCGTCCCAGCGGTGCGCGGGCCAGCTCCGCAGGATCCACGCGTTGCCGTCCCAGTGTTCGCCGAAGAAGGCGACGTTGCGGAGCGAGGGCGCGAAGTGGTTGAAGGGGTACTCGGGCAGCCCTGAGATCTCGAAGAGCGCGTCGAGCTGATGGTGCAGCTCGTGGCACGCGAGCCAGCCGACCATGCCGGGGCTGGGCGGCACGGCGAACCAGGAGATGCCGTAGCCGCTGCCGTGCGCGCCGAGCGTGAGACCGCCGCCGCCGCCGGTGCGGCGCCAGGGCCGGTCCTCCGCGCCGCGCGCCTTCGCATCCATGACGACGCAGAAGCCCGCGATCCCGGCCAGCGGCAGCTTCGCATCGGCGGCGAGCGCCTCGAGCAGCGCGCGGGGCGGGGTGCCGTTCGGTTCGCCGGTCGCGGAGAGCGCCGCGGTCGTGACGGGCGCATCGCGGCGCACGAAGTGGAGATCGAGCCAGAGCCGGTAGCCGGAGTGGTGGAAGTACCAGGCCGCGCAGTCGCGCAGCTCCTGTTCGATGCGCGCGGTGTCCTCGGGGCGCAGCGCGGGCAGCGCCGCGAGCTCCGTCGCGTCGTCCGCGACCGCGCCGAAGATCCCGACCACGATCGACAGGCGCCGAACGCGCAGCGTTCCCACCGGCGGGGGACTCGTGAACGGGATCGCGACGAAGCGCGCGTCGTTCGGCCAGCTCCGCGTGCCCGGTGCGGCGTGCAGGACGTGGCGCGTCGACGCCGCGAGCGGACCGATCCTGCCCTGGGCGTCGCTCGCGCCGACGAAGCGACCCTCTGCGTCGAGCGCGAAGGCGGCGCGCGGCGGCTCGAACTGCACGGAATCCGCGGTCGGGAAGCGGAGGCTCTCGGGCGCGTCGTCGCCGCTCGCCGGCACCGCCACGACGCGCGCGCCGGTCTGGTCGAGCACGAGGAGCGTGCCGTCGAGGTCGCGCGCGAGGGCCACCGCGTCGAAGGGGCCGAGCTCGCGTCCACGGAAGCGCCGGCCATCGGCCAGTTCGACCACGCCGCCGACGATCCTCGCGCCCGCCAGCTCGGTGGCCGTGCTCCAGGCGACCGGATCGGTGGCGGGCCAGGGGCGCGGGGCCGCGCCGTCGCGCGGCAGGAGCAACGCGCTGCCGTCGGCGCTCCGCGCGACGAAGCCCGCTGCGCACGGCGCGAACGCGTCGGGCCAGACGAGGCGTCGCGCGCCGCCGTGGCCCTGCGCGCGCAGCGCATGGAAGCGGACGCGGCCGAGACTGCCCTGCACGCCGAGCAGTCCGTTCGCGCTGCGCAGCGGCAGGGCGCGGGCGACCACGCGGTCGTCGACGCGCACGTCGTAGCGGCGCGCGAGGGCGTCGACCTCGACCGTCAGAGCCACGCGCGTGCCCCGCGCGAGGGGCATGGGCAAGGTGATGCGCCCCACGGCCTCGAACTGGCCGCGCGCGAAGGCGCCGTGCAGGGCTTCGCCGGGGCCGTCGAATCGCAACATCTCCCCGAAGCGGGGAGTCGGTCCGTCGAGGAGATCGGGGATCGGCCCCGTCGCGGCGAGCGCGCCGAAGACGAGGCCGGCGCCGAGGAGTCCGTCCTCGTGCGTCAGCTCCACGGTGACCGCGTAGCGCTCCGCATCGATCCAACCGAGCCAGGCGACGCAGTCGTAGCGGTCCCCGGTCGCGAGGAAGAGCTCGTCGCCCTCCGCGCGGAACACGCCGCGGGCCGGACGCGCCGCGTTCAGGGTCAGGGGGATCGCGGCCGGCGCGGGTTCCGCCTCGCGCGGTTCCTGGCACGACGACCACGCGAGGAGGAGCACGAGTGCCGACGCGCACGACATCGGCCGCGGATTCTAGGCGCGCGCGCGGGACGGACCTCGTCTCGGGATGGTCGCACTTGCGGTCGAAGTCCGGGCCGCTTGCATTCCCGGTCATGACCGACGCCGCAGGCCGCGACGCGCACGCCGACGACGGGGCGCCCTCGCGCGCGAGGAGCCCGGCGCCGAGCCTCTTCGGCGTGCCGCTGCGGACCGAGCGCATCCATGCGGCGTGCGGCGAGCTGCGCATCCGGATCCCGCGCGAGGTCAACGATCTGCTGCGCCGCTCGCGCTCGCTCGTCGCGGCCGCGGCGCGGCGCGAGCACCCGCATTGGGCGGTGCTCTGGCCCGCGTCGATCGCGCTCGCGCGCCACGTCGCGCGCGGACCCTCGCTCGCCGGGTTCGAGGCGGTCGACCTCGGCTGTGGTGCCGGACTCGCCGGCGTCGCGGCGGGGCGTCGCGGCGCACGGGTCTGCTTCGCCGATCGCGCGCCCGAAGCGCTCGCGCTCGCGCGCGTGAACGCCGAGCTCAACGGACTCGTCGGGTTCGAGGCGCGGAGCTTCGACTGGTCCGTCGATGCGTTGCCCGCGGGCTGTCGCCTCCTGTTGCTCGCGGACCTCTGCTACAACTGGCGCGCGGTGCGACCGCTGCTCCAACTCGCCGACGAAGTGCATGCGCGCGGCGGCACCGTGCTCGCGGCGGATCCGTTCCGCCCGACGGCCAACGATCTCTGGCTCGGGCTCTGCGAGCGCGGCGCACTCACCACGACGCGCGATGTCGTCCATCGCGACGAGCGGACCACGATCCGCATCGCGACGCTGGGCCCGCGGGTCGCGGACGGCAGCCCGGCCCCGGAGGCCACCTGAGCGGCGGCGCGCTCACGCCTCCGCGGGAGGTCGCCGTCACGCTCCGCAAGGTGACGATCCGCTACGGCACCCACGTCGCCGTCTCCGACGTCGACGCGGAGTTGCCGAGCGGCTGCGTGGGTCTGCTCGGTCGCAATGGCGCGGGCAAGACCTCGATCCTGAAGGCCTTGCTCGGGCTCGTGCGGCCGAGTTCCGGCGAACTCACGATCGCGGGGGTGCCGCGCGGCGCGCACGGCACCGAGCTGCGTCGGCACGTCGGCTACATGCCCGAGCGCGACTGTCTCGTGCCGGGGCTGAACGGCTACGAGACGGTGCGCCATGCGGCGGAGTTGACCGGCCTGCCCGCGCGCATCGCGGCGCGGCGCGCGCACGAGGTGCTCTGGTACGTCGAACTCGGCGAGCAGCGCTACCGCCCCGTCGCCGGGTACTCCGCCGGCATGCGGCAGAAGGTGAAGCTCGCCGTCGCGCTCGTGCACGACCCGGCGATCCTCTTCCTCGACGAGCCGACCAACGGACTCGATCCCGACGGCCGCCGCGACCTGCTCGCGCTGATCGCGTCCCTGGCGCGCGAGTTCGGCAAGACGGTCGTGCTCTCGACGCACATCCTGCCCGACGTCGATCGGGTCTGCAGCGACGTCGTCGTGCTCGAACGCGGTCGCGTCGTCGCCGCCGGCCCGCTGGCCGAACTCACGCGCGGCATCGCGCGCCGGTTCCGCCTCACGGTCGATGCACAGCGCGCCGCGGTGCGGAACGCGCTGCTCGTCGAGGGCGCCAGCGAGGTCCTGGAACTCCAGGACGACGCGCTGCGCGTGACCTTGCCCGAGGGCGTTCCCGTCGCCGTGCTCTTCCGCGCCGCGGCGGGTGCGGGCGTCGCCGTCCACGCGCTCGTCGAGGAGCGCCGCAGCCTCGCCGAGATCTTCCTCGGCGCGGTCGATTCCGCGGCAACCGCGTCCGACGGACTCGACGCGGCGGCGGGGGGAGCCTCGGCATGACGGTCTTCGGCATGGGCTACCGCCGGCTCGTCTACGAGCCGAGCTCGCGCTTCCGCCGCATCCTGTGCGTCGCGCTCACCGACCTGCGCGCCCCCTTCCGCACGCGGCTCTCGACGATCCTCTTCCTCGTCTGTCAGGCTCCGACCTTCAGCAGCTTCGTGCTGCTCTTCATCTGGTCGGGCTTCTGGCAGATCGGCGGTGGGCGCGGCATGACCAGCGCCGACCGCGGCTTCCCGGGTTCCGCGCAGTTCTACCTCGCGAACCTCACCGCCCCCGAGGCCTTCCTCTCGATCACCACGCTCGTCGCGTTCACCGTCTCGCGCGCGGTCGCACGCGATCGCGCCAGCAACGCGCTCGAGATCCTCTGGACGCGCGGCCTCTCGCCGGCGGCGTGGTTCGCCGGCAAGGTGCTCGGCGCGTGCTTCGTGCTCGGCATCGGCACGATCGCCGCGCCGCTCCTGCTCTGGCTCCTCGCGGTCGCGACGGCGCCGGACGTCGAGTTCCTCGCGAACACGGCGCGGTTCATGCCGCTGGTCGTGCTCGCGGCGGGCGTGCAGACCTTCGTCATCGCGTTCCTCGCCACGGCGCTCTCCGCCGCGGCACGCACGCCGAACGCGGCCTCGATCCTCTGGGTCGTCGCGGTCTTCGGCGGGAGCGCGGTCGCGCGCGTCGTCGGCCGGCTCTCGGGCTGGGTCGAACTCCGCGCGCTCAGCCCCTGGGACGCCACCACGCGCGTGACGCAGGCGATCGTCGACGTGCCGCCGCGCGTCGAGCTGCCGGTCACGGCAGCGCTGATCTCGCTCGCGGTGCTCGGCGTGTTCGCGCTGGCGGCCGTCGTGCGGCGCGTCCGCCTCGCGGAGACCGTCGGATGATCGAACTCGACGGCGTGAGCAAGTGGTACGGGCAGGTCTCGGCCGTCGTCGACCTCTCGGTGCGGGTCGAGCGCGGCATCGTCGGGCTCGTCGGCCGCAACGGCGCGGGCAAGTCGACGATCCTCGGGCTGGTCGCCGGGTTGCTGCGGCCGAGCAGCGGACAGCTGCGCGTCTGCGGGGCCTCGCCGACGCGGCCCGCCGCGCGCCGCGTGCTCGCGCTCTGTCCCGACGTCGACGCCTTCCCCGAGTGGCAGTCCGGGCTCGCCTTCGTCGCCTCGATGCTGCGACTCTCGGGTGAGCCGGGAGGGGCCGCACTGCGCAAGGCGCAGGATGCGATGGCGCGCGTCGGCCTCGCCGAGGCGATGCCGCGGCCGGTCGGTGGCTACAGCAAGGGCATGCGGCAGCGGACCAAGCTCGCGTTGGCGCTCGCGCGTGAACCGCGCGTGCTGCTGCTCGACGAGCCGATGAACGGGCTCGATCCCGTCGCACGGCGCGACGTGACGGACCAGATCCGCGGCCTGTCCGCCGCGGGCGTCATCGTCGTCGTCAGCAGCCACGTGCTGCACGAACTCGAGGAGCTCGTCGAGCGCGTGCTGCTCGTGCACCGCGGGCGGCTCGTCGCGTCGGGCGCGGTGCACGAGCTGCGCCAGCAGCTCGCCGACCGGCCGTACCGACTGCTGCTCCGCGGCCGGGAGCCACGCGCGCTGGCGGCCGAGCTCGCGCGGCTGCCGATGGTGCGCGGCCTGCGCTTCGCCGAGGACGGGCTCGTGCTCGAGACCGACCGCGGCGCGGGTCTCTTCGAACGGCTCACCGAACTCGGCGCGGACGGGCGCCTCGAGGAACTCCGGCCCCTCGACGACGACCTCGAGGCCGTGTTCGGCTATCTCGCGGGCCCCGGCGCATCGGCGCACGCCGCGGCGGGGAGGGCGCGATGAACCTGCTGCGACAGACGCTCGAGGCCGCCCGGCAGGCGGCGCTCGCGACGCTGCGCAACCGGCTCTTCCTCGGCCTCCTGCTGCTCGGGTTCGTCGCGTCGCTCCTCGGCTTCGCGTTCCCGGCGCGGCTCGCCGCGCATCGCAGCGGCGACGAGCTCTTCGGGATCCCCGCGTACCTCATCCTCTGCCAGTTCGCCCTGCCGGTGCTCGCGACCTACTTCGGGATGGTCGCGATCCACCAGGACCTCGTCGACGGCTCCGCGGTGCATGCGCTCGTGGCACCGGTGCCGCGGCCCTGCCTCTGGCTCGGTCGCGCGGCGGCGGTGACGCTCGTCGTCGCGCTCGCGATCGCCGCGCTGCTCGCCTGCTATTGGGTCGTGCTTGCCCTCCCCGATCGCCCGTGGCGCCGCGGCCTCGCACCGCAGCCCGCGACGCTCGGCGCGTTCGTCGTGGGCGTCGCGCTCGCGACGCCCGCCTACGTCGCCGTCGGGGCCTTCGTGGGCGTCACCTTCAAGCGGCCGCTCGTCGCGCTCGTGCTCTTCGTCGTCGGCTGGGAGGTCGCGATCTCGAACGTGCCGCCCGAAGCGGGAGTGCGGGGACTCACGGTCGCCGACCCTCTGCGGCGCTTCCTCATCGAGACGATCGTGCCGGAGCCGGGCGGCATGTTCGAGAACGTGCTGGTCGGCAGCCTCGAGGGCCATGACGCCTCGCAGATGGCGGCGCCGCTGCCCTCGATCCTGCGGTTCCTGACGGTCGTCGCGGTCGCCGGGCTGCTCGTCTTCGCGCGCCGCGAGTACCGCCCCCGATCGCATGGCGACGAATGAGCTGCAAAGGACGATGAGGGCGAGGATCCGCGAACTGCTGCAGAGGATCTCGCGCGCGGAGGCCGGGGGCTTCCTCCGCAGCCACGATGCGGGGCGGCTCGCCGACCAGATCCGCTGGTTCAACAACCTGCGCTACGGCGCGGTGCTGGGCATGGCGTTGCTCGGCGTGCTCGGCTGGTATGGCGCGCTCATCGACGACGTCCGGCCGATCGCGGGCCTGGCCGGCGCCAGCCTCGCGATCAACGTCGTCTACGTGCAGTGGCTGCGCCGGCGTCGGACGCGCGAGCCCTTGGCCCTGCGGCGCCACGTCGATCTGCAGATCGGCCTCGATCTCGTCGTGCTCGCCCTGCTCCTGTACTGGAGCGGCGGCGTGTCGAATCCGCTCGTCGTCAGCGTGCTGTTCCACACGCTGATCGCCGCGCTCCTGCTCTCGCTCCGCGCGGCGATCTTCGTCGCCGCGTCGAGCTTCGCGCTCGTGATCGGCCTCGCGATCCTCGTGCGCGAGGGTCGACTGCCGCACCATCGGCTGCACGGCGCGCTCTTCGACCCGCGCACGGTGGATCCGCTCGTCCTCGTCGGCTGGCTCGCGACGCTCGCGCTCCTGCTCGCGCTGGCGATCCTCATCGTGGCGGCCGTCGTGCGGCAGCTCGCCGGGCGCGATGCCGAGCTCCAGGGTCTCACGAGTCAACTCGCCCGGAGCGAGAAGCTCGCGTCCATCGGGACGCTGGCCGCCGGAGTCAGTCACGAGATCAACAACCCGGTCGGTGTGATCCGCAGCAAGGTGGGCGTGCTGCGCTACCGCATCGAGGACGGCGACGAGAAGGAGCTCCTCCTCGCGGAGCTGGACGCCATCGACAAACACGCGCGCCGCATCGGCACGATCACCGAGGGCCTGCTGACCTTCTCCCGCGAGGGGCCCTTCGAGCTGGTCCCCGTGCGCGTCAACGAGTTGCTCCCCGAGGCCGCCGACCTCGTCCGGGTGCCCTACAAGTCGGCCGAGATCGGACTCGAGGTCCGCCTCGCGCCGGGGGACCCGCGCATCGGGGGCTCCGCCAACCACCTGCTGCAGGTCCTCGTGAACCTGCTCCTCAATGCGCGCGACGCCTCGCGCGCCGGCACGCGCGTCACGCTCGCGGCGGAGGTCTCGGCCGACGCCTGCGAGGTCGCACTCGAGGTGAGCGACGAGGGTGAGGGCATCCCCCCGGAGAACCTCGGCAAGATCTTCGATCCCTTCTTCACGACGAAGGGCGTCGGCCGTGGCACCGGGCTCGGCCTCGCGCTGAGCCATGGCATCGTCGAACGGCATCGCGGGCGCCTGACCGTCGAGAGCGAAGTCGGCAGGGGATCGCGCTTCCGGGTGATCCTGCCCGCGTTGGAGATGGGAACCGTCGGCGCTCCGGCTTCGACGCTGTCGCCCTGACCCAGGAGCGGCGACCGCGAGCCGTAGCGGTGCGTAAACAGATCTGGACCCCAGCCGAGCCGTCCCTTAGGAAAACGGCCCAGCGTCGGGCGGTCGCTCCCCAAGGGAACGCCGATCGTCGCCGGCCCGGTGGTCAGACCGGGTCGCTGTTCTCGGCGCGACGGCTGGACCAGGCACGTGAAGGCCGTGCGATCCGAACTTCGGAGCAGACCTGCACCGTCGGGGCCCGCGAGGGTCCCGACGGTGTTCTTTTTCCGGCGCCCCTAATCCTGGGCGGCGTGCTGCCGCTCCCGGGGTGGCGTGCTGCCGCGCTCCCTCTCCCGGCGTGGCGACGGCCCAGGGCCGCCTGCGTCACGCCGCCGACCGCGTCAGGCGATCTTGACGTCGACGACCTGATCGACGTTGAAGTCGAAGCTGACCTCGTCGTCGACGTTGATCAAGCGGCCGGTGCCCTTGAACTCGTTGAAGATGATGGCTCCCGAGAAGGTCGAGCCGTCATCGAGATTGAGAGTCACCCAGTCGGCCTGCCTTGCGTTCATGAGCAAGTCGTAGATCCGATCACGGGAGGGTTTCAGCGTCTTGCGCTCGGCCATGCGTGGTTTCCTCAGATGCGTCTGCGAGAGACTGCGTGTGCGTGAGACGGTCCGGATTGCGCGGCGCAATCCGGGAGGCGTGGGGGATGCGAGTCGAGGGCTTCTCGGCCTGGCGCAGGGGGGGGCGGCAGGCCAAGTCCGGCGGCTTGCGGGCGCTGGGATGGGGGCGCTGGGATGGACCGTTACCGGGATGCCCGTCGGGCCGGCTGCTCCGTGAGCAAGCGGGGGAGCACGTCGAGCAGGAGGGCCGACCAGGATTCGAGGCGCGCGGCATCTTGCCAGGGCCCATCCGGGGCGACAAGCGGCCTGAAGGCGCCAGCCAGCTTCGAGATTTCACGGATTCCCAGCTCGGCGGCCTGCGGGCGATCCAGCTCGAGGACGTACACGAGGCCGACGTGCACCGCGCCGACCGCATTGGCGTCGTCGTTGAGGAGGCCGACGCAGCGGGGCGTCCGGAGCGGGGAGGCCGGCAGCCGCAGCTCCTCGGCGAGCTCGCGGAGGAGCCCGCGCGCGAGCGCGCCCCGCGTCGGGGCGTCCTCGCGACCGACGTGCCCCCCGATGCCGATCGAGAGCTTGCCGTGGAGGCGCGTTTCGCCCTGCCTGGGCAACCGCTCGACGCAGAAGACCTGCGCCTCGCAGACCACCGCACAGTAGGGGATGCACTGCTTCCAGGCCGGCTCGAGCTCGGCACGGACACGGGGCTCGAAGCGCGCCAGCGCTTCGAAGTGCGCGACGAGTTCGCGCGCCTCCGCGTCGCCGAGCGGCGTGAAGCCCTGCGGCCAGTCGCCGCCGAAACAGGCGGCGCGGTCCACGACGAGCACGAGTTCGTCTTCGGTCATGGCGATCGGCGAGTGGAGGCTGCGGGGCCGCGCGGACCAGGTCCGCATCGGATCGATCAGCGGAGCTCGAGCCAGGCCCGGTTGCTGAGATACAGCTCGTTGCGCAGCGGTTCGAGCGCGGCGGCCTGGGCCAGCACGAGCACCCGCGGCAGGCCCGGGGCGAGGGTGTAGCTGAGCTGGAACTCGCCGTTGGTCGTACCGACCCCGATCGCCATCGCCGGGATCACGCAGAGGTGGCCGTAGCCCGCGAGCCCGAAGTAGGACGGCGCGAAGGGGGTGATGAACTCCGCGTAGCCGAGGTTGACCGCCGCGGCGATCGGCGCCGTCCAGCGCTGGAAGGGCAGCTGCCCGACGTGGGTCGCCGTGCCGCCGACCGCGGCGCGCACGGATGCACTCGTGAGCGTGAAGGCGTCGATGCGCAGGGGGTCCCCGTACACCGGTCCGGCCGCGCGCGCGAACCAGGTCGATCCGCGCAGCACCGCGGGGTTGGCATTCCACGCCGTGGCGTCGTCGAACACCGCCTGGGGCACCAGGCCGAGAGCGTTGCCCTGCGGGTAGAGCGAGCTCGCGATCCCCGGGTACCAGTAGGCATCCGAGCCGGTGCCCGTCGCGTGCACCGCGAACCAGAGGCCGCGCGTGATGCCGTTGACGTCGTCGGCGGGCGCCGGCGAGTGGCAGAACTGGAAGCCCGCGACGTGCAGCAGCGGCGGGATCGCGACGACGATCTGGCTCACCGCGCCGTTCGTGCGGTCGAGCTTGCCGACCTCGATGCCTCCGTGCGCGGCGCTGAAGTAGACGACGTCGTCGATCACGCCGTCCTGGTCGAGATCACAGCGGCCGAGCTGCGGGTCGTAGTAGCCGGGAAACGCGGGGAAGGCCCCGCCCAGGTCCCCGACGATGGTGAAGGGTCCCGAGGCCGTCGCGCGCGTCGCGAGGATCGGGTGATTGCCGATCGCGGAGGCGGCGTTGCCGACTCCGCAGTCCATCACGAGGGCGAGGCCGTCGTGGCTCAAGGCGCCCGAGGCCTCGTCGCCCGGGCCGTTGAGCGCATTGAGCGCGGCATCGAGGACCGGGGTGGAGCCCGGGCCCTGCCAGGTGAAGGCGACGAGGTCGAAGTCGCCGGCGCCGAGCCGCTTCACCGTCGCACAGCCCAGCCAGCCGCTGCCGCCCGACGCGGGCACGAGTTCGAGCTGCGCGAGCTCGCTCGCCCCGAAGACGGCGGGCCCCAGTTCCTGCGCGGGGCCCGGGTTGGCGAAGACCGCCGGTCCGCAGGGGTCGACGTAGACCTGCGCGCTCAGCCACGGCGCGGTCGCGAGGGCAGCGAGGACGCAGAGCGGTGCGGGGCGCGACATGAGCCCGGCGAGTCTAGCGGGCCGCGCGGCGCGGCCGCGGCGCCTCGTCCCGGCCTGGGCTCCGCGCGTCGGCGCGGCGGGGCGCGACGGCGTTGCCGCCGCGCCTTGCGCACCCGGATCGGGCGGATCGGCGCTCGCTCAGGCGTCCTGGGCCGGCGGGGGTTCCTTGGGCTCCGGCTTCGCGTCGCCGCCGCCGAGGACGGCGCGCAGGCTCGCGAGCGAGCGCAGCTCGCCCTTCTTGCCGCGGCTGGTCTCGGCCTGCTTCTCGCTTTCGACCGTGAACACGCGCGGACCGCCGGGACCACGCGGCTCGCGCGGCTCGCGGTGCTCGCGGGGGCGATCGTCGCGACGGCGTTCGCCGCGCGGCGCGCCGCCGCCCTCACCTTCGGCACCGCGCGGCCGCGGCGGCCGAGCGCCGCCGCCGCCGGGGCCGGCGCCGCCCTGCTTGCGCGGACCACGCGAACCATCCGGCGCGCGTGCGGCGCGCGACATCGTCTCGGCCGGCGGCGCGCGCCGATCGCGACGGCCGCCGCCGGTGGCGGCCATCCGCTCGCCGAGCGTCGCCGTGCGCCCCTCGCGGAGGTGACGCGGCATGAACATCGAGAGCCCGACCTTGTGCTTCTCGGCGTCGAGGCTGAGCACGTAGACCGTGACGACCTCGCCGACGCGCAGGGCCTGATCGGGGTCGCGCAGCCGCTGCTGCGGGATCTGCGAGACGTGGATGAGCCCGTCCTGCGCGATCCCGAGATCGACGAAGGCGCCGAACTCGGTGAGGTTCGTGATGCGACCGCGCAGTTCGGCGTCGACCTTCAGGTCGGCGAAGCTGCGCACGCCTTCGTTCGCGAAGCCGGTGATCGAGCCGCGCGGGTCACGCGTGCCGCGCACGATCGCGTCGAGCGTGTCACGCACGCGCCAGGGGCCGTGTTCGGCATCGACGAACGAATCGGGATCGATGCCGCGCAGCGGCTTGCCGAGCAGATCGAGCAGCGGCGTGCCGAGGCGTTCGGCGATCCGCGTCGCCAGCGCGCGGTCCTCGGGCGGGATGCCGGTGGCATCGAGCGGGTCCTCGCCGCCGTGGATGCGCAGGAAGCCGAGGATGAAATCGCGGTGGGCCGCGTCGAGCTCCGCCACGCGCGCGAGCTCGGTGAGCGTCTTGAAGGGACCGTTGGCGGTCCGCTCCTTCACGATCGCCGCGGCGAGGTCCCGCCCGATGCCGGGGGCGCGGGCGAGGAGCGCCGGATCGGCGCGGTTGACATCGATGCCGATGCGCGCGAGGCAGGCGGTGATCGCCGCGTCGAGATGACGGCGCAGCAGTCCCTGGTGGACCTCGGTGAGGTTCTGACCGAGGCCGAGACCGCGCACGTCGACGCGCATCAGCTCGAAGAGCGGATCGTGGACGCGCCGCGCCAGGCTCAGCGTGGCGCGCAGGCCGGTGTCGCTCGTGCCGTGGCGGCGGCGCGCCGAGGCGCTCGTCGCCCAGACGATCGACGAGGTCTCGTCGATGGTCACGATCGTCGGCCGCGCCAGCTCGGGCGGCAGCTTCGCGAGCAGGCGCTCCGCGATCTCGCGGGCGGGCCCTTCGCGGCGGCCGTGCGGCAGCACGAGGAAGCCCGGGGGCAGCTCCTTCAGCGCCGTGACGAGTTCGTCGAGGAGCTGGTCCTGCGCCGCGGGATCGTCGGGGATGCCGAGCGTGCGCTTCACCTTGGGCGCCCCGTCCTCCGCGACGATCACGAGCCAGACGCTCTTGCCCGCGACGCGCAGCGCGGCGACCGGCTGGTCCCCGCTGCCCGGTGCCATCAGCTGCGCGCGCAGCGAGCGCGCGAAGTTGCGGACCTGCTCGCGGTCCGCCTTCTCCTTCAGGTGATGGCGGACGCGCTCCTCGCAGGGCCGGTAGACGAGCGTGTCCCACGCGTGCCCGTAGACGAGGTCGAGGAATCGGCCGAAGGTCGTCTCGGGATCGACGTCGCTCGAGAAGTGGCGGCGGAACAGCGCGAGCTCCGCACCCGGCTCGAGCTTGAGGCGGAGCTGGAGGAAGCCTTCGCGCTCCGCGCGGCGCAGCGCGAGCATCCGTGGGGCAGGCACCTTGCGCACCGGCTCCTCGAGCCCGGCGAGCTTCGCGAAGCGCTCCGCGCCCGGCTTGTTCGCGCCGCCTTCGGCGCCCGGTGTCGCCTTCGCTTCGAGGATCCCGCGCGAGAGCTCGGCGCGGACGGCGGCGCGCAGCGCCGGGTCCTCGCCGTAGCGCTCGGCCAGCGCGAGCACGATCTGCGTCAGCACCTGATCGATCTCGTTCAGGCCGCGCTCGGGCGCGAGGTAGGCCTGCGCCGCATCCTGCGGGGTCTGCTCGCCGAGCTCGTGCGCGGCGAAGCGACGCAGCAGCTCGGTGAGCCCGAGTTCCGCGAGACGCGCATCGGCGCGGTGCTCGCGCGGGCGCAGCGCGTGATCGATGTCGTCGATGAGGTCCTGGTCGACGCAGTCGTCGAGCAGCTGCTTCATCGCGGCGAGCTCGAAGGTCGCGTTGCCCTCCTGCGCGCGCTGTTCGGCGAGCTGGAGCAGGCTCTCGCGCCGGCGCTCCAACTCGCTGAGGAAGCGGAGGCGCTCGTGGATCGCGACCACCCGCTCCTCGCCCGGATCGCCGGACTCGTCGCGACGGAACATCGCGATGAACTGGGGACTCGCACCGGCCTCGAGGAGATCCACGATGGCGCGGATGAGGTCAGGCGGAGTGTCGAACTCGGCTTCCAGCCGACGAAGGGTGCTTTCGGCCACCATGGGCGACGTCCCGGACGGGCTCGCAGTGCGAAGGGAGGGCAGCGAGCGAGGCGGATCGACGACTCTAACCGCGGATCCGACGCGACGGCCAGTGCGCGCCGTTGCTGCTTTGCGGCGAGCCCGGTAGAGGGGTGTCGTGCGGCAGGCCGATCGCATCTACGTCCGCGCCCCGAACTGGGTCGGGGATTTCGTCATGGCGACCGGTGCCTTCGCCCGGTTGCGGCGGGCGTATCCGCGCGCGCAGATCACGGTGGCAATGCGGCCCTACCTGCGCGGCCTGCTCTCGGGTTCGGACTGGTTCGACGACGTGATCGAGGTGCCGCGCTCGGCCTCGTGGTCCGCGGTGCGTGCGCAGGTGGCCGCGCTCCGCGCCGCGCGCTGCGAGCTCGCGGTCGTGATGCCGAATTCCTTCGTCACCGCCCTCGTGCCCTGGCTGGCCGGGGTGCCCCGGCGCTTCGGCTACCGCCAGGGCCGCGGCCTCCTGCTGAGCGGCGGGCCGGTCGCGGCCCGGGGCCGGCGCTTCTTCTGGCAGCACGGACCGCGGCGGATCCCCGTGCCGATGCCGGGTTACTACGCGCGGCTCCTGGACGCCCTGGATCTGCCGCCCGGCGAGGAGCGTCCCCGCCTGCACCTCGATGCCGCCGATCGGGACCTGGTCGAGGCCTGGCTCGCCGCGCGCGGCGTGGCTGCGGGCACGCGGCTCATCCTGATGACCGCCGGCGCTTCGTACGGCGCGAGCAAGCTCTGGGCACCGGAGCGCTTCGCGGCGCTCGCGCGTCGGCTCGTCGCGGCGAAGGACCGCCGCGTCGTCGTGCTCGCCGGTCCCGCCGAGCTGGAGCTCGCGCGCACGATCACCGAACTCGCCGGCGGACCGGCGGCCGGGGTGCATGCGGCGATCGACCCCGTCCTGCCGCTGGGTGGCCTGAAGGCGCTCTGCCAGCGGGCGAGCCTCATGGTCACCGCCGACACGGGGCCGCGGCACGTCGCGGTCGCCTTCGACGTCCCGGTCGTCTGCCTGATGGGGCCGACCGACTCGCGCTACACCGACTACGCGCTCGAGCGTCAGACCGTGATCCAGCGGCGCGAACTCCCGTGCGTGCCCTGTCAGCGCAAGGTCTGCCCGCTCGGTCACCACGAGTGCATGAAGAGCATCGGCGTCGACGAGGTCGCGCAGGCCGCCGAGCAGTGGCTGGGCCCTTGACCACCTGACCGCGCGAGGCCCGCGCGGGCACGAGGATGCGGCAGGGTTCACGACGAGGCCGTGGGAACCGCATCGCCACGGGGCGTTAGAGTCGGCGGGATCCAGCGCGCGGCACACGACGACCGAACTCGCCGGTCGCCGTGCTCGTTGACGGTCCCGCACGAAGGTCTCCATGCGCAGCTCATCGATCCGTGGCGTCTCCCGCGCCTGTCTCGGTCTCGTCCTCTCCGCCGCTTGCGGCATCACGGGTTCGGCAGGCGCCCAGGGCACCCCGATCGGCTTCGAAGAACGGTTCGCCCTCTCGACCGACCGCGCGAGCACCCTCGCCCAGCTCATCCCCGGGACCGAGGACCACTTCTTCTTCTCGTGCCTGCTCGCGCAGCACGAGGGGCGCCTCGATGCCGTGCCGCCGCTCCTGCTGGCCTGGATCGACAAGCACGGCCGGACGGCCCGCGTCGTGGAGATCGAGAACCGCCAGGCCCTGCTCCGCTACTCGAGCGACCCGGCCGCGACGCTGAAGCACCTCCAGGCGCAGCTCGGGCTCGGCTTCGACGACCAGCGCACGCAACGCGGCAGCGATCCGGCGCTGCCCACGCGCCTCGACCCGGCGCTCATCTCGCGGGAGACCCTGCTCCGCCGTGCGCTCACGCAGTACCCCGGCTCGCTGGACGGGCTCACCGACGCCGGGTTGCTCGCCGTCGCCGCACGGGAGCTGAACGACAACCAGCTCGTCGCCCTGCTCTCGCGCTCGCAGCTCCCCGATCTCCCGAATCTCGAGGCGCTCGTGCTGCGGGAGCTGCGGCGCCCGAACAGCAGCGGCTTCGGAGCGCTGCCGATCCACCGTCGGCTCACGCTCGCCCAGCTCGAGGCCTGCGTGGGCGGCATGCCGGCCCTGCTCAACGACGCGCGCTTCGTCGCGGCGTACCTGGAGCGGCTCGCGCCGGACGCCGACGTCGATCCCGACCGCGACCCGGCGGCGCGCGAGGCCTGGCTGCAGCGACTCGATGAGTTCACGCAGCGTCTCGGCCCGGTGCACGTCCCGCTGCGCGCGAACGTCCTGCACGCGCGCCTCGCGGCGGACCTCGAGCGCGGCGTGGTCGACGCGAACCGCCTGCTCGCCTATCTGCGCCTGCCGCGCCAGGGGCACTGGACCAATCCCGAGTACCTGCGGCGGATCGGCCGCGTGTCCGCATTCGTCGACGAAGGTCGCGCCACGGTGCCCGGTCTCCCGCCGATCGGCTCCGGGGAACAGCTCGTCCGCGCCTGCCTCGAGACGCTGTTCGTCGACGCCGAGGGGTTCGAGACCTACGGCGAGTACCTCGACAGCAACTGGCTGCGGCGCGTGTTCGCCGAGACCAAGATCCTCGCCGGTGTCGGCGACATGCAGCGCTGGCACGCGTTGCTCGACGATCCCGGCTACTACGAACGCCTGCGCGATCGCGTCGAGATCGGCTTCCCGCGCACGAGCCGCTCGCAGTTCGGCATCGACGAGAAGGTCGTGATCGAGGCCGACGTGAAGAACGTCGCCACCCTGATCGTCAAGGTCTTCGAGATCGACACGTTCAACTGGTTGCGCGCGCAGGGTCGGGAGCCGGACGCGGCGATCGAGCTCGACGGCCTCGTCGCGACCGAGGAGCGCACGCTCCGCTACGACGAGGCAGCGCTGCGCCGCGTGCGTCGCAGCTTCGAGTTCCCCGCGATGGATCGACCCGGCGTCTGGGTCGTCGAGTTCATCGGCAACGGGATCGCGAGCCGCGCGGTGGTGCGGAAGGGTCGCCTGCGTTGTGACGAGCGCTCGGGGGATGCCGGGCACGTCTTCCGCGTGCTCGACGAGCGCGGGGCCCTGGTTGCGGACGCACGCCTCTGGTTCGCGGGACGTGAGTTCGCCGCGGACGCGAAGGGCGAGATCCACGTGCCCTATTCGACGGAGCCCGGCCGCAAGCACGTGGTCCTGCGCCGTGGCGACTTCGCGTCGCTCGCGAGCTTCCAGCACCGTGCCGAGACCTACGCGCTGAGCACCGGCATCTGGGTCGAGCGTGAGGCGTTGCTGCCGGGCGCGAAGGCCCAGGTCCTGTTGCGCGCGCGCCTCGCGCTCTGCGACCGTCCGATCCCGGCCGCGTTGATCGAGGAGCCGGTGCTCACGATCACCGCGCTCGGCCTCGACGGCGTCCCGACGAGCACCGACGTGCGCGGCCTCGAGCTGCGCGACGACCGGGAGACCGTGCACGAGTTCGTGGTGCCGCAGGACGCGGCCAGCTTCACGCTGCAGCTGCGCGGCCGCACGAAAAGCCTCACGACGGGGCTGCCCGTCGAGCTCGTCGCGCCGCAACGGAGCTTCGAGCTCAACGCGATCGATGCGACGGCCGAGACCGCGTCGCCGCTCCTGTCGCGCAGCCGCGAGGGCTTCGTGCTCGACGTGCTCGGGAAGAACGGCGAGCCGAAGGCCGGTCGTGCGGTGCGCCTCCGTCTGCAGCACCGTGAATTCACGCAGCCCGTCGAGCTCGTCCTGAAGACCGACCCGAACGGTCGCATCCAGCTCGGCCGCCTCGAGGGCATCGTCGGCGTCCGCAGCGACGGCTTCGCGCGCGAGGTCGGCGAGTGGCGCATCGAGCCGCTCGCGCGGTCCGTGCCCGCGGTCCTCCACGGCGTGGCCGGCGAGACCCTGCGCATCCCCTTGCCGCGTCCGGCGACGAGCCTCGGCCGCGCGGTCGCCTCGCTCTGGGCCGTGCGGGGCGAAGCCGACGCGGTGCCGGTGACCGACCTCAGCGATCGGCTGACGCTCGTCGGCAACGTTCTCGAACTGCCCGCGCTCGCGGCGGGTGACTACGAGCTCTGGCTCGAACGATCCCACCCGGTGCGCGTGCGGATCACGGCGGGCACCCGGCTCGCCGATCTCGCGGTGGGTGTCGACCGCATCCTGCAGGCGCCGCAGGGAGAGCCGCTGCAGGTCGCGGGTCTCGAGGTCGGCGACGGCGAGCTGCGCATCGCGCTCGCGGGCTTCGGCACGGCGACGCGCGTGCACGTCACGGCGACGCGCTACCTCGCGGCGTGGTCGCCGCTCGCCGCGCTGCAGGTGCCCGGCGACACGACGCCGAACCTCGCGGAATTCGAGTTCATCCCGAGCAGCTACCACGTCGGGCGCGCGATCGCGGACGAGTACCGCTACATCCTCGAACGACGCTTCGCCGCGAAGTACCCCGGCAATCTCCTCCGGCGCCCCGGGCTGCTGCTCAACCCCTGGGCGATGGACGACGACGTCTCCGCCGTCGGTCTCGGCGGCGGTGCCGGTGGCCGGTTCGGCGGACGCAGCGGCGGTCGAGGTGGTGGGCGGAGCGCGGCACCGGCGTCCGAAGCGGGGCCCGTGGCACCCGGTCCCGGTGCCTATCCGAACCTCGCGTTCCTGCCGGCGCCGGCGCGCGTGCTCGCGAACCTCGTGCCCGGTGCCGACGGCATCGTGCGGGTGAAGCTCAGTGAGCTCGGCACCGCGCAGCACGTGCACGTGCTCGCCCTCGATCGGGAGAGCAGCGTCGCCGCGGAGCTCCCGCTCGACGAGTCGCCGCTGACGCCGCGCTCGCGGCAGCTCACGAAGGCGCTCGACCCGGCCCAGCCCTTCGCGCAGCGCCGGCGCATCGAGTTCGTCGCCGCCGGTGCGACCGCGACGATCGCCGACCTGCGGACCTCGGAGTTCACGAGCTACCGCACGCTCGGCGACGTGCACCGGCTCTTCCGCACGCTGAGCGCCGACCCGCAGCTCGAGGAGTTCGCCTTCGTGCTGCGGTGGCCGACCCTGGACGAGGCCGAGAAGCGCGCGCAGTACTCGAAGCACGCGTGCCACGAGCTGCACCTCTTCCTGTACGCGAAGGACCGCGCGTTCTTCGACGCCGTGGTCCGACCCTACCTCGCGAACAAGGGCCAGCGGACCTTCGTCGACGAGTACCTCCTCGATGCCGATCTCGCGCCGTTCCTCGAACCGCGTGCGTTCGCGCGCCTGAATGTCGTGGAGCGGATCCTGCTCGCGCAGCGACTCGGCGCCGAACGCGAGAGCGTCGCACGGCTCGTCGCGGACGCGGTCGAACTCCTGCCCAAGGACCCGGCGCGGCGCGACCGCCTCTTCCGGACGGCCTTGCTCGGCGATGTCCTCGCCGGCGGCGGGTACCGCGGCCCGGCGGATGCGATGCCGGAGGGGGGCAAGGAGTCGGCCTTCGACAGCAACCAGTGGAACAGCGCCGTAGGGACCGGCGGCGGAGCCGGCACCGACCGCAGCCGCGCCCGGTTGCCCGCGCCCTCCCGCGCGCCGGGAGCCCCGCCGGCGGCCGCGCCCGCGGAGAAGCCGGGCGAACCCGCGCTCGACGCGAAGCGGGACGAGCCCCGGGCGGAAGGCCGGGAACTCGACGATCTCGCCAAGGGCGAGAAGGACAAGGCCGTCCAGGAGCTCGCGGAGGGGCTCGTCGAGGACCAGCGCGGAGCGGAGTCGTTGGCGCGGCGCAAGGGGGTCGCGGAGCTCTATCGCCCGCCGGAGACGACCAAGCGCTTCGCCGAGTCGCAGTACTGGCACCTGCCGCTCGCGGCGCAGACCGCGGAGCTCGTCGCGCCGAATGCCTTCTGGCGTGACTTCGCCCGCCACGATGCGGGGCGGCCCTTCGTCTCGGTGCACGTCGCCGAGGCGATCGGCAGCTTCGCCGAGATGATGCTCGCGCTCGCCGTGCTCGATCTGCCGTTCTCGTCCGAGCCCATCGGGGCAAAGGTCGACGGCAACGCGGTCGCGCTGACCGGCAAGACCGGCTTCGTGCTCGTGCGCGAGGAGATCACCGCGGCCCAGCCCGCGCCGCGGGGCTCGGCGCCGATCCTCGTCAGCCAGAACTTCTACCGCCTGGACGAGCGCTATCGCTTCGAGGGCGGCGAGCAGCGCGACGCCTGGGTGAGCGAGGAGTTCGTCGTCGGCGTCGCCTACGGCTGCCAGGTCGTGGTGACGAACCCGACCTCGACCCCGCTCGACCTCGACGTGCTCCTGCAGATCCCGCAGGGTGCCGTGCCCGTCGCGGCGAGCAAGGCGACGCGCAACGTCGCGATCCGGCTCGGGGGCTATGCCACCCAGTCGCTCGAGTACGCCTTCTACTTCCCGGTTCCGGGCGGGGCACCGCAGTACCCCGTGCACGTGAGCCACGACGGGACGCTGCTCGCCGCGGCAGGGGCGGTGACGCTGAACGTCGTCGCGACGCCGAGCAAGGTCGACACGAGTTCGTGGGAGCACGTCTCGCAGGACGGCAGCACCGAGGACGTGCTGCGCTGGCTCGAGACCGGCAACCTCTGCCGCATCGACCTGGGTCGGATCGCCTGGCGCATGCGCGACCGCGCGGTCTTCACCGCCGTGATCGAGCGCCTCCGTCGCCGTCACGTGCACGACGACCGGCTCTGGTCGTACGCGATCCATCACGGCGACGAGCGCGGCATCCGCGAGTACCTCCGCTTCGCCGACGGCTTCCTCGCGAACTGCGGTCGCGCGATCGTCTCACCGCTGGTCACGCTCGATCCCTTCGAGCGGCGCCAGTACGAGCACGTCGAGTTCGAGCCGCTCTTCAACGCGCGCGCGCATCGTTTCGGCAGGCAGCGCGAGATCCTCAACCGCGGACTCGCGGAGCAGTACACGGCGTTCCTCTGGAACCTCGTCTACGTGCCTGCGCTCGACGCGGTCGATTGGCTCGATGCCACCTACTACCTGCTGTTGCAGGACCGCATCGAGGAGGCGCTCGCGAGCTTCGCGCGCGTCGATGCGGGTCGGCTCGCGACGAAGCTGCAGTACGACGCGGTCCGCGCCTATCTCGCGCTCTACGAGGCGCGGCCTGCCGA
Organism: Planctomycetota bacterium; assembly: GCA_020848735.1. GTDB lineage: Bacteria > Planctomycetota > UBA1135 > UBA1135 > UBA2386 > JACRLW01. The sequence goes on along the minus strand of JADLHO010000120.1, from coordinate 15,899 downwards.
GGCCCGCGCGATCGCGACCCGCTACGTCGACCACCCGGTCGATCGCTGGCGCACGTGGTTCCGCGAGCTCGGCGCGCAACTCGACGAACTCGAGGGCAAGGCCGTCGCCGGTGGCGAGGGCGACGATCGCATGCGGCGACAGACGCAGCTCGCGGAGAGCCAGCCCTCGCTCGAGGTGGCGCTCGAAGGCCGGCGCGTCGCGCTGCGCTACAAGAACCTCACGAGCTGCACGGTGCGGTACTTCGTGATGGACGTCGAGTTCCTCTTCTCGACGCACCCCTTCGTGCAGCAGGGCACGGGCGAGTTCGCCTACGTCAGGCCGAACCGCGCCGACGTGCTCGCACTGCCGGCGGGGACCAGCGAGTCCGCCTTCGATCTGCCGGCGGAGTTCCACGCCGCGAACGTGCTCGTCGAGGTGGTCGGCGGCGGCATCACGCGGCGGCAGGCGCACTACGCGAGCACGCTCGCCGTGCGCTGGATGGACGGCTACGGCCAGCTCCAGGTCACGGACGCGGCCAGCGGTCGCCCGCTCGCGAAGGTCTACGTCAAGGTCTTCGCGCGTCTGCCCGGGGGAGCCGTGCGCTTCCACAAGGACGGCTACACCGACCTCCGCGGCCGCTTCGACTACGTCTCGGTCTCGGGTGCGGAGGAGACCCGTTTCGAGCGCTTCAGCGTGCTCGTCCTCAGCGACGAGCAGGGCGCCTCGATCCGCGAGCTCGATCCGCCCGTGCGCTGATCGATCGCCGGCGCGGAGCAGCGCGCGTCGGCGTGGATCAGGGGCCCGTGCCCGGGAACTGCGCGGCGCACCAGCTCACGCACTCGGCGCCGTCGTCGTCGGCTGCCTGGCCGTACTCGAGCAGCTCCGCGCGGCCACCGGCGAGCTTCGCCGCGAGGTAGATCGCGGTCGCGCTGCACACGCGGTCGGGATTGCCTGCGTGGGTGACGGCCGCGTGGAAGCGGCCGGGTGCGCCGACCGCGAGCTCGGCGAGTCGCTCGCGGTCGCGGACGGCGAGGCTCGCGCGCGCGCCGGTGTCGATCGGTGCGGCGTCGCCGAAGCGTGGGCCCACGTGGGCGAGGTCCGCGCCCGCGAGGAAGGTCACGCGCCGCCCCGCGGCGAGCGCGACCTCGCGCAGGGCCGCGAGCACCGGGCGGAGCCAGTCCTCGCGATCGGGATCGCCCTCGCTGCAGGGCAGCGAGCCGCAGAGGAAGCCCGCGACCGGGATCGAATCCGGTCGTCCGGTCCGCGCGCGCGAGATCGCCGCGAGGCAGAGCATCTGGAACTCGAGACTGTGCTCGCGGCGATGCAGCAGCAGATCGGCCGGCTGCGCGGCGCCGATGCGCGCGTGCACGGCCTCGACGAACGCGCGGTCGGTGCGCAGCGTGCCGAGCGGGGTCTGCCAGTCGAGCGGCAGGCCGGTGAGGGGTGCCGCGGGACCGCCGTGACCGGTTCCGAACACGACCACGAGGTCGGGGAACGCGCGCGACGCGAACGCTTGGTACGCCGCCCGATAGCCGCTCGCTCCACGACCGAGATCGATGTGAGGCGCGATCAGGCCGCGCAGGGGCGGTTCGAGCGCTCCGCCGAACGGGCCCAGCATGGCGTCGAGGGCGGTCGAACACGCGCTGGGGTCGGCCGGGTAGCCGTGCGAGCCGGCGTGCGCCGCGCCGCGGGAGCCCGTGGCGAGGAATGCGTCCGCGGTCGCGTTCAGCGTCGTCTGAAAGAGCGGCGAGTGGAGGAGCAGACCTTCGTCGAGCTGCTCGACGAGTTCCGTGAGATGGGACTCGTCGACCGACGCACCGGCGGCGCGGAGTTCGAGCCCGAGCTCGCGGAGGGTGCGGGTGCCGTCGAGCCGGACGAGGATCGGCACGAGTGCATCCGGCACGAAGACGGGACCTTCGATCAGTCCGAGCGGATCGAGGAGGAGAAGACCGGGGCGGCCCTCGTGCTCGGCAGCACGCGGTTCGAGCGCGCGCAGCGCGGGGCGGACCCGAGACGGGTCGAGGGGCCTCGACATGCGGCGGCAGGATAGCGAGGACCGGTGACGCCGCCGCGGCCGCGGGCTAACACGGGCGTGGACCGGCGAACTCGGCGTGGGCCCTGCAGCGCGGGCCGGCTCGCCGGCGCGGACCGCAGCGTAGGATGAACGCAGGCATGCCAGGACCAGGTCCCTTCCATCTCGTGGTGCATCGCGGCGCGGAGCGGGAGGTCCACGAGTTCGATCGCGAGGCCGTGGTGCTCGGCCGATCGCGCGACTGCGACCTCGTGCTCGCGGACCGTCTCGTCTCCCGGCGTCATTGTCGGATCGAGCGCCGCCCCGACGGCTTCGTCCTCTTCGACGAGGGCGCGCAGAACCCGCCGAAGCTCCGCGGCATCCCGGTGCGCGAGGCCGAGCTCCGGCCCGGCGACCGCTTCGCGGTGGGTGGCTGCGAGATCGAGCTGGTCGTGCCCGAAGACCGCCCCTCGCTCGACGACACGCACCTGGTGGAGGATCGGCAGACGGCGAGCGACCTCTCGGAGTTCATCGAGGTCGCACGGGCGCTGAACGAGGAGCGGGACCTCTCGCGCCTGCTGGCGCGCATCGTCGATGCCGCGATCCAGCTCAGCGGCGCGGAGCGCGGCTTCCTCATCGTGGGGCAGGGCGAGTCGTCGACCGTCGAGGTCGCGCGCAACTTCGCGCAGGAGGAGGTGAACACGCCGGAGTTCAAGATCTCGCGCACGATCGCGCAGCGCGTGCGCGAGTCCGGGGTGCCGGAGCTGACCACCAACGCGCAGGAGGACGCGCGCTTCCGCGGGCTCGCGTCGGTCACGGACCTGCGGCTGCGGAGCGTGCTCTGCATCCCGCTGCGGATCCGCGGCAAGGTCGAGGGCGTGCTCTACGTCGACAACCGCCTCCAGAACCACGTGTTCGAGGAGCGCGAGAAGCGCCTCCTGATCTCGCTCGCCGACCACGCGAGCGTGGCGATCAGCAACGCGCGCACGATGCGCGAACTCGACGGCAACCGCCTCGAACTCGAGCGCGCATTGCATCGCATCAGCCAGCTCAACGCGCAGCTCGAGGGTCGCCTGCAGGAACAGGCCGCCACCATCGACGACATGCGGCAGCAGCTCGACGAGACCAAGAAGGGCTTCGAGTTCGCGCACGACTACCGCGCGATCGTCGGCAACAGCCGGCGCATGCACGAGGTCTTCCGGCTCCTCGACAAGTACATCCCTGCCGAGGATCCGGTCCTGGTCCTCGGCGAATCGGGGACCGGCAAGGAACTCGTCGCCCGGGCGATCCACCGGCTCGGGCCACGCGCGGATCGCCCCTTCGTGTCCGAGAACTGCGCGGCGCTGCCCGAGGCGTTGCTCGAGAGCGAGCTCTTCGGCTACGAGAAGGGCGCGTTCACCGGTGCGACCGCCGCGCGCAAGGGCCTGCTCGTCGCGGCGTCGGGGGGCGTGCTCTTCCTCGACGAGATCGGCGAGATGCACGTCGAGCTGCAGAAGAAGCTGCTGCGCGTGCTCCAGGAGGGCGAGGTCCGACCGCTCGGTTCCCGCGAGACCCAAAAGGTCGACGTCCGGCTCGTGACGGCCACGAACCGCAACCTCGAGGACATGGTGCGCGACGGCGAGTTCCGCGAGGACCTCTACTACCGCCTGGCCGTGTTGCCGATCCGGCTGCCGCCGCTGCGCGAGCGGCGCGACGACGTGCCGGCGCTCGTCGAGCGCATCCTCGCGGATCTCGCGCGCGAGTCGCAGAGCCGCCGCGTGCGCATGACCAAGCCCGCGATGGATCTCCTCGTCGCCTACCGCTGGCCCGGCAACGTGCGCGAGCTGCAGAACGAGGTGCGTCGCGCGGCGATCCTCGGCGAAGGCGTGATCGAACCGCAGCATCTCAGCGATCACGTGCGCACGCCCCGCGTCGAGACCGATCTCACCGTCGACGTGCCCGGGACGGTGCCGGCCGAGCGCGGCACGACCCTTCCGGACATGGTGAAGGAACTCGAGGTCCGCGAGATCCGGAAGGCGATCGAGCTCTCGGGCGGCAACAAGAGCCGCACCGCCGAGATGCTCGGGCTCTCGCGCTTCGCCCTGCAGCGCAAGCTCGAGAAGTACGAGATGGAACCGCAGGCGCCGGCCCACGGCGCGGGCGCGACGGCTGCGGAGGTCCAGGCGAAGACGCCCGCCGGCGACGACGCATGAGCTTCGCGCAGCCCTTCGCCAACTACGAGATCCTGGCGCGCGTCGGCTCCGGCGCGATGGGCACCGTGTTCAAGGCCAGGCAGAAGCACCTCGAGCGCATCGTCGCCCTCAAGGTGCTCAAGCCCGCGCTCGCGCGCGATGCCCGCTACGTCGAGCGCCTCGAGCGCGAGGCGCGCATCGTCGCGAAGCTCAACCACGCGAACATCGTCACGGCCTACGACCTCGGCCACGAAGGCGGCTACCACTACTTCGTGATGGAGTTCGTCGAGGGCCGCTCCCTGCGGCAGTTGCTCGGCGAGTGGGGCGCGTTCCCCGAGCAGCAGGTGCTCGACGTCGCGATCCAGGTCACCGAAGCGCTCGCGCACGCGTTCGACTGCGGCATCATCCACCGCGACATCAAGCCCGGGAACATCCTCATCGATCAGGATGGACGCGCGAAGCTCACCGACATGGGGCTCGCGAAGGCGGAGACCGACCTCGCGTTGACGCGCGACGGCGCCACCGTGGGGACGCCGCAGTACATCGCGCCGGAACAGGCGAAGAACCCGCAGGCTGCCGACATCCGCAGCGACCTGTACTCGCTCGGTGCGACGCTCTTCCACATGACCACGGGTCAGCCGCCGTTCCGCGCGGATGCGATCGGCGAGTTGATCGCGAAGGTGTTGAACGAGCGCCCACCCTCGGTGGTCGATCTCGTCCCCGAGGTCTCGGATGGCCTGAGCCTCGTCATCCGCAAGCTGCTCGCGAAGGATCCGCGGCTGCGCTACCAGACCCCGCGCGATCTGCTCGAGGATCTGCGCCGCGTCGAGCGGCGCGAGCGCCCGCGCATCGGCCGCGACGAGCTCGAGGCCGACACCGCCGCGGAGCCGCGTTCGCCGCGCCGCGGCCGCGCGCTGCCCCGTCGCACGTTCGCGGCCCTGGGCCTCGTGCTCTGTCTCGCCACGGGCATCGCGATCGGGCGCTTCGTGCTGCGCGACTCCACGCCGCCTGCCAGTCCCGATCGCGTGACGGAGCTCGTCGCCGAGTTCGCGCGGCTGCCGCGCGACGCCGATCGCTTCGCGCAGCTCGCACGCCGCGAGGCCGCGGGCGGCGATCTCGAGCCCTCGCTCGCGGCGGCACTGCGGCGTGAGCTGCTGGCGTCGCTCGAGCGACGTCAGCTCGCGTCGATCGCGGCGATCGCGGGTCCACGTCGCGGCGAAGTCGAGCGCTACCTCGCGTCGGAGGAAGGCTGGCGCGAACCCGACTATGTGCGCGCGCGTCTCGTGCCCGAGCTCGAGGAGGACACGGGCTTCCGGCCCGAGAACCTCCCCGACCCGGCGCTCGGCCGCACCGTGCGGGAACGTCTCGCCGTGCTGCGGGTGGAGCTCGAGGGCCTGCGCGTCGCGCGCGATGCCGCGCTGCTCGACGAACACGCGCGCTACCTCGACGCGATCGCGGCCCCGGCGCTGCTCGCCGCGGCGCAGCGGGGTGAACCGGCCGCTGCGCTCGCGCGGTTCCCGAGCGAGGCGGCGCAGTTCTTCGCCACGGGCGGTCGTCCGGCCTGGGCCTGGCTCTCGCCCGGCCTCGTCGCGGAACTCGAACGGGTCCAGGCCGCCGCGCGGGAGCGCCTCGCGACCCGCGTGCACGAGGTCCAGGCGGAACTCGCACGCGCGGGACTCGCGGCCTTCGTGGGCCGGCGCGATGCCTACGAGCGGCAGCGCACCGAGCTCTCGGCGCGCGGCGTCGCCACCTCGACGCTCGCGAGGCTGCTCCGCGGCGTCGAGACCGCGCTCCGCGCCGAGCTGCCGGGCCCGGACGCCTTCGCCGCGACCGGCGAGTCCCCGTGGCCGGCGATCGAGCGTTGGCTCGGCGCCTCCTCGGCCGAACTCCGCGCCCGCGAGGGCGCCGAGGCGATGCTCGTGCTCGAGCAGTCGCTCGACCTCGCCTATGCGGTGTTCCAGGACGGTGGGCCGAGGGCCGCCGTCGAGGTCCTCGAATCGCTCCCGCTCGGCGACTCCGCCGGATCGGCGCGTCACAGCGCGCACCTCGCGGCGTTCCGCGCCGGCGACGAACTCCTGACGGCGCTCGCCGACGCCGTGCTCGGCGCGCAGCCGAGTGCCACGGTCTCGCTGGCCGGCATGGCGCTGCGCGTCACGCGTCGCGCCGACGCCAAGGTCGACTGGGTGCGGCTCGACGACGGCGCGCCGTTGCCCTTCCGAGCGCTCGATCTCGAGGCGCTCCTGGCGCTCGATCCGGTGCCCGAGACCCTGCGCGCGCGCGCGGCCGCCGAAGCGGCGACGCGGCTCGCGCGGGCCTGCTCCCTCGCGCTGCGCGATGCGCCGGCACGGGCCGTCGCGCTGCTCGGCGACGAGGAGCTCGCGCTCTTCCAGCAGGATTGCTGGCCGCGCCTGCAGGCGTCCGCCGCCGCCGCGGACGCCGCGGAGCGCGCGGCGCAGCTCGCCTTCGAGCAGCTCTTCGTCACGCGACGCAACGACGACGCGCTCGCGATGCGTACGGCGCTTCTCGACTTCGCGCGGGTGCACGCGGCCACCCGCGTCTTCGCCCGAACCGTCGAGTACCGCGCCGGGCTCGCGGCCTGGGCCGAGGGGCGTGCCGCCGGGGCGGTGCGCGAGGCCGAGCTGCGCGCGCGTGCGCCGGCCGGGCTCGGCATCACCGTGGCTCGCGATGGCGTCGAACTCGTGAGCGGTCGCGCGGGCGATCTGCCCTCGTCGCTCTTCACGGGGACCTGGGCGCAGGCCGACGGCGTCGCGAGCTGCGGCGTCGAGGGGTCGGCGGGCGATGGGGGCGCGGTGCTGGGCTTCGAGTCGCCCTTCGAGGCCGCGGCGGTCGAGGTCGCCTTCGACTGCGAGCTGCGCCTCGCCGCCGCAGAGCGCGAGGCGCGGGTCGTCGCGATCGAATTGCACGGCGCCGTCGCGGTCCTCGTCGCGCTGCCGGGGGGCGAGATCGCGGCGACCGCGGTGCCGGCCGCGGGCTTCGACCCGCGGCAGGGCGAGCTGTCGCGGGCGCTCGCGGAGCCCCTGCTCGCCGCCGCGCGCGCGGCGCCGCGCCTCGGGCCGGGGGTCTGGCATCGCGTGCGCGTCACCGTCCGCCGGGAGGCCAGCGCCCTCGCGGTCCGCGTCGACTGGGACGGGGAGGGCGGGCAGACCCTCTGCGAACAGCGCCTCGCGGCGGGGGATGGCGCGGTGCCGCGGGTCAAGATCGCGACCGCGCAGCCGCTCGCGCTCCGCAGCCTGGGCCTCTCGCGACGTTGATCCGGCCGCGGCCGGAGGCGCTCAGCGAGACGGTGTCGCGAGCGCTTCGCCGGCCTCCCCGCCGAGCGCGAGGCCCCGGCGGAGCTCGCCGGTGCGCAGCGCCGCGGCGACGTCCCGCTGCTGCACGCGATCCACGAGCGCGAGTTGCGCGAGCGGCGCGCAGTCCTCGCTCAAGGCGACGCGCGCGCCGAGGCGACCACCCGTCGCGGCGAGCAGACGCTTCGCGAGTGCGTGGCCGAGTTCCGGGTCGTGGTGGAGCGCGGTCGGCCAATGGCGGGCGAGCAGGCGCAGTCCGCCGATCGCGTCGCCACCGGCGATCGCGTCATCGACGGTCGCCGCCAGCACGCCGGGGTCGAAGCCGCCCTGGCCGAGCGCTTCCACTCCGAGCACGAAGGCCGCACGGCGATCGCCACGGGCCCGTGCCCGTTGCTGGGGATCGATCGCGCTCCGGGCCGGCGCGCTCGCGCGGAGCCGGGTGGCCCAGGCCTCGGCCGAGGCGACGTCACCGAGTTCGAGCAGGCGGCGGCTGCGCGCGGCGATGCGCTCGCCGAGGGCGACCTGCCCGGTCTGGCGCGCCTCGTCGGCGCTTCGTGCGCGGGCCGCGAGGGCATCACGCGGGTCGTCGAGCTGGGCGAGGGCCGCGTCGAGGGAACCGCGGTCGACGCTGCGCGCGAGCCGCTCGTCCACGCGCGCGAGCAGCAGCGCATAGAGGGGTTCCTCGCGAGCGACGTCGCACGCGGCGCGCAGCGCGGCGCGCGCCGCAGCACACTCGCCGCTGCGGAGGCGCACGGCGGCGAGCGCCGCCCAGAGCGGCGCGAGCATCGCCTGCCCGCCGGCGTCGCCACGGGCCGCGTGGAGACGGATCGCCTGGTTCGCGCACGCCGCGGCGCGCGGCAGATCGCCGGCGTCGAGGGCGGCCTCCACGTGGGTCGTGGCGACCTGCACCGACAACGCGGCGTGCAGCCGCCGCAGCACCCCGCTGCGTGCGGCCGCGCCGTCGGCAGCCGCGGCGACGCGGCAACTCGCGCCCGCCCGGCTCACGATGCAGAGGAAGCGCCCCTCGTCGCCGACCGCGCGCGTCTCGGCGCGGGCCGCCTTGAAGACCGGCTCGGTCGCGACGACGCGGTCGCCGTCCTTCAGCAGGGCGCGCGGCGCGCCGAGGCGGCCATTCGTCGCGATCCGCGGACCGTCGGTGCCGAGGCGGAGCTCGATGCGGTAGACGTCGTCGTCGACCCGCAGCACGGGCGCCGATCCGGCGATCGGACAAGGGTCCGCGGACGGCCAGAGCTCGACGGCGAGGCGCGCCGCGGCGAAGGCCGCGCGTTCGGCGCTCAGCTCGATCGGCTCCCCGCCGGGAGCGGGTTCGGCACCGGTCGGCGTCGCGACGGGCGCGCTGCCGCAGCCGGCGAGCGCGAGCAGTGCGGTGAGTCCGCATCGCGCGGCGAGTCCGGGCCGGATCGGCCCTCGTGCATCGCCCCCCGGTTCGTCGCTTCCCCGCATCGATCTGCTCTCCGCTCCCGGCTGGTTCGCCGCGTCGGGTTCCACCCCATCCGGCGGCGCACACCGTGTCGGGTTTCGACACGGCGCGGCGCGCCCGGGGGTCTCGTCGTCCGGCTTCGCGACGTTCTTGAGCCCCGTGTCGCGACCTGCGGCAAGCGCCCGGTCCCAGTGGTCCCGCCGCGGGACCCCGCTCAGGAGGCCGTCGGGACCGCGACGCGGAAGCGCGGTTGCCAGCCCGGCCGGGCGCCGGCTTCGAACGCGAGCCCGACGAGCGAGAACGCCCCCTCGGCGTCGAAGGCGCCGAGCCAGCTCTCGCAGTCGCGCCAGGCCGTCGCGAGATCCTCCGCGCTCGGCTCGGCCGGACCGTGGGGGTGGCTGTGGAACCAGGCGAAGAGCCGGCGACCGGCCAGGCGCGCGCGATGCTCGACGGCGACGAACTCGAGCGGGTCGACACGGAAGCGATCGCGACGCTCGCGAGCGCGGTTGACGAGGGGCTCGAGCGAGAGCGCGCCCTGCGCATCGATGAACACCGCGGCCACGGACTCGTCCGGCAGCGCCGCGCGCGCGCGCGCCGCGAGTTCCGCCGCGAGCGCCGCGCTCGGCAGGGGCAACGGAGACCGGTGTGCGAACACGACGCGATCCTCGGCGATCGCACGCACGCGCGCGAGGGGCGCCCCTCGCTACGCTCGCTCGCATGCTGCGACCCTACGGCACGCCTCGGCCCCACGCCGCCCGGCTCGGTCCCCTCGCGCCGGATCTGCGGCGTGCGACCAGTCACGCGTTCACCGATGCCGCGGCGCTGCGTGCGCACGGTGCCCGCGAGGCGCACGGCGAGTTCTACGCGCGCTACGGCCACGCGAACGCGCGCGCGTTCGAGTGCTTCGTCGCGGAGCTCGAGGGCGCGGAGGGCGCGGTCGCGTTCGCCAGCGGCATGGCCGCCATGCACGCCGTGCTCTGTGGACTGGCGGGCGCGGGTGACCGGCTCGCGATCGCGCGTCAGATCTACGGCGGGACCTCGAACCTCGCCCGGCGGGACCTGCCGCGCTTCGGCATGGAGGTCGTCGACTTCGACGCGCTCGATCCGGCTTCGCTCGCCGCGGCGCTCGCGGGGGGCGTGCGGCTCTGCGTCGTCGAGACCCCGGTGAACCCGACGCTGCGCCTCGTCGATCTCGCGCGCACCGCCGCGGCGTGCCATGAGCGGGACGTGACCCTGGTCGTCGACGGCACCTTCGCACCGCCCCCGATCCAGCGCGCGCTGGACCATGGGGCGGACCTCGTCGTGCACAGCGCGACGAAGTTCCTCGGCGGCCACTCCGACGTGCTCGCCGGTGTCGTGGCGGGCCGCCACGAACATCTCACCGCGATCGAGGCCTTCCGCGCGCGCACGGGAGCGGTGCTGGCGCCCGATCCGGCGTGGCTGCTCGGCCGCTCCGCCGAGACGCATTCGCTCCGGGTGGCCGCGCAGCAGTCCGCAGCGCTCACGATCGCGCAGGCTCTGCGCGCGCGCGTCGACCCCCGCGGTCCGCTCCTGGCGGTGAGCCATCCCGGGCTCGCGGACCATGTCGACGCTCCGCTGCGCCTGCGCCAGATGCCCGGGGGCGGCGGTGCGCTCGTGACGATCGAGGTCGACGGCGGCCTGCCCGCCGCGATGCAGGTCTTCGATCGCTTCGCGTGCATCGCGCGTGCGCCGTCGCTGGGTGGCGTCGAGTCCAACGCGAGCCTGCCCGCCCACACGACGCACGCCGCGTTGAGCGCCGCGGAGCGTCGCGCGCTCGGCATCGGCGAGGGGATGATCCGGCTCTCGATCGGGCTGGAACCCGTCGAGCGTCTCCTCGACGACGTGATGCGGGCGATCGGCCTCGAGTGAGTCGCGCGGACTGCCGTGTGGACTGGGTCTCGTGTGGACTGGATCACCGTGCGGCCTAAGATCCCGCGCTTCCCGCAACTACGAGTTCCCGATGGCAATCCGTCGACTTCCCCAGCACCTCGGCCTGTCTGCGGCCTTCCTGCTCGGCGCGATCAGCGTCATCGCCGGGCCTGCCGCGGTGGGCGCGCCGCAGGGCGCCGCCCCGAAGATCGCCGTCATCGACATGGACCTGGTGTTGAAGGCCTATCCGCACGCCGAAGCGCGGCTCGCCGGCCTCACCGGGATGATCGAGAAGACGAAGGACGAGATGAAGGCGCTCGAGGCCTCCTACGCGGAGGCCAAGGCGCGCAGCGACGTCGCCGAGAAGGGCACCGAGGAAGCGGCACGCTCCTCGCTCGATCTCGAGATCGCGCGCCAGCGCTTCGAGGCGATCAAGGAGATCCGCGACGCGGCGTTGAGTCGCAAGCGACTCGAGACCTCGGTCGGTCTCTGGGATGAGATCAGCGAGGGCATCGGCGCCTTCGCGAAGGCGAAGGGCATCGAGGTCGTGCTCCGCTGGCGCAACACGCCGGCGAGCGCGGGTCCGAGCCAGAAGTTCGAGACCATGCAGGCGAAGGACGTCGTCTGGGTGGACGCCGCGAAGGTCGACGTGACCGCGCAGGTGATCGAGTTCCTCAAGAGCTGGCCGGGTCCCTCGAAGTGACGGGTCCCGATCAAGCGTCCGCGCGACGCGGCCGCCGGCGCTCTCGGCGCCCGGTCGCGGTACCCTCGGTGCCGGTGGTGGAGTGAGCACGAAAGACGGCGGTTCGGGCGGTCGGGACGGCGTTGCCGGACGGCCTCAGCGCACCTTGCAGCGCGAGGTCGAGTTCCGCGGCGTCGGCCTGCACACGGGGCGCGAGGTGCGTGCCATCCTCAAGCCTGCGGAGGCAGGTACGGGGATCGAGTTCGTCCGCAACGATCTCGCGGGTGAGCCGACGGTGCGCGCCTCGGGCGCCTATCTGAAGACGCGCGAGCGGCGCACCTGCCTGAACCACGGTCAGGCCGAGGTCTTCACCGTGGAACACCTGCTCGCGGCCCTCTGGGCGATGCGCGTCGACAACGTCGAGGTGCACGTCGACGCCGAGGAGATCCCCGGCATGGACGGCTCGGCGCGCGAGTTCGCGGAGGCGATCCGCTCCGCGGGCATCGCCGAGCAGAAGGCGACGCGCAATCGCTACGTCGTGCGCGAACCGATCCACGTCCGCGAGGGTGGGGCCTCGGTCATCGTGGTGCCCGGCGAGGGCGGCCTCTCGGTCGACTACAACCTCGACTACCCCGGCGAGGTGGGGGAGCTGTCGGGGCGGCGCCAGACCGTGTCGTACCGCATCACGCCCGAGGTCTTCGAGCGCGAGATCGCGCCGGCGCGCACCTGGGTCTTCGAGCACGAGGTCGAGCCGCTGCGTGCGGCCGGGCTCGGCAAGGGTGCGAACACCTCGAACACCCTCGTGATGGGGCCGCAGGGCGTGAAGGACAACGCGATGCGTTGGCCGGACGAACTCGCGCGCCACAAGCTGCTCGACCTGATCGGCGACCTCTCCCTCTGCGGGGTCGACCTCGACGCGCACGTCATCGCGACGCGCTCGGGTCACGGCCTCAACATGCAGGTGGTCCAGCGGCTCGTCGAGGAGATCGAGGCCCAGGAGAACGCGGCCGAGTTCGTCCACGACTCGGGCCTGGAGATCCGGGAGATCCTCAACCTCCTCCCGCATCGCTACCCGTTCCTGCTGATCGATCGCGTCATCGAGCTCGACGGCTTCCGGCGCGCGGTGGCGATCAAGAACGTCACGATCAACGAGCCGTTCTTCCAGGGGCACTGGCCGGGACAACCGATCATGCCGGGCGTGCTTCAGCTCGAGGCGATGGCCCAGCTCGCCGGGGTGCTGCTGCTGCGCAAGCTCGAGAACACGGGCAAGCTCGCGGTGCTCTGGAGCATCGACAAGGTGAAGCTGCGCGGGGCCGTCGTGCCCGGTGACCAGCTCCGGATCGAGGTCGACACGATCCGTGCGAAGCCCTCGCTCGGGCACGTGCAGGCGCGCTGCAAGGTCGGCGGTCGGCTGATGGCCGAGGCGCAGCTCAAGTTCACCCTGATCGACGCATGAGCGCTGCGGGCGAACCACGTCCCAAGGTCCGCGTCGGCGTCGTCGGCGTCGGCCATCTCGGTCGGCACCACGCGCGCCTGCTCTCCCAGAACCCGCGGGCGGACTTCGTCGGCGTCGCGGACCTGCGGGCGGATGCGGTCGCCAAGGCGGTCGAGACCTACGGGTGCTTCGGCACGACGGAGTACCGCGAGCTGCTGGGCAAGGTGGATGCGGTCAGCGTGGTCGTCCCGACGGCGCTCCATCGCGAGGTGGCCGGGACCTTCCTCGAGGCCGGCGTCGATGTGCTCGTCGAGAAGCCGATCACCCCCGCGGAGGCGGCGGGGCGCGAGTTGGTGGCGCTGGCGCGGCGCGGGTCCCGCGTGCTGCAGGTCGGGCACGTCGAGCGCTTCAACCCGGCGTTCGAGGCGCTGCGCCAGCGGGGCATCGAGCCGCGCTACGTCGAGTCGCAGCGCCTGGCGCCGTTCTCGTTCCGCAGCACGGACATCGGAGTCGTGCTCGATCTGATGATCCACGACCTCGACCTGGTGCTCTCGCTGGTGCGCAGCCGGGTCGTGGCGGTCCGCGGCTACGGCGGCGCGGTCTTCACCCCGGCCGAGGACATGGCGAGCGCGACCCTCGAGTTCGAGAACGGCGCGGTCGCGCAACTCACCGCGAGCCGCGTCGCGTTGAAGCCGATGCGCAAGCTCCGCGTGTTCTCGCGCGATGCCTACGCGAGCATCGACTTCGCGGAGCACTCGGGCGTGCTCATCCGCAAGAACGCGGGTTGGGATCTCGGTCGGCTCGACGTCGGCAGCGTGGACACGTCCCGCATCGACGACCTCTGGAAGTACGTCTTCGAGGGCCTGCTGAGCGTCGATCGCTACCAGGTCGGCGACCGCAATCCGCTCGCGGAGGAGCTCGACGCCTTCCTCGTCGCCGTGCAGGAGCGGAGCGAGCCGCCGGTCACGGGGGAGGACGGCTGCGAAGCGGTCGCGCTGGCGCACCGCGTGCTCGAGGCGATCCGATCGCATCCCTGGTGACGCGGCGAGCGGGGAGCGAGCGAAGCGCGGACGTCCGGTTGCCGAAGCCCTGCGCCGGGCTACTCTTCGCCGTCGAGACGCTCCTTGCTGCGGTGTTCGTGATCTGACCCGAGCGCAAGGCGCACCAATGCCCACTCCCGGGGGGCCGATCCCGTCGACGAGGCGACACCGAGAGGCTTCGGCCCGCTTGGCGTCCAGTCGCGGCGGGGGGTCCCCACTTCGAAAGCGGTGTTCGACCGGCTCGAACGTCGCACGGCACAAGGTGGCAGGAGTCTCTCGCTCGTCCGCTCGCAAACGCGAGCGGCGTTCTGTACCGTCCGCCCCGACGCGTGGGCGGCCGTGCGCGGTGCGGACGGCGTCCCGTGGACCCGAGCGACCCTGGGCGGTGAACGATGGGTCGGGGGGGTCGTCGACCGAGGTCACGGTCGGCTCCGAGAAGTCCTGAACTCTCTCGAGAACAGCCAGAGGTCGTCATGGGTCGTTTCGTGCTCGGAGTCTTGTTCGCGGTGCTGGCCGTCTGGGGCTACGACCGCGTGTTCGGGTCCACCGCGGATGCCGGTTCCGGAGGCGGCGGGGGGCCCGTCGCGCCCGGGGCGGGCGAGTCGTCGGGGCCCAAGGGCCTGAGCGAGTTCGCCGACCCGACGCCTCCCGGGCCGACCGGCGAGACCGACGCCACGGGCGCCGGCGAGACGGATGGGGCGGCGAGCTTCGCCGCGTTGCGCGCCGCGAGCGGCGCGCGCCGCGATGCCTTGCTCGGGACCCTGAGCCGCCGGCTCCGCGACGCCGCGGACCTCGGGGCGGCGCTCGCGGTGCTCGGCACCGACAACGCCTTCCTCCACTCGGCGGAAGGCCGTGCGGCGGCCGAACAGGTCGCGGAGCGCTGCGTCGCCGCCGAGCCGTGGGCGGGGGTTCGCGCCTCGACGCGACTGCTCGAGGCCGCGGCGAACGGGGAGCTGCGGCGGGAGGACGCCGACGCGCGGGCCGGTCTCGATCGCCTGCGCCAGCGGCACGACCTGCTGGTGCGGCGGACGGTCTTCGACCCCGCGGACCTCAGCGGCGCCCGGCGTTACGAGGTGCGCAGCGGGGACAGCCTGACCACGGTCGCGCGCGCGCTCTCGAAGTCGATCGGGCTGCCGCTGCAGGCCGGCACCCTGCAGCTCGTCAACCGCATCGACAACCCCAACGTGATCCGTCAGGGACAGGGGATCAAGGCGCCGGTGGAACCGATCCGGACCGTCGTCTGGAAGTCCTCGTTCCTCGTCACGGTCTACGTGGGCGACGTCGTGGTGCGCAGCTATCCCTGTGCCCACGGCAAGCCCGGGCATGAGACTCCGGAGACGGTCTTCACCCTGGGCGCGACCACCGAGAATCCGGATTGGCATTACGGCGGGGACGTCATCGCGTTCGGCGATCCGCGTAATCCGCTGGGCACGCACTTCGTGCAGTTCCAGCATGAGTCCTACAGCGGCTTCGGGATCCACGGCACGAACGAGCCGGAGAGCATGGGGACCCAGGCGTCCCTCGGCTGCATCCGGCTCGGGGCTGCGGAGATCGCGGAGTTCGCTCGCTTCGTGCCCCGGGGGACGAAGGTCGAAGTGCGGCGCTGAGGGCTTCGCGCCCGGCTCGGTAAGGCGGCTCCCCCGGCTGACCGGGGCCTTGCGGCAAGCCTGGAGCCTGCGCACGCGCCGGACGCCCGGCCAAGCCTCGTCCATCTCGCGCCATCGCGTCACGAATATTGACGTATTGGCAATTCCCGAGAGCCCTCGTCCCAGGGACCGTTGGGCTCTCGCGGCGAGCAGGGTGGGAGGCGCGAATTCGAACCCCAACGCTTGCAAGTTGCTCGCGTCTCGCTAGGATTCCCCGCCCCTCGCGGTTGCGGCTGCGAGGACGCGAGGCGCGCGAGCGCGTTTCGCGCGGTCTTTGGCATTACGGACAGCCCTG
>JADLHO010000119.1 GCA_020848735.1 Planctomycetota bacterium | reverse complement strand
TCGAGCGCCGCGGCCGCGCAGGGCTTCACCAGCCCGGCCGGCTACACGACGACCGAGGGCAGCAGCAACCACGACTACATCCTCTTCAGGTACACCGACCTGCGCTGGCAGCAGCTCGATGCGACGAGCGTCGGTCAGGCGCCCTTCCTCATCCAGCGCATGTCCTGGCGCCGTGACGGCACCGCGGGCACCGACGCGACCTGGATCCCGCGCACCATCGACATCGGCGCCGTGCTCTCGAACTCGGTCGCGCCCGGCGCGATCTCCGAGGGCTACGCCGCGAACTACAGCGGCACGCCGACGAACGTCTTCGTCAGCCGCCCCGTCAACCTCCCGGACTGGACCCTCAACCTGGGTTCCCCGGCCCCGTTCAACCTCAACCTCCCGCTCGACGTGCCGTGGCTCTACACGGCGGCCGAGCCCTTCCTCTGGGAGCTG
This sequence comes from Planctomycetota bacterium, assembly GCA_020848735.1. GTDB lineage: Bacteria > Planctomycetota > UBA1135 > UBA1135 > UBA2386 > JACRLW01. The sequence continues at coordinate 27,462 of JADLHO010000119.1, read as the reverse complement.
AACGTCACCAACAACACGTCGGCGTCCGACTACGGCAACGACTTCCAGTCGATCACCGGGAGCACGGGCACGTCCACGTCGGGCACGTCGATCGGCACGGGCTGCATCGCGACGGGGCAGACCACCGCGATGGCGCTGACGGGCACCGTGAAGAACCAGGTCTCGCGGTTCCGCATCGCCTACACGGTGACGCGCGCGCCGGCCTCGTCGCCGGTGTTCATGAACGTCGACTTCGTGAACTCGAACCTCGCGGTGCCCGGTCTCTGCACCAACCTCATCGCGCTGCCGACGATCGGCTTCGGCATCGGCAACTCCGACGCCGCCGGCGCCGTGCCGGAGTTCGCGCTCGAGAACGTGCCGTACAACCCGGCGGTCGTGGGTGCGACGATCTTCTCGCAGGCCCTCGCGCCCGACTTCGGCCAGGCGGTGCTGCCCTTCGCGCTGTCGAACGGCCGCTCGCACACCTTCCCCAGCCCGCCGGCGACTTCCGCGCAGGTGACGCGCGTCTACGGCTACCGGACCAGCCCGACCGCGATGCGCGCTCCGAGCGTCTGGACCGGCGGCATCGTCACGCTCTTCGACTGAAGTCCCGGCGCGCCGCGGCGACCAGCCCGAGATGGGCGCGGATCGCCCGCAGGACGCGCAGCTTGCTCCTGCCCGTGCGTCGGGCGCGCAGCGTCGCCGGGACCTCGGCGACGCGCGCGCCCCGCGCCAGCACGCGCAGCATCTGCTCGGTCACGCCGAGGAAGCCCGCGCGCTCCGGCCAGGTCGCCAGGAGGACTTCGCGCTCCTGGGCCCGGACCATGCAGGTGAAGGTCGCGACCCGATGACCGGTCGCGATCCGGTAGAGCCGCGAGGCCTGCCGCGAGAGCCAGGCGCGGAACCAGGACACCCCGTCGATGCGACCCCCGCGCGCGTGGCAGGAGGCCGTCGCGAAGGCGGCGCCGCCGTCGAGCGCCTCGGCGAGGCGGCCGAGCGTCGCCACTTCGTAGCTGAGGTCGGCGTCGAGCCAGGCGACGAGGGGCATCGTCGCGGCGTCGCTCCCGGTGCGCAGGGCAGCGGTGAGACCCCGGTTCGCGGGGTGACGCAGGCAGTGCCAGCGAGCGTCGCCGGCGGGGACCGCGGCGAGCAGCGCGTCCCAGGTGCCGTCGCGGGAACCGTCGTCGACCAGGATCAGCTCGACCGGGCGCCGCGCGCCCTCGGTCGCGACGAAGTCCGAGAGCCGGGCGACGAGCGTCGCGACGCCCTCGGCTTCGTCGTACATCGGCACGACGATCGACAGGCCGCGATGGCTACTGCTGGCGCTCAAGAGTGCGTGGGATCCTGGCCGAACCGCGTGCTCGAGTCGTAGAGGAGTCGTCCGCAGCGCGTGCGCGACGCCCCGCTCCGTCTGTTATCCTCCCGCCGCCCATGAGTCGACCCTCGCATTGGATCCTCGGCTTCTTCGCCGTCGTCGGCGGAGCGCTCTGGTGGTCCGGTGTGCTCCAGGATCGACTGGTCGCGCGGCCGGCCGAACCGGTTGCACGCGGCGAGGGCGGTCTGCGCGAGGTCTCGCTGCATCGCGGCGGATCGGGCAAGCAGACGCCGATCGAGAACGGCAATGGAGCGGGGCTCGGCCCGACGCGGGCCATTGCGAGCGAGGTCTTCGGACTCGTCGTCGATCGGCGCGGTTGGCCCGTCGTCTGGGCGAAGGTGAAGCTGCTCGGCGGCGACGAGTCGACGGAGACCGATGCGTTCGGCCAGTTCCGCATCCGCGGTTCCGGCGCCGCGAACCGGATGCTGCGCATCGAAGCTCCCGGGCGCCACGCCCCGCTCGTCGTGCGCGGTGGCGTCAGCGAGCTCGCGCTCGTGATGCAGGACGCGCTGCCCTGGGCCACGGAGCCGGCAGCGAAGGAGCCGCTCGTCGCGGAGCCGCTCGTCGGCGAGGGCTGGGTGCGCAGCGTCGGCGGCGAACCCGCGGTGGGCGCCAAGGTCGTCGTGCGCGAGACCGGCGCCTCGGCGCGCACCGATGCCAGCGGCCGCTACGTCGTGTCGCTCCCCGCGGGGCCCTTCTCGGTGGTCGCATGGGACGACGCGAACGGCGTCGCGGCGACGGAGTCGGCGGCAGCTCCGCGGCGCCAGGGCAAGCTCCCGCTGCCGGATCTGCGGCTCGCGAAGGGCCACCTCGTGCGGGGTCGCCTGCGCGACGCCGACGGCCAGGATCTCGTGGGCGCACCGATCGTCGTCGACAACGTCGGCGTGACCCGCACCGTGCGCTCGGAGCAGGGCGGGCTCTTCGCCGTGCCGGCGTTGCTCAGCGGTGAGCTGACGATCACGGTGCTGCCGCACCAGGGCCACCTCGGTCGTCGGATCCCCGCGATCGTCGAAGGCGATGCGGACCTCGGCGATGTCGCGGTCGCGCGCGCCGAGCGTGAACCGCTGCGGCTGCAGATCGTCGACCTCGGGGGAGCCGCGCAGCCGTTCGTGCACGTCGTCGCCGACCAGGTCGACGGCCTCTGCCGTGCCTACGGTCAATCCGACGCCCGCGGCGTCGTGGTGCTGGCCGGGCTCGGCGCGCTGGGCGGCGAGGGCCAGGCGACGAGCTTCGAGGTCCGCGACCCGGACCTGCGGCCGATGCAGGTCGCGGCGTTCGACGCGCAGGCGCGCACGCTCCGCGTCGCGCCCTGATCGCGATCGTCAGGCGTGCACGAACGCCGCCTTCGAGCGCGGGCCGTTCTCGAGGAAGTTCTTCACGCCGATGCGCATGTCCTGCGTCCCGCAGACCTCGCCGAAGCAACGCGCCTCGAGCGCGAGTCCCGCGGCGAGCGGGAGCCTGCAGCCGTCGAGGATCGCGCGGACGAGGATGGCGTCGACCGCCTTGCTGCGGTGACCGATCTCGATCGCCGGCAGCGAGGTCGGCACGTCGCGCATCGGTCCCGCTTCGAACCTGGGGCGTTCCCGGCGGCCCGCCGCGAGTTCGCGGGCGATCTCGACCGCGCGCGCGCAGACGTCGTCCTCGACCTCTTCCGAGATGAGGCCCGTCGCGAGCGCATCGGCCGACGAGATCGGCCTGGCGCTTCGCATCAGCTCCGCTGCCTTGGCGATGCCGACGAGGCGCGGCAGGCGCTGCGTGCCGCCGGCGCCGGGGATGATGCCGAGGTTGACCTCGGGCTGGCAGGCGAGGACCGGCAATCCCTTCTTCGCGACTCGCAGCGTGCAGGCCATCGCGAGCTCGTTGCCTCCGCCGAAGGCGAGGCCGTTCATGGCGCAGACGACGGGCTTCCGGCATGCGGCGACGACATCGAGCGAGCGCTGTGATGCGGCGGAGGTCCGCGTCCCGTGCTCGACGCTCGTGATCTTCGCGAGGAAGCCGACGTCGGCGCCCGAGACGAAGGCCTTGCGCCCGTGGCCGACGAGGACGATCGCGTCGACCTTCGGATCCGCGTCGGCCTCGTTGCAGCGCGCGGCGATCTCGTCGAAGACGCCCTGGTCGAGAGCGTTGAGCACCTTGGGCCGGCGGATCGTGAGGACGGCGACGCGGCCGTGATCCTTGCGGAGGACGTTGCGCACGTCCCAGGGCTCGTTGCGCGCGCCCTTGGCCGCGAGCGACTTCGGCAGCACGAACGCCGGGTAGCGCGCGCGGAACTCCTCGACGAGCTTCAGCGCCTGCGCCGTGCCGAGCTCGTTCATGAAGCGGAACGCGGGCTTCATGTCGAGCGCGATCTCGAGCGCCATGTCGAAGTCGGAGAGGTCGACGAGACCCGCGTCGAGGACCTCGCAGACGAGGCCGAAGTAGGCGCCGCGGAGCAGGCGCGTGAGCTGCTCGCGCAGCGCATCCGGGATCTCGACGACCTCGCCGCGCGCGGGCACATCCCAGGCTTCCTTGCGGCTCAGCTTGTCCTTCAGGATCTGCGGGGTCGCGAACCAGCGGTTGATCTTCGACGTGTAGTTGTCGAGGCCGACGGCGGTGATCGGGTTGCCGCCGGTCAGGTTCATCGCGGTGAAGGAGCCGACCGTCATGCCGAGCGCCTTCGCGACCACGGCGTCGATCTGCCTGGTCGTCGCGAGTCCGTCCTGCGCCAGCAGTGCGCAGGCCTGGAACAGCCCTTCGAAGATCGGGTCGAGCGCGTAGCCGTAGCGCGAGCGCACCTCGATCGGGACCTTGCCGATCGCCTCGTAGAACGAGAGCAGCCAGTCGGTGACCGCGCGGTCGGTGTGCGAGCCCGGCACGACCTCGACGATCGGGTTCCGCTCCGCGGGGAAGAAGTAGTGCACCACCGCGGCGCGGCCCTTCCGCTTCACGTCCGCGAAGATCTCCTCGGGTTCCAGGTGCGACGAGTTGCTCGCGAAGATCGCGGTCTCGGCGGCGAGCGCCTCGACCTGCGCGAAGATGCGCCGCTTCAGCGCCTTGTCCTCGGTCGCGGCCTCGACGACGAGGTCGGCGCCCCGGATCGCGTCGTAGTCGGTGGTGAACTCGACGTGACCCAGCATCTCGGTCTGCTGCAGCGGCGTGAACGCGCCGCTCTCGACACCCTTCTGGATCTTCTTCTGCAGCTTCGCCTTGCCCTTCTCGAGCGCCGGGGCCGAGATGTCGACCACGACGGTCTTCGTGCCGAACGGCGAGAGGACCTTCGTGAAGTAGAGGGCGATGTCGGGGCCGATCTGGCCCGAGCCGATGACGGCGACCTTGCCGACGTTGCGGCCCAAATGCGAGAAGCTCGGACTCGGATTGCTCATGGGGGAGAGGGACCGGCCGGGTCGCGCCTGGTCCGGAGTTCGGGGGCGAAGAGCATAGCGCGGCCCGACGGCGCTCCGCGCCATCCAACCCGGCCGTGCGTCGGACCCGCACTCTCGATCCGACCGGCATGGCCGACGAGAATCCCGACCCACGGCCCCCGGCCCATCGCTCCCTTGGAATCGACGATCCCGCCGCACGCTCCCGCGAGTCCCTGCGACCGGGCGACCAGGAAGCTCGCGCTCCTCGTCGCCGCGGTTGCGGTCTACCTCGCACTCGTCGTCCCGATCTTCGCGCAGGAGGCCTACTACTGGACCTACGCGCAGCACCTCGACCTGAGCTACTTCGATCACCCGCCGATGGTCGCGTGGCTGATCTGGGTCGGGACGGCGATCCTCGGCGACGGCGCGCTCGGCGTACGCCTCGGCACGGTGCTCTGCGGCCTCGGCGCGAGCTGGGCGAGCGTCGCGCTCCTGCGCCGCTTCGGCGGCGACGGGCCCGCCGTCCGCATCTGGCTGATCGCGTCGCTCGCGGTGCCGATGCTCACGATCACGCGCTTCTTCGCCACGCCCGATGCGCCGCTGATGTTCGGCTGGATGGGCGCGATGTACGCGGTATGGCGTGCGCGGGAGACCGGCGCGCTGCGATGGTGGCTCCTGGGCGGGGCGCTCGCGGGCTTCGGACTCCTCGCGAAGTACGCGGCGGCCTTCCTCGCGGTGGGGGGCGTGCTCGTGATGCTGGTCGACGAACGGCTGCGCCGGCAGTGGTTCAAGCCGGGGCCGTGGCTCGGCGTGGTGACCGCGGCGATCGTGTTCTCACCGGTCGTCGTGTGGAACGCGCGCAATGGCTTCGAGTCGTTCCTCTTCCAGACCGACGGTCGCTACTCCCGCGGTGAGTTCGACGCCGGACGTCTCGCCGGCACGCTCGGGGTGCAGTCCGCGCTCTATCACCCGCTGCTGGCGCTCCTGCTGGTCCTCGTCGTGCCCTGGCTGGTGCGACGCGCCGTCGCCGGCGATGTGCGCGCGCGCTTCCTCTTGGCCTTCGGCGTGCCGATGCCCGCCTTCTTCCTCGCCAACTCGCTCTGGATCACGATCAAGCCGAACTGGTTCGTGCCGGCGTTTCCTTCGTTGCTGTTGGGGACGGTGCTGTGGTGGCGTGAGTCGGGGGTCGCGGAGCGCTTCGCGCGGTCGTTCACCATCGCACGGCGCATCGTGATCGCCTCGGCCGGCCTCCTGCTGCTCGCGCCCGTGGTGCACCTCGTGCCGATCGGTGCCGGTAGCTCCGCCGTCGGCTGGGATCAGGTCGCGGATCGCGCGGAGCACTGGGGGCAGTCGATCGACGCCGAGGACGGCGTGCCGGGGAACGTCTTCTTCTTCTGCTCCGACTACCGCGATGCGGCGCAGCTCGGCCGCAACCTGCGGATCGAACACGATCGGCGCGACCCACGGCAGACGCTGTCGCCGACCCTCGCGCAGAACGTGCTCGGGCGGCCTTCGCTGCAGTTCGACCATTGGGACCAGCCGGCGGCGCGCACCGGTCAGGACGCGATCTTCGTGTTGCCGCGCGCCGATCAGCGCCAGCTCCAGATCGACGAGGCGAGTGCCCGCTTCGGATCGATCGAGAAGCGCGAGCGCGTCGTCGTCGAGCGCTTCGGGGTCCGGCTGTACTACGCGGACGTCTTCGTCTGCCGCGGCTATCGCGGGCCCGACCCCGGCGGGTAGGCCGCGTCAGTCGCTGCGCAGCTTCTTGCGCCAGACCTGGACGACGTCGAAGCGTTCCGCCTCCGACGCCTCGCGCCAGAACGACTCGTCGCGGCCCGAGGGGATGGCGGTGATGCGCTCGATCGCGTGCACGCTGGCGATGCGGACCTCGGCGTCCTCGGCGAGGATGCCGCGGTGCAGGTAGCCGAGCGACATCGAGTCGGCGACATCGGCGAGCAGGAGCCAGCAGCGCCGAACGAGCTTCGGCTGGTCGCGGATCTCGACGGCCGCCATGCCCAGTGCCATCGCGCCGAGCGCACCGGCGTGACGCAGCTCGCGCTCGGCGTCGGCCGCGATCGTCGGGTCCTCGAGGGCGCGCACGAGCTCGTAGGCGTAGTCGAACGCCTCCTCGCGACGGTCGTAGCTCGCGGCGAGCTCGTGGACCTGCCAGCCGACGTACTTCCAACGCGATCCTGCCATCGCCTTGTCACCCGCGAGCCCGTCCTGCACGGCGACGCGCTCGCGCGCGCCGAGCGACACCTCCTCGCCCGCGAAGTTGACGAAGCGGGCACGCCCTTCGAGCGCGACGAGCTCGGTCCCTCGCTCGCCGGCGACCACCGAGGCATCGCCGCGCTCGGTCCGCAGCTCGCCTTCGGGAGTGGCGAGGATGAACGTGCCCTCGCCCCCGCGCTTGCCGAGGAAGACCTGACCGCGCGCGAGCGTCGCGGCGCGCGGGCCGTCGAGCGTGACCCGCGTTCCGCCGTTGAGCCGCAGTTCGACCTCGCCGGGCAGCGAGAGGAAGAGCAGGCCGTCGCCGCCGGTCGCGACGATCTCCTCGAAGCGCAGGCCTTCACCGGGGCCGAGCTTGCGGGCGCCGCTCGCGGTCTCGACGAAGGCCTCACCGGCGCGGGCCACCACGCGCACGGGGAGCTCGACGACGCTCGCCGGCTCCGTCTGCGCCACCTCCTTGGGCGGCTCGGTCGGCTCGGGACGCGTGAGGAGCGCGGCGACCCAGCCGACCGCGAGACCGGCGGCCACGGCGCCGACCAGGAGGGGCAGGAGGGGGCGCGGGCGCGCCGTGGGCAGGGCGTCGAGCACCCTCGCCCAGTCGTCGACCGGGTCCCCGCGCAACGGTTCGAGCGCGTCGCGCAACTCGCGGTCGAGTTCGTCCTGGCGCGGCTCGGTCATCGGTCCGGTTCCTCGCGACGTTCGGCGAGCGTGTGACGGAGTTGCTGCCGCGCGCGACTGAGGCGCTGGTTCACGGCGGCCTCGGTCAGTCCGAGGGCCTCGGCCATCTGCGCGTAGCTCATCTCCTCGAAATAGAAGAGCAGAAGACACTCGCGCTGACTCTCGGGAAGTCGGGCGATCTCGTGGCGCAGGCGCTCCAGGCGCTCCGCCCGCGCCGATTCGGCGGCCTCGTCGACCCGCCGATCCGCCGGGTCCAGCTCCACCTCGTCGAGCGAGACCGACTTCTGCTTCTGGGCCGACCGCAGGCGATCGATGCAGTAGTTCCGGGCCACCTGGCCGAGATAGGCCACGAAGCTCGCCGTCGCCTGCAGACGGGGGAGTCCGCGGTAGACCCTCAGGAAGACTTCCTGCACCGCGTCATCGACTTCCTGGCTACCGATCCTCGACATGCAGATGGCACGAACCATGCGGGCATGTCGGAGCACGAGCAGACCGAAGGCATCGCGTGAACCGGCGATGCTCCGCTGCACGAGCTCCTCGTCTTCCGGCGAACGGGAAGCGACAGGCACGCGCTGATTACGTGTCGAGGGAGGGGCGGAGAGTACGACAGCCCGCCGCCAGAAAACCGCGCCCGGGAGGGAGCTCGGGGCGGCCGCTGTAGCCGACGGCTCGTCCGTCGCTGCCGACCCGGGAATCAATCCAAGGCCCGTGCTCGGTCCCGGCGTGCGCAGACCGCACTGTTCCCGTGCGCTTCCGCTCGACTACTCACCCCACTCCGTTCCGCCGGGCCCCCTGCGTGCGGAGCCGTCCTCCGCGCATCATTCCCCGCATGCCGTCGCGCGCTCTCCTCTGCGTCCTCCTGCTCGCCACAACCCTGCTGGCGCACGGCGGAACCTACCGCGGTCCGAACTCGCCGCCCTTCCTGCCGCCGCCCGCGGGCGTGCCGACCCCCACGCCCTCGCCCACCGGCGGGCCGAACACGCCGGGTCCGACCGACCCGTCCTCGCTCACGAGCCTCGACGGCTGGCAGTTCTGGTGGGAATACAACAAGGACCGTTGGCTCGCCCTGCGCAGCACCGTGCTCGGTCCGCGCGCGGGGACCCCGGTCGACGGCAGCACGCGCGGCGCGGTCGACGACCGGCGACCGAGCGCCGCGGAGATCGAGGACCGGGTCATCCCCGCGATCGTGCGGGCCTTCGACACCACCGATTCGCCGGACGTCACCGGCGCCGGTCTCGTCGCGCTCGCGAAGCTCGGCCGGACGCATCCCTCGATCGACGTCCCCGCGCAGTTCCGCAACCGGCTCGGTCGCGGCAGCCTCGAGGTGCGCGAGACCGCGGCGCTCGCGCTGGGTCTGAGCGGCCTGCCCGAGGTGTTCTCGGACCTCGTCGATCTCGCCACCGACACCGCGAAGGGGCGCAAGCTCGCCGCGCGCACGCCGATCGAGGAACGCGTCCGCGCCTTCGCGCTCTACGGTCTCGGGCTCGCGGCGAGAGGGACCGCCGACACCGCGACCAAGCGCCGCGTCTTCGCGATCTGCGCTCCGGTGATCGAGGCGCGCGTGCTCGAGGACCGCGACGTGACCGCCGCCGCGGTCGGCGCCCTCGGCGTGCTGGCCCTCGATCCTTCGATCGCGGAGCAGAAGCGTCTGCTCTGGGAGTCCTTGGCCGTGCTCGAGAAGTTCCTCGCGCGCGACGTGGGCCGCGGCGATGAAGTGGTGCAGGCACATGTGCCGACCGCGATCGCCCGCCTGCTCGGTCGCGGTGCGAGTACCGACCACGTGCGGATCGTCGACCAGTGGTGCGAGGCGTTGAAGGAACGACGCCGCAGCGATGCCGTGTTGCAGTCGATGGCGATGGGTATCGGGGAACTCGCCCTCCCGCGCGAACGCGGCGAGGCCTGGCTCGGGTCGGCGGAACTGCTCGAGAAGCTCTACCTCGACGGCAAGGATCAGGCGCTGCGCTTCTTCGTGCTGATGTCGATCGCGAGCATCGGCGGCGAGGCGAACCGCGCGTTCCTGCTGCGCGAGCTGCCCCGCGGACAGAAGGGCACGGAGCGCCCCTGGCTCGCACTCGCGCTCGGCGTGCTCGTCCGGGGCGAGCTCGAGCGCGGTGGCTCGCCGGATGCGATCGCCGCCGCCCTCCTGCTCAAGACGATGCGCGACATCGAGAACGACGACGTGCGCGCGGCGAGCGCGATCGCCCTCGGCCTGATGCGTCACGGGGCGGCCGTCGAGGACATGCTGCGCCTGCTGGTGAAGCACAAGCGGCGCGATCAGCTCGCGGGCTACCTCTGCGTCGCGCTCGGCATGATCGGCGACGCGACGGCGATCCCGACCCTCGCCGGCGTGATGAACGACGCGGAGTTCCGTCCCGCGTTGCTCGCGCAGGCGGCGATCGGCCTGGCGCTGCTGGATCCCACCGGGGCCGGCCAGATGCTCGCGGGCCTGCTGCGCAGGAAGGACGAGTCCGTCGGCCGGCTCTCCGGCATCGCGTTCGCGTTCCGCTACGTCGGCGATCGACGGGCGATCGATCCGCTCCTCGGTCTGCTCGGCGATCGCGACCTGCCCGATCTGGCCCGCGCGTTCGTGCTCGCGGCGGTGGGCGGCGCCTGCGATCGCGGGGAGCTGCCGTGGAACGAGCCGTTCGCGCGCGGCGTGAACTACCGCGCCCCCATCTCGACCATCTCGAACGGCGTGACCGGGATCCTCGACATCCTCTGAGTCTTGCCCCGGGCGATCGTCCCGCGCACCCTCAGTCGCGGCGGTTCAGCGATGGGTTCGCCATCTCGAGCTGCAGTCCCTGCACGCTCGCCGCGCGCTTGCTCGCCTCTTCCTGGTCGGCGTGGGCCTGGAGCTCCACCTCGAGGCTCTTCAGCCGCGCCGCCGCGGCGCTGCCGAAGCCGCGCAACACCTCGAAGGCCTTCGCGCGCAGGGCGGTGTCGGGGTCGGCTCGCACCACGCGGACGAGCGCATCCATCACGTCCTGTGAGGCACGCTTCGCGAGGCCGTCGATCGCGATGTCGCGGATCGATCGCGCCTGGTCGTTGAGACACTCGAGCAGGTGTGCGGTGGTCTCCGGCCGGTTCATGCGCGCGAGCGCGGAGACGATGCTGAAGCGCATGTCGACGTCGTGCAGGTAGGGCAGCAGCAGCTCCAGGACCTCGTCACGCGGGAAGTTCGCGAGGATGTCGGCCGCGAGCGAGCGGATCCACCAGTCGGCCTTGCTGCAGAAGATCCCCATCACCGGACCGAGGATGCGTTCGTCGTCGATCTTCGACGCGAGCGACATCGCCGAGACGCGGACGTCCTCGTCGTCGTCCTGCATGAGGCGCAGGAGAGGCTCGCAGAGGGCGTTGGCCATCTCGAGCAGCGACTTCACGGCTCGTTCGCGCAGCCACGAGGCCAGCCCGCGGCAGTTGATCAGGAACTTGCGCAGCACCTGCTCGGGCTGCGGCATCGACGAGATCAGGCGCACCGCGAGGCGTCGCGCCTCAGGATCGTCGTCGGCCAGCACCGGGAAGAGGTACTGCTCGATGTTGGAGTTCGGTTTGCTGCTCAGGCGCGCAAGCGCCTGGATCATGCGCGTCTGATCCACCGGCGCCTCGACCGGCAGCCGCGCGAAGAACGGCTCGACGATCTCCGCGATCGGGTAGTCGCAGAAGGCCTGGATCGCCTCGCTGCGGACGCCGTCGTCCTCGTCGTGGAGGAGCTCGCGCAGGACCGTCGACGCGTTCAGGTCCTGGACGTGGCGGCGCACGAGACGCGCACCCGCGCGACGGAGCGTCGACTCGGTCGTGCGGAGTGCCTGCTTCATGACCCCGAACCAGTCGCGCCACTCGCGGTCCAGGGAGGCGATCTCGAGGATGGTGGCGCGCAGCGGCAGGCTCGAGCCGTTGAACAGCATGTTCGCCGTGCGCAGGAGCTCGGTGCGGTCCAGCTGGAGGATCGTGCGCGCGAGCTCGGCGCGGGCCGCGCCGTCCACGGCTGCCATCGCCTGGATCGCGACGTCCATCGCGTCCTTGGGCGCGCTCTCCGTGACGTACCGGATGCCCGCCTCGCGGATGCGCGGGTGGGTCGAGCTCATCATGAAGGCGAGCTTGCGGGCGTTCGCCTCCGGGTGGGAGACCGTCTCCGCGACGATCTCGGTGAGCTCCCCCGGCCCGAAGCGAGCCGGGTTCTTGAGCTTCTCGACGAGGTCGTTGAACGAGTCACCCTTCTTGAACAGCGCCATGAATCCCCCTTCGCCCCCTCACCGTTGGACGCGACGCGTGAATGCCATCTCCAGGTCGCCGATCTCGGACGTCTTCTGGCCGCGCTTCGCGATGCGCTGATCGAGCTGACGTCGCACCTCGGCGCGGTCGCTGCCGTAGCTCAGGGCGATGTCCTCGGTCACGTGGCCGGCGTCGAAGAGATCGACGATGTGCTGGTCGAAGGTCTGCCAGCCGAACGAACGGCTCTCGGCGATGATCTTCGCGAACGTGCGCTCGCGGCCCTCGCCTTCGACGATGAGCTCACGCACGCGCGTGTCGTTGCCCATGATCTCGAGCGCGGCGACGCGACCGCCACCGTCTTTCGGCAGGAGTCGCTGACCGATCACGTAGCGCAGCATCTGCGCGAGGCGTCCGCGTACCAGGTTGGCCTCGCTCGCCTCGAACATGCCGACGATGCGGCCGATCGTCTGCCCGGCGTCGATCGTGTGCAGCGTGCTGAAGACGAGGTGTCCCGTCTCGGCGGCCTTCATCGCGATCTCGACCGTGGCGCGGTCGCGCATCTCACCGACGAGGATGACCTTCGGCGCCTGACGCAGCGCGGCGCGGAGCCCGTCGACGAAGTCCTTGTAGTCCTTGCCGAGCTCCCGCTGGTTGATCGTGCTCTTCTTGTGCGGGTGCTTGAACTCGATCGGATCCTCGAGCGTGACGATGTGCACCGCACGCGTCGTGTTGATCGCATCGATGATCGCCGCGAGCGTCGTCGACTTGCCGGAGCCGGTGCCGCCCGTGACGAGCACGAGGCCGTTCTTCAGCTCCGGAACCTTGCCGAGGGCCTCGGGGAGTTGCAGGCTCGCCAGCGTCGGGATCTGCGTGGGCAGCGATCGCAGCACGATCGCGTGCGCCCCGTCGACCAGGAAGACGTTGACGCGGAAGCGCGGCCCGTTCGGCACCTGGAGCGAGCAGTCGCAGGAGCCCTTCCGCTCGAGGTCGGCTGCCAGATCCTGGTTCTCGCCGATGATCAGCTTCGCGATCTTCTCGGTCTTCTCCGGCGTGAGGACTCCCACGCGGTCGAAGGGGACGAGCTGGCTGTCGACCTCCATCTGCGGCGGCCGGCCGGGGCTGAAGTTGATGTCGGAGACCCGCTCGCCCGCGGCGAGCATCGCTTCGAGGACCTTGTCGAGTTCGGCGCGGGACATCGCGATTCCTCAGGACGACGACGGACCGGTGGGGCGCCGGAGCGCGGCCGACGGCGGTGCGGACGGTCGCGCGGTCGGAGCCGCGCTCGAGCTCGTGCCCGCCTTGTCCAGGGCCGCACCGACCCGACCCGGCTGCGTCTTCTTGAGCGACTCGACGAGTTCGCGGTACTCCTCGGGGATCGAGGGGAGGAACTCGAGGAAGCGCGCCTTGTCCTGGGCGCGTTCGAACGCGTCCTCGGGGCCGATCTTGCGCTTGCTCACCAGGTCGAAGATCGCGTCGTCCATGGTCTGCATCCCGATCTTCCGGCCGGTCTGCAGCGCGTTGATCAGCTGATGCGTCTTGCCCTCACGGATCAGGTTGCCGACCGCGGGCGTGTTGACCATCACCTCGAGGGCCGCCACACGGCCGCCGCCGTCGATGCGCTTGAAGAGGGTCTGGGCGATGACGCCCTTGAGCGACTCCGACAGGGTCGTGCGCACCTGCTCCTGCGCGTCGGTCGGGAAGACGTCGATGATGCGATCGATCGTTTTCATCGCGCTCGGCGTGTGCAGCGTGCCGAACACGAGGTGGCCCGTCGCCGCGGCCTCGAGCGCGAGCTGGATCGTCTCCAGGTCGCGCATCTCACCGACCATGATGATGTCCGGGTCCTCACGGAGCGCCCCGCGGAGTGCGGCGGAGAAGCTCTTCGTGTGCAGCCCGACCTCGCGGTGGTTCACGAGGCAGTTGATGCGCTGATGCCGGAACTCGACCGGATCCTCGATCGTGATGATGTGGTCGCGGCGTGACTTGTTCGCGTAGTCGACGATCGCCGCGAGCGTGGTCGACTTGCCCGAGCCGGTGGCTCCGGTGACGAGCACGAGGCCCTTGTCGGCCATCGCGAAGCGCCTTGCGATCGCGGGCAACCCGAGCTGCTCGATCGTCATGATCTTGCTCGGGATCTGGCGGAAGACCGCCGCCGCACCGTTCTGCTGACGGAAGTAGTTCGAGCGATAACGGCCGAGCCCGGGCAGCTCGTAGGCGAAGTCCACGTCGCCGGTCTCGAGGTACTCCTTCAGCTTCCGCTCCGGAGCGATCTCCGCGAGCATCTCGAACAGCTCCTCGTTCGTGAGCTCCTTGTACTTGATGGGCTCGAGGTCGCCGTTGATGCGCAGGCTCGGCGCGGTGCCCGCGGACATGTGAAGGTCCGAGGCGCCCTGGGCGTTCATGAGCCTGAAGAAGGCGTCGATCTTGGCCATCGCTTCCTCTGTCCCCCTGGCTTCTCCTGCTCGTCGTCGTGGCGGTGCCGCCGGCGGCGACACGACGTGGCTGGATCGGCGATCTCGCGCCCGGGCCTCGACGCGCGCTGCCAAGCGCCGACGCCAAGGCGGACTCGGGACGGGATCCGGTGTCCACCCGGTGGGCGCCCAGGCGATCGGGCGCCGACCGGGAACTGCCGTTCGGACCGCGCCTTCGCCGCGGTCCGCGTCCCTCACCTGCCGGTTCCGAGCAGCTCCTGCACGAGCCGCTCCGCGTCGTAGACCTTCTTCAACGCCTCCATGATCCCGTCGACGTGCACCGACACCGAGCGGGGGATCTCACCGCGGTAGACGTAGCGGTTGGGCAGCATCTCGATGTTGCCGTCGAAGACCAGACCGACGACCTCGAGGTTGGCGTTGACGAGCGGGCTGCCCGAGTTGCCGCCGATGATGTCGTTGGTGCTCACGAGGTCCATCGGCCTGGTCATGTCGATGCGGTCCTTGCGCTCGAGCCAGACGGGGGCGACGTCGAAGGGGTGGTGGCCACCGAACTCGGTGTGTCGGGCGTAGAGCCCGTAGAACGAGGTCATCGGCGGTGCGATCGTGCCGTTGTAGGGGTAGCCCTTCACGACGCCGTCGCTGAAGCGCAGGGTGAAGGTCGCGTCCGGGCTGACGCTCGTGCCGTAGGCGGCGAAGAGGGCCTGGCCGATGCGCGCGCCCTGGGTCTCCTCGATGCGCTGCAGCTCCTGCGCTTCCTTCGCGTTGGCTTCGAGGAGCGGCAGGATGCGAAGCGCGATGGCGAGCTCGATCGCCATCGGTCCGCTCCAGATCGTCGACAGGCGACGGATCACGTCGTCGAGCGCCGCGCGGTCGGAGAGGGTCGAGCGCGCGAGCAGATCGGCGAGCTGCTCCGGCGTGTGCTCACCGAGCAGTGCCGCCAACCACGGGTCGTCGCCGGGCAACCAGCGCTTCGCGCGTGCGAGGTGGTCGAGGAACTCCGTGCGCGTGAGCGGCGCGATCGACTGCAGCGCGGCCGCGTTCTCGCGTGCCCGCTTCGCGGCGGCCTCGCGGAGCTCGGGCGTCGCCGCCTGACCGGCGCGCACCACGTCGAGGGCGACCGCCAGCACGGGATGCCCACCGGTCGAATGGAAGCGCTGCTTCGCCTCGAAGGCGCGGCGACGCGCCGCGACCTGGGCGAGCTTGTCCCAGACGTCTCCGAACTTCGCCTTCAGCTCGGGATCGGCGTCGATGCGCGCGCGGAACGCGGCCTCGGCCGCGACCTTCTGCTCCATCAGGGACGGATCGAGCAGGCCGTCCCAGTAGCCGCGCAGCGCCTTCTGCGAGTTCTCGATCGAGAGGATCTCCGCGCGCAGGGTCCGCTCGAGCGCGGGCTCCTTCGCGACGAGCTCCTTGCGGATCCGGAGCCGGCTGTCGATGAGCTCCTGCTGCATCGGATGCCACGCGTCGCGCATGTACTCCATCTGCGCATGCGTGAGCAGCCGCTTCGTGGTGCCGGGGTTGCCGGTCGTGAAGACCAGCTCGCCCTCCTTCACGCCGCCCGTGCACCAGCGGAAGTAGTTCGCGGAGGTGTCCGCCGGCTGACCGTCGACGTAGGCGCGCAGGAAGGAGAAGTCGAGCGCGTAGCGGGGATAGCAGAAGTTGTCGGGGTCGCCGCCGAAGTGCGAGGTCTGCAGATGGGGCGAGCAGACGAGGCGGACGTCGTCGAACACGCGGTAGAGGTAGAGCTCGTAGATCGCGCCCTGGAACAGCGCGACGACCTGCGGCTGCAGTCCGGCGTGGTCCTGCTGCGCCTTGGCGAGGATCGCCGCCTGGTTCGCGGCCCGCCGCGTCGCGACCGTCGCGTCGTCGTCGCCGGGGGCGATGCCTTCGTTCATCCGCGCGGTGACGTCCTCGCGCCCGACGAACTGCTGGACCGTCAGCTCCGGCACGCGGACCTCGTCCTCGAGGGACTTCGCGTAGTAGCCGTCCTTCACCCAGTCGTTGCCGCCCTGCACCTTCGTGATCCCGTCACGGACGCAGTGGTGGTTCGTCATGATGAGGCCCTTCGGCGACACGAAGGACGAGGAGCAGCCGCGACCGAAGCGGATCGACGCGAGGCGGAGGCGATCGAACCACGCCGCATCCGGAGCGAAACCGTACTCCTGCTTCAGGTACGCGAGCGGCGGCCGCTCGAAGGTCCACATCTTGCCGAGCTCGAGCTTCTCCTGGGCGAAGGCGCTCGAGGCGAGCGTGACGGCCAGCAGCGTGAGCGCGGGCCAGCGGGTCTGGGTCATGGCGATCGTCTCGTCGTGGATGGGCCGTCCGGCGTGGACGGGCGCGGGAGGATAACGGCTGGCATCGAGGCGCCCAGCGCGGCGCATCACCCGGTTCAGTCCTCGGGCGTGTTCGCGTTGCGGCGGCGCAGCAGCCGCGAGGCGAGGCCCTCGAAGGCGGCGCGCGGCAGGAGGGTCAGGAGACGCAGCGGCCAGAGCGTGCGGCGCGGGAAGCGGATCACAACGCTTCCGGAGTCGAGGGCGCGCGCGATGCGCCGCGCCGCGCTCGTCGCAGGCAGGAGGCACGGCATGTCGCGGGGATCGTTGCGTGCCGTGATCTCGCTCGTGACGAAGCCGGGTTCGATCGTCACGACCCGCACCCCGCTCCCGCGCAGTTCGATGCGCAGGGTCTGGAGCAGGCTCGAGAGCGCGGCCTTGCTCGCCGCATAGGCGCCCATGCCCGGGAAGCCGGCCCACCCCGCCGGGCTCGACACGCCGGCGAGCACGCCGGAGCGCGCGTCGCGCATCACGGGGAGCAGCGCCGCGATCCATCGGCAGGTGCCGAGCACGTTGGTCTCGAGCGTGCGGACGTAGTCCTCGACGACGAAGGCGTCGTCGTCGCGGCCCGTCGCGACACCGGCGTTGAGGATCGCGAGGTCGATCCCACCGAAACGCGCGAGCAGCTCGGCGGCATGACGGCGCACGTCGTCGTCCTCGGCGACGCTCCCCTGGAGCACGAGCAGCTCCGCGGCGCCGCGCGCGCGTGCCTGCACCGCCACGTCGGCGAGGCGATCGGCGCGTCGTCCGGTGATCGCGATCCGCGCGCCGCGTGACGCGTACTCGATCGCGAGCGCCGCGCCGATGCCCGAGCTCGCGCCCGTGATGAGGACGCGCTGTGCTCGCGGGCGACCGTTCACCGGACCGCGGGTTCGAGCAGTTCGAGCCTCGCGAGTGCGCTCTCGTCGCGGGCATCGAGCCGCGCGCGCGCGCCGACGGGGAGGGTCCACGAGCGCGGGCGATGGCCGAACGGGAAGCCGTAGGCGACCGGGCAGGGGAGGTCGGCGAGACGATCCCGGAACACCCGCAGCATCTCGGGATCGAGGCTGCACATCGGCTGGTCGTCGAGATGGAAATCGCCGAGCACGACGCCGGCGCAGCGGCGGAGGTGTCCGGTGGCGCGGAGCTGCGTCAGCATCCGATCGACGCGGTAGGGTGCCTCGCCGGTGTCCTCGAGGAAGAGCAGCGCGCCGGTCGTGTCGATCTCCCAGGGCGTGCCGAGCAACGCGGTGACGAGCGTGAGGTTGCCGCCGACGAGGCGCCCCTCGGCGCGGCCGATGCGCAGCGCGTGCGGTCGCTCGCCGTCCTGGAGGGGCAGCGGCGTCGCGCGCTTCACCTCGGTGAGCAGCGCGTGCTGCTGGGCGTCGAGTTCCTTGCCCGAGGCCATCGACTCGGAGGTCGCCACCATCGGGCCGTGGCAACCGACGAGTCCGACCTCGCGCCATGCGGCGGCGAGGAGTGCGGTGACGTCGCTGTAGCCGAGGATCGGCTTGGGGTCCTTCGCGAGCGGTGCGAAGTCGAGTCGATCGAGCAGGCGCGTGACCCCATAACCGCCGCGCACGCAGAACACGCCGCGCAGCTCGGGATCGCCGAAGGCCTCCTGCAGATCGGCGGCGCGCGCGGCGTCGTCGCCCGCGAGGTAGCCGTCGGCGGCCAGCACGCTCTTGCCGAGCACGGGTTCGAAGCCGAGCGCCCGCAGGCGCTCGAGCCCGCGATCGAGGTCGCTGCGGCGGTCCTTCGGCAGGGGACTCGCCGGGGAGACGACGGCGAGCTTGTCACCGCGACGCAGCGCGCGCGGGAAGCGGGTTTCGATCACGCGTGCGGAGCGTAGCGATCGCCGCGGTCAGTCGAAGCGCACGGCGAGGCGACTGAGGCTCCCGAGCTCGAAGCCCGCGATCGGAAACGCGATCGTGCCGCCGCCGACCGATGCGGCACCGGCGGCGCACAGCAGCGGGAGGAAGTGCTCGGGACTCGGATGCGCGCGCCGGAACGCGGGCGCTCGGCTCGCGAAGCGCAGCAGCTCCGGCCAGTCGCGCGCGGTCAGCGTCTCTCGCACCCAGGTCTCGAACTCGAGCGCGAAGGCGGGTGGCGGCGTGGTGTCGTCACGGGTGATCGACCCGAAGTCGTGGACCATGCCTCCGCTCGCGAGCACGAGCACGCCGTCGTCGCGCAGCGGAGCGAGGCGCACGCCGAGCGCGAAGAGGTCTTCGGGCGAACTCCGTGAGGGGAGCGCGAGTTGGAGGACCGGCACGTCCGCGAGCGGCAGCAGGTGCAGGAGCGGGACCCAGACCCCGTGGTCCCAGGGACGCGCCTCGTCGTGCGTCACGCCCAGCAGCGCCTGCACGCGCGCGGCGAGCGACGGAGCACCGGGCGCGTCGTAGCGGAGCGCGTAGAGCGCGCGGGGGAAGCCGGCGAAGTCGTGGAGCAGGTGCCCGCGCTGGGTCGTGCCCGTCGCCGCCGGCGTGCGCTCCCAGTGCGCCGAGATCGCGAGCACCGCGCGGGGAGTCGGCAGCTCCGCGCCGAGACGCCGGAACGCCGCGCCCTTCTCGGGATCCGCCGCGAGCGTGGGCGCGCCGTGCGAGACGAAGAGCACGGGCATGCGCGCCGAGCGCGCTCGGTGCTCGCTCACGTCATTCCCCGTCGGCCTTCTTGCGACGGGAGCCTCCGGCCTTGGCGGTCTTCGGCGTGGCCTTCTTCGCCGCGGCCCGCGGTGCCCCGCGCTTCTTGCGCGAGCCGCCGCTCGCGGCCTTGGCATCGATGAGCTCCACCGCGCGCGCGAGTTCGATCGCACCGCCGTCCTCGCCCTTGGGCAGGGACGCGTGGACCTCGCCATCGCTGACGTAGGGCCCGTAGCGGCCCTCCAGCAGGTTGATCGTGCGTCCGGTCGTCGCGTGCTTGCCCAGTTCGCGCAGCACCTTCGGCTGCCCGCGCGCGGCACGACCGTGCTGCTTCGGCTGCGCGAGCAGTGCCGCGGCGCGTTCGTGCGTGATCGTCAGCGGGCTCTCGCCGGCCGGGATGCTGCGCGTCGCCTTGCCGCACTTGACGAACGGCCCGAAGCGGCCGTTGTGGACCATGATGTCGAAGCTCTGGCCGGCCTCGGTCTCGCCCTCGGGGAGCGTGAACGGGCCGAGGTTCCGCGGCATGGAGAGCACCGCGATCGCCTGCTCCAGCGTGACGGTCTCCGGCGTCATCCCCGCGAGCAACGAGGCCATCTTCGGCTTGGTGTCGCCGAGCGTCGCCGCGTCGCCGAGCTGCAGGTAGGGACCGAAGCGACCGTTCTTGACGAAGATCGGCAGCTTGCTCGCCGGCTCGACGCCGAGCGCGACGGGCCCGGCGGCCGCCTGGCCCAGCAACTCGAGTGCGCGGGTCGCGCTGAGCTCGTCGGGCGCGGTCTCGTCCGGCAGCGTGGCGCTGACGCCCGCCGCGGACAGGAAGGGCCCGTAGCGACCGACGCGCACCTCGATCCGCTGACCCTCGTATTCGCCGAGGTGCGCGAAGTCCTCGAGCGTGCACACCGAGCGCGGGTCGATCTGGCCGTCGACCGAGGTGAGCTGGTCCCGGAGGCCCGGGCGCCCGTTGCCGGCGAAGAACTCCTTCAGGTACTCGAGGCGACGCTTGCGGCCGTTGCTGATCTCGTCGAGGTCGTCCTCCATCTTCGCGGTGAACGCGTAGTCGACGAGCCAGTGCAGGTACTTGTCCAACAGGTTCACGACGGCGAACGCCGTGAAGGTCGGCACCAGGGCGTTGCCCTTCTTGAAGCAGTATTCGCGCTGGAGGATCGTGTCGATGATCGACGCGTAGGTGCTCGGTCGCCCGATGCCGCGCGCCTCGAGCTCACGGACGAGCGTCGCTTCCGTCAGGCGCGCGGGCGGCTTGGTCGTGTGACCTTCGGGGCTCATCGCGCGGGTCTCGAGCGTGTCGCCCGGCTTGACGGCGGGGAGGATGCGATCGTCGTTCGACGCGCCGTCCTTGCCCTCGCTCTCGTCCTGCTGGATGTAGGCGAGCCGGAAGCCGGGGAACTTGATCGTGCGACCCGACACCGTGAAGCGCGCGTCCTCGACCTTCACGGTCAGGGTCGTGCGCATGCCGTGCGAGTCCTTCATCTGGCTCGCGACCGTGCGCTGCCAGATCAGCTCGTAGAGGCGCCGCTCGTCGTCGCCGAGGTCGTTGCCGAGCGACTTGGGCGCCGCGAAGCTCGAACCCGCGGGACGGATCGCCTCGTGGGCCTCCTGCGCGTTCTTCACCTTCGTCTGGTAGCTGCGCGGCTCCGGCGGGACGTGCTCGGAGCCGTAGAGCCCCGCGATCAGCGTGCGCGCCGCCTCGACGGCCTCCGACGACAGGGTCGTCGAGTCCGTGCGCAGGTAGGTGATCCAGCCGTTCTCGTAGAGCCGTTGCGCGGCGCGCATCGTGCGCTTCGCCGCGAAGCCGAGCTTGCGCCCCGCCTCCTGCTGCAGCGTGCTCGTCGTGAAGGGCGGCTGGGGGCGCTCGGTGTAGGGCTTCTCCTCGATGCCCTCGACCGTCGCCGGTCTGCCGAGAAGGCGCGCGGCGAGCGCCTTGGCCTTCGCCTCGTCGAGGTGGAGCGGGCGTTCGCCCGAGTCCTTCATCGCCCCCGTGTCGGGGTCGAAATCCTTGCCGCTGGCCACCCGCTGACCGGCGACGCTCGCGAGCTGCGCCTCGAAGTCCTCGGCGCCGGGCTTGCCGAATCCGCCGCGCAGGTCCCACCAGTCGGCGGGGACGAAGCGGATGCGCTCGCGCTCGCGCTCGACGATCAGCCGGACGGCCACGCTCTGCACGCGACCGGCGGAGAGGCGTGGCTTGATCTTCTTCCAGAGCAGCGGCGAGACGGAGTAGCCGTAGAGGCGGTCGACGATGCGGCGGGTCTCCTGCGCCTCGACCAGGTCCGTGTCCAGCGCGCGGGGGTTCTCGAGCGCGTGGAGGATGGCCTCCTTCGTGATCTCGTGGAACACGAGCCGCTTGATCTCGACCTTCGGCTCCAGCACCTGGACGAGGTGCCAGGAGATCGACTCGCCTTCCCGGTCTTCGTCGGTCGCCAGATAGAGGACGGAGGCGTCCTTCACGACCTGCTTCAGCTTCCGGATCGTCTCCCGCTTCTCTTTCGGGACGACGTAGAGCGGCTTGAACTCGTCGTCGACGTCGATCCCGAGCCGGGCCCACTTCTCCTTCTTGAGCTCTTCGGGGATCTCGTCCGCGCCTGCCGGCAGATCGCGGATGTGCCCGACGCTCGCTTCGATCACGTAGCTCGCGCCGAGGAACTTCGAGATCGTCCGGGCCTTGGCTGGGGACTCGACGATGACGACCGGGAGGCCGTCCTTCCGCTTGGCTGCCATGGAGGGGCGCGAGGTGTTAGGGGTGCGCGGTCGCCGCTGTCAACCTTTCTCGCCGCGCTCAGCGCCGCGCGGAGCGAAGAAACTGCGTCTCGGCGACGGCCGGCATGGACCTTTCGCGTTGCGGCGCGAAGATGCGCCCGTGACCCATCGGCAGACGCAGCTGTGGTCCGAGCGAGGTGTCGACGCGTCGCCAGTCGCGGTCGACGACTCCGGGACGCTCGCCGCGCGCCTGCGCAGATTCCGCTCGGGCGAACGCGAGACCGAACTGCGCTCGGTGAGGGCGGCGGATGGCAGTGCCGAGGTCGAGGTCTTCGCGAACGAGTTCTGGACCCCGCGTCAACGCGACGCGAACCCGTTGCACGAGGTCTCCTACCGCGCGTGCTTCAAGCCCGCGCTGCCGCGCTTCTTCATCGAGGCACTGACCGCGCCGGGTGACCGGGTGCACGATCCCTTCCTCGGTCGAGGGACGACCGCGCTGGAGGCCGCGCTGCTCGGTCGCGTGCCGAGCGGCTGCGACGTGAACCCGTTGAGCGCGGTGCTCTGTGGTCCGCGGCTCGCACCGCCCACGCTCGCCGAGATCCAGGCCAGGCTCGCGGCGCTCGACCTCACGCCGAGCGGCCCGCTGCCCGAGGAGCTGCTGGTCTTCTTCCACCGCGACACCCTCGCGGAGATCGTGGCGCTGCGCGGGTACCTGCTCGCCCGGGAGGCCGCCGGCGAGCTGGATGGCGTCGACCGCTGGATCCGCATGGTCGCGGTCAACCGCCTGACCGGCCACTCGACGGGCTTCCTGTCCGTCTACACCTTGCCCCCCAACCAGGCCGTCAGCCTCGCCGCCCAGGCCAAGATCAACCTCAAGCGCAATCAGGTCCCGCCGCGGCGCGAGCTGCGGGCGGTGGTCGGGAAGAAATCCGCGGCGCTGCTCGCCGACTGCGACGCCGCGACCCGGGCGACCCTCGCCCGCGTCGCGCCGCTCGCGCAGCTCCTCTGCGGCTCCAGCGAGGCGACTCCGACATTGGCCGCGGCGAGCGTCGACCTCGTCGTGACCTCGCCACCCTTCCTGGACGTGGTCCAGTACCGCGCCGACAACTGGCTGCGTTGCTGGTTCTGTGGCATCGATGCGAGCGCGGTCCCGGTCGCGGAGCTGCGCAGCCTGCCGGCGTGGGAGGAGCTCATGACCCGGGTGCTGCGCGAGCAGCGCCGCCTGCTCCGTCCCGGCGGACACATCGCGTTCGAGGTCGGCGAGGTTCGCGGGGGAACGATCCGCCTCGAGGAGCAGGTCCTCGCGTGCGCGACCCGGGCCGGCCTCGAGTGCTGTTGGGTCCTGATCCAGGACCACGCCTTCACGAAGACGGCGAATTGCTGGGGGATCGACAACAATCGCCGAGGCACGAACACTCACCGGGTCGTGCTTCTGCGTCGTCCGCTCGAGGCCCTTCGTGAGGCGTCGGAGCCGGCGCCGGGTTGAGCCGCTCTTTCGTCCAGAGGATGGCCGCCGGGTCGAGGTCGCCTGTGACCGAGGCCGGGCGGCGTTCTAGATCGACCGGTCGCGTGGCCACCACCATTGCGATGGCTCCGGTCCTTTCCCTGTCCCCGTTCCACCGAGACTGCATGCCCCGTATCGACGACGAGTTCGTGCGCGAGTTCGTGCCCTGGGCGATCCGAGCGCTCACCGCGGCCTGGTTGCTCGCGCTGGCGCTCTGAGCGCGCGCCCAGCGCGGCCTGGACCCAGCGGCCGATCGCACTCGGCCGGGCCACGGCCCACCGCTCCGGGTGAGGCCGTGGCACGCTCGCCTCGCCGGCTCAGAAGCGCGATTCCATCAGGACCACGAAGCTGCGGCCGGCCATGTTGTTGCCCGAGCCGTGCACGCGGTAGTCGACGTCGGTGACGTTCTCGCAGCGGAGGTTGAGGGTCGCGTTCTCCTTCACCTGCCAGCCGGCGCCGAGATCGAGCACGGCATAGCCGGGGGTCCCTCCGGGCGGGATGCGTTGCGTGTCGGTGCTGTCGGCGAAGGAGAGCTTGTTCGCGTCGCCGGCCATGCGCACGAGGGCCTCGCCCCAGTAGCGCTGCTCGACCGGCTCGTCCCAGCGCACGCCGATCTGGCCGGAGAGCGGCATCAGCCGCGTGAGCCAGTCGCCCGTCGTCTGCGTGAGCGAGGTCGTGTAGTTCGACACCATGCCCTCCATGTAGGTGACGTTGCCGAACACGGTGAGGTTGTCGATCGCGCGGTAGCTCGCGCCGAGCTCGAGGCCCCAGACCCAGCCGTCGCCGACATTGCCCTTCGCGATCTCGGTCTCGCCCCCGGGTCGCGTGTTGCCGGTGGGGAAGCGCGTGATCAGGTCCTCGACGTCGGTCCAGAAGTAGGAGGCCTGTGCCGCCAGGCGCTCGGTCTCCGCCCGGACGCCGAGCTCGTAGCTCACGAACTTCTCGCTGTCGAGGTCGGTCGAGGGGATCTCGAACTCATTGCTGCGCGCGGAGTCGAAGCGCGAGAGGTCGGAGAGGTTCGGTGCGCGGAAGCCCTGGCTGATGCCGCCGAACAGCGCGAGCTGGTCGGACACGAGTTCGTAGTTCGCGCGGCCGCTGAAGACCACGTCGCTCCAGTCCTCGTCGATCTGGATCTGCGCATTCGTCGCCGGGTCGCGGACGCTGTCGGCGTCGGCAGCCGCGTAGTTGAAGCGCGCGCCGAGGGTCACGTCGAAGCGGTCGTCGAACTCGTAGCGGTCCTGCACGAACACGGCGGCGAGGTCATAGGTCGCGGCGTCGGCGACGGGGCCCTGGATCCAGTCGAAGGCGCCGGGGCTGCTCTGCAGGAGATAGGAGTCGACCCTGTCGCGGTACCACTCGAAGCCGTACGTGAGGAGTCCGACCTGCGTCTTGGACTCGAAGCTGAGCCAGAAGCCGTAGGTGTCGACGTCGAAGCCCTGGTTCTCGCTGCGACCATTGCTGCGCACCCGGAACAGGTCCTCCTTCTGCGAGTGGAAGGAGACGTTCGCGTGGATCGCATCGATCGCGCCGCCGAGGTCCTCGCTGTGGTACTGGACGTAGCTGAGGCTCCGGTCCTGATCGAAGTCGTGCACCTGATCGCTGCCGACCGCGGTCCCTCGCCAGGACTTCGCCGCGTTCGTGCGATGCGTGCGCGGGGCGTCGATCTGCCGGAACTTCTGGTGCGCGAGCACGAGCCGTGAGTGCTCGTCGAAGCGATGCACGAGCTTCGTGTCGAAGGCCCATTCGTCGTAGCCGGTGTTCGGCAGCCGGCCCGAGCCACCGCCCGCCTCGACGTCGTCGAAGAACTTGCGGTCACCACCGACGAGGACGCCGGTGTGGGAGCCGTCGTCATTCCAATGACCGAGGCTCAGCTCGCCCCGGCCCTGCAGCGAGCTGTCGGCAGAGGCGTAGCGGATGAAGGTCGAGAGACCCGCGGAGAAGCCGGGCTCGTCGGTCCAGGGGTCCTTCGTGAATGCCTGCACGGTGCCGCCGACGGCGTCCGAGCCGTAGAGCACGGAGCTCGAGCCCTTCACGACCTCGATGCGGTCGATCAGGAGCGGGTCGACCGTCGCCCAGTACTGATTCGGACCCGAACGGAAGACCGAGTTGTTCAGGCGCACGCCGTCGATCAGCAAGACGTTGTGGTAGCCCGTCCAACCGCGGATGTACGGCGAGCCCTGCCCGACGCCGGTCTCCTGCACGAGCACGCCGGGCAGGTCGCGCAGGGCCTGCGGCAGCGTGCGGTAGGACCGCGCCTGGAGATCCGCGTGGAAGAGCGTCTCGATGGACGCCGCGGCATCGAAGGCCGGCAGCTCGCTGCGGTTCGCCGTGACGATGAGCTTCGGCTTCGCCTGCGGGTCGTCCTGCAGGGCCCGCTCGGGTTCGCCGCCGCCGTTCGCCGGCGGGGTGGACTGCGCGGTCAGACCGACCGCGCCGGTGAGGAAGACGGCGACGACGGCGCCTCGC
The DNA here is from genome assembly GCA_020848735.1 of Planctomycetota bacterium. Classification (GTDB taxonomy): domain Bacteria; phylum Planctomycetota; class UBA1135; order UBA1135; family UBA2386; genus JACRLW01. The sequence goes on along the minus strand of JADLHO010000119.1, from coordinate 1,589 downwards.
GCCTGCGCACGTCCGGGGAGGGTTCGCTGGAGCATGGAGGTCGGCGGTCAACGGAGCGATCCCGGTGCCGGTTCACGCCGAAGCCGGGGCCCCCCTTACTCGATCAGGCAACCGATCGCCTCGGTCCTTTGGACCGCGGGCGTCGTGCCCGCGAGCACGGCGTCGAGCGCGCCGCGCAGGTCGGCGCGGGTCGGCGCGCGCCGCGGTCTGCCGACCGCCGCGAAGCGGTCGTCGATGCGACCCGAGTAGACGCTCTCCCCAAAGCGGTCGAGCACGAAGACCTCCGGGGTGATCGTCGCGCCGAGCGCCGCCACGGCGCGGTGGTCGGGGTCGAGGAGGATGGGGTCCGGCAATCCGAACTCACGCGCATGTCGGCGCGCTGCATCGCGCGGAAGGTCGCGATCCGTCATCACGAGGTGCAGGGCGATACGCCCCGCATAGTCGTTCCGGAGGGCGGCGAGCTCCTCGGAGTAGGCCCGCGCGATCGGGCATTCCGATGTCAGGAACACCAGCACCACGCAGGGGGCGCCGCCCGCATCCAAGACGTCGCGCGGATTGCCCTCGAGGTCCTCGAGCGTGAGCCGCGCTCGCGCCTCGGGCTTCGCGGCGCAGGCGGCGAGACCGAGCAGCAGGATGGCCGCGGGCCAGCCGGACCTCATCGCCGGCGCAGTCCTTCGGGGACCTCGGCGCGGTCGAGTTCCGCGGCATCGAGCTGGCCGTCACCGTTGGCATCGGCGCGGCGGGCGATGCCCTGCCAGGCGCGTGGCAGCGAATCGATCGCGACCTTGCCGTCGCCGTCCTCGTCGCGCTCGAGCACGCGCTGCTTCACCTCGCGCGACACCCGTTGCCGCGTCCCGTCGGCGAGGTGCTGCTGCACGGCGGCGCGCAGCGTCGGGAGCTCGGCTTCGTCGGCGCAGACGACCTGCAGCGTCACGCTGCCCATCTCGTCCTCCGACTCACGTCCCCAGCGCACGCGCTTCGGAGGATTGCTCGGGTTGCTCGGGTTGTCCGCGGAGTTGTCGTAACGCAGCGCGAAGTCGAGCTTCGTGCCCGCGGGCAGGCGCACGAGCTGCGCGAACGTGTAGCGGTCCTGCCAGCCGAAGTCCCAGCGCGGCACGTCGAGCAGCACGAGCTCCCGGCCGTCGGGCAAGGTGGCGGTCGCCCGCAGATCCGTGCAGAGGTAATGCGCATGGCCACCGATCGACACGCCGTCGACGGCCACCGGGAGCGTGAACCGGTCGCGGACCTCATAGCCCTTCGTGCCGGCCGGGATGTCGATTCCCCACATCGCACCGAAGAGCGGTGGGAGCTGGATGGCGGTCAGGGTGCGTTTGGGCTTCTCGCCGAACCAGATCCCCAACGTGCTCTGCTCGCGCTCGGCCTTGCCGCTCGGGTGGAAGTGGGTCTGCAGCACGATGTCCGCACCGCGAGGCAGCGGCATGGCGAGCCCCTCGGGCAGGAATTGCGGAGTCATGCCGACGGCCCAGCCGCCGAGTTGCCCCCAGCCGCCGAGCGTCTCGCCGCGATCGCGGAGTGCGCGCGCGCCGCCGCCGCCGCCGGCGAAGCTCATCCCGCGGAAGCCGGGCTTG
>JADLHO010000118.1 GCA_020848735.1 Planctomycetota bacterium | reverse complement strand
CTGTTCATCGACGAGATCCACCTGGTGGTCGGGGCGGGCCGCGCCGAGGGCGCGATCGACGCGGCCAACATCCTCAAGCCGATGCTCGCCCGCGGCGAGCTCCACACCATCGGCGCGACCACGCTCGACGAGTACCGCAAGCACATCGAGAAGGACGCGGCGCTCGAGCGTCGCTTCCAGCCGGTGCTCGTGGAACAGCCCGGTGTCGACGACGCGATCTCGATCCTCCGTGGGCTCCGCGAGCGCTTCGAGGTCCACCACGGCGTGCGCATCCAGGACGGGGCACTCGTCGCGGCGGCGACGCTCTCCGATCGCTACATCAGCGATCGCTTCCTGCCCGACAAGGCGATCGACCTCGTCGACGAGGCCTGCGCGATGATCCGCACCGAGATCGACTCGATGCCGGCCGAACTCGATGCGGTCACGCGCCGCGTGATGCAGCTCGAGATCGAGGAGGCGGCGCTGCAGAAGGAGAAGGACGACGCGAGCAAGAAGCGGCTCGCGGACCTGCGCAAGGAGCTGCAGGACGCCCGCACCGAGGCGCAGGCGCTGCGCGCGCAGTACGACCGCGAGAAGCAGGAGATCTCGGGCGTACGCACGTTGCGCGGCCAGCTCGAGGCGATGCGTCTCGAGCAGCAGAAGGCCGAGCGGGCGTACGACCTCAACCGTGCAGCGGAGCTGAAGCACGGACGCATCCCGGAGCTGGAACGCCAGCTCGGCGAGGCCGAGCGCAAGCTCAACGAGCGTCGCGGTCAGTCCGCGCTGCTCCGCGAGGAGGTCACCGACGAGGAGATCGCGGAGATCGTCTCCCGCTGGACGGGGATCCCCGTGACGCGGCTCGTCGAGGGCGAGCGCGAGAAGCTGCTGAAGCTCGACCAGATCCTGCACGAGCGGGTGATCGGCCAGGACGAGGCGGTGCAGCTCGTGGCCGACGCGGTGATCCGCGCCCGCGCGGGCATCAAGGACCCGCGCCGCCCGATCGGCTCGTTCCTGTTCCTCGGGCCGACGGGCGTGGGCAAGACCGAGCTCGCCAAGACGCTCGCGCAGGCGCTCTTCGACAGCGAGGAGAACCTCGTGCGCATCGACATGTCCGAGTACATGGAGAAGCACACGGTCTCGCGTCTCGTCGGCGCGCCGCCCGGCTACGTCGGCTACGACGAGGGCGGCCAGCTCACCGAGGCCGTGCGGCGGCGGCCGTACGCGGTCGTGCTCTTCGACGAGATCGAGAAGGCACACCACGACGTGTTCAACGTGCTGCTCCAGGTGCTCGACGACGGCCGCATCACCGACAGCCAGGGTCGCACCGTCGACTTCAAGAACACCGTCGTGATCATGACCTCGAACCTCGGCTCGCAGTGGCTGCTCGAGGGCATCCGCGCCGACGGCGAGATCGAGGACCGCGTCCGCGGTCGCGTGATGGAGGAGCTGCGCCGGACCTTCCGCCCCGAGTTCCTCAACCGCATCGACGAGACCGTGCTCTTCAAGCCGCTCCGACCGAGCGAGATCGAGCGCATCGTCGATCTGCTCGCGCAGGCGCTGCGCGCGCGCCTCGCCGACCGGGAGATCGCGCTCGAGATCACCGCCGCCGCGCGGCGCCACCTCGCCGAGGCCGGCTTCGATCCGGTCTACGGCGCGCGTCCGCTGCGCCGCTTCATGCAGCGCGAGCTCGAGACGCGCATCGGCCGCGGCATCGTCGCGGGCGAGATCGCCGACGGCGGTCGGATCGTGGTCGACGTCCTCGACGGCAAGCTCGCGGTCCGTGCCGTCGGCGTGGCCACGGCGCAGGGCTGAGGGTCTCTGCGCGCGGCGGCCGTGATCAGTCGACGCGGCCGTCGCGCGTGAAGACGAGCAGGGTCACCGGCCCATCGTTGACGAGCTCGACCTGCATCGCGGCGCGGAAGCGCCCGGTCGCCACGGGGATGCCCTCCCGACGCAGGCCCTCGACGACGCGCAGGTAGAGCTGTTCCGCGCGCGCGGGCTCCTCGGCCGCGGTGAAACTCGGGCGGTTGCCCTTCGCGACCGTGCCCGCGAGCGTGAACTGCGACACGACGAGTGCGCTGCCGGCGACGTCGACCAGCGTCTGGTCCATCGGCGTCGCACCGGGAAAGCAGCGCAACTTGACGAGCTTGTTCACCGTCGCCTCGGCGTCCGCCTCGCCGTCGCCGCGTTCCACCCCGACCAGCAACACGAGCCCGCGCTCGATCTGGCCGACGGTCTCGCCCTCGACGGTCACGCGCGCGCGTGCGACGCGTTGCACGACGGTCTTCATCGGCGGGTCCCGTCCCTGCGTTGCGCGAGCACGCTGCGGGCGAAGGCCGCCAGGGCCTGGCCCGCGAGACGCCCGCCTTGCTCGTCGAGGGCCGTGTCGCCGCGGTGGAAGAGAGTCAGCGGCCGATTCGCCGCGGGCTGTGCGGTCGCGAGGACCGCGTGGAGATCGAGAGTCGCGACTCCGTGGCCACGCAGGCCGTCGAGCAGCGCCGTGCGCGGGGCGTCCCGCCACGGGTCCGCCGGGCCGTCGGCGATCTTGCGCCACAACGCGTCGTCGAGCTGGTAGCGCGCCGGGAGCACGACGAGGCCGAATCCCGCTCCCACCGCCTCGGCCGCCGCGCGCAGCCGCGTGGCGAGGGCGACGGCCTCGCCGACGCGACCGTCCGCGAGCGCGCTCCGATTGGCCTCGTAGCTGCGCCGCGCGTCGCGCTGCAGCCAGGCGTCGGTCGCGCGCGGCGGCTGGCGCGCGGGATCGTCGAGCCAGGGCAGCTTCGCGCGCAGCGCCGCGGCGTCGTCGATCGCCTCGCGGAGCGGTTGCCAGCGTCCGTCGCCCAGAGCCTCGTGTTCCGCGATGCGCTCGAAGATGCGCGCGCCGACGACGGGGAGCAGCAGGTTCTCACGGTCGAGCCAGAGCGCGGCGCTGGTCCACGGTGGGGCCGTGCGCGCGAGATCGCGGAGATCGCTGCCGAGCTCGAGGACGACGATCACGGCCTGCGGCCGCAACGTCGGTCCGAGCCGTTCGAGGACGGTGACGAACTCGGGCGGGCCGAGGCCGGGGAGGCTCGCGTTCCAGAACGTGGTGTCGGGCCGCGCCGCGCGCGCCGCGGCGATCGCGGAGACCGGCGCGGGCGTGCCGAGCGCGAGTGCGCGGTCGGCGATCACGAGCACCGCGGCACGGCCCTCCTCGTGCTCGAAGGTCGCGTCGACGAATCCGTCGGCGTTCACGCGTTGTCCATCGACGATGCTCGCCGGCCGCGGTTGCAGGCACGCGAGGCGCTCGGCGGGGTCCTGATCGCGCTGCACGAAGAGCGGACCCGGCGCATACCACGCCCAGCCGCGCAGCGTGAGCTCGGCGCCGACCACGAGGATCAGGGTCCCCGCGAGCAAGAGCTCGGGAAGGAGCGGCAGCGCCGGCGCGTCGGGCGCGTGGCGCCCCCGCCACAGCGCGACACCGGTCGCGCCCGCGATGCCGAGGTGCAGCGCGAGGCACGCGCGCGCGGGGTCGAAGGGCGGCGACAGCGCGCCGTGCACGATCGCGGCGACCAGCAGGCCATAGGTCTGCGTGCGCATCGTGCTGCCGGCGGGCGGCAGACGCCCGCCTTCGCGGAGGGCGGGGATCGCGAGGACGAGCGTGCCGAGTCCGAAGACGGTGACGACGCCATAGACGACGCGATCGTTGCGGCCGCTGATCGCGAGACCCCAGGCCATCGCACCGAGCGCGAGGCCGAGGATCAGGTAGCCGAAGGCGATCGTCCGGCTCACGCCTTGGCCTCGGGCTTCGCGCGCACCGTGAGCACCGGGCAGGGCGCCTCACGGACGACCTGCTCGGTCGTGCTGCCGAGGAAGACGTGGCGCAGGCCGGTGTAGCCGTGCGTCGCGATCACGAGCAGGTCGGCCGCTTCCTCCCGCGCGCAGGCGAGGAGTTCGTGGCGCGGCGCGCCATCGCGCACGACCACGCGCGCGCGCACGCCGTGCGCGATCAACTCGGTCTGCGCGAGCTCGTCGAGCTGGCGCTGCAGCTCCTTGCGCAGCGACGCGTCGAGCGGCGGCACGACCATCGCGGTGCCTTCGAAGAGCGTCGGGTAGTGCGGCACCTCGATCACGTGCACGAGGACGACCTCGCCGCCGTGCACGCGCGCGAGCTCGCGCGCGTAGGGGATCGCCTGTCGGGACGCCGCCGAGAAGTCGGTCGGCACGAGGATCGTCTTGAACTCCAGCATGGCGTCGTCCGTCTCGACGACATCGAATCCGAGTCGGGGACGAAGGGCCAGCCTCGGGAACGAGGAGATCCGCGGAGCGGTTCGCAGCCGGTCAGCGCGGTTCGCGCTGGCGGAGGATCGCATCGAGCAGCACGCGGAGGTCGTCCGGGTCGAGGTCGTCGCGCGCCGCGTCGAGGGCCGCGCGCGCTGCCGTCACACGTTGCGCGGCGAGCGCGGCGAGCGCGCCGAGGACGGGAACGGTGCGACGTGGCAGGCCGGACCGCTTGGCGGCGAGGCCGAGCAGGCGCTCGATCGCCATGCTCGCGTCGTGGTGTCGACCGGTGATCTCCTGCAGGCCTGCCATGCGCTTGCCGAAGCGCGCCAGGGCGCGGCCGAAGAGCTCGACGAAGGTCTCGGCCACGTAGCGCAGGTCCTTGAGCGCGAGGCGCAGCTCGTGGATCGCGTCGTCGCCGACCGTCGCGATGGGGCGCGCCAGGATCCGCTCCGCATCGCCGAGCACGCGCTCGGCCGCGGCCCGCACGCAGGCCGGCGCCACCTCGCCGAGCAACGGCGACGCATCCGCGGGTTCGGCCTCGAGCAGCGCCGCCGCGCGTGCGAGCTGGGTGGCCCGTCGGTTCCGCCCGAGCTCGCGTCGTGCGCCCTCGAGCAGACGCTGCCGGTGGCGCGCGAGGTGGCGTCGGATCGCCCGCGCCGCAGCGCGGAGCGGATCCGGGAGCGCCTCGCGATCCGCGCGGAGGTCCTCGACGAGCACATCGAGGTCGCGCAGCGGTCCGCACGCGCGAGCAGCGCTCCGGAACACGCGCTTCAGCGCGCGTTGCAGGTGTTCGGGCAGCCACGGCGCGAAGGTCCGCAGCGTGGTGCGACCGCGACGACAGGCGACGCGCAGCGCATGCACGGCGTCGATCGCGCCGCTGCGGAGCACGCGCTCGCGTTCGCGGCGCATCGCATCGAGATGGCCGAGCAGGATGCGTCGCGCGGCCTCGTTCACCGGCAGGGTCGCGTGCAGCGGGCCGGGTGTCGCGATGCAGGTCGGCGTGCCGAGCAACGCGAGCGCGCGCCCGAGCTTGTTGGCGGGTGCGTCGGTGAGGCCCAGCTCGCTGCGCAAGGCGTCGGCGAAGCGCGTCCAGACCGCGGGATCGCAGCGCGGCCCGATCTCGATCTCGCATTCGTGGAAGCTCCCGACCGGGCGCCCCGTCGCGTCGAGCACGTCGACGTCGTCGAGCGAGACCTCCACGGCGGTGTCGCCATGGCCGGAGACGAGCCGCGTGCGCTGCGTGTCGAGGGCGGCGATCGGCGTGAGGCGTCGCACCGTCGAGACGGCCGCGAGCTGTTCGCGGATCGGCGCCGGCAGATCGCGCACGCGGCACGGCGGCTCGCCGACGAGGACGACCTCGAGTTCGTCGCGCTCGCGCAATGCACCCTCGCCACCGAGTTCGGTCTTCAGGGTCAGTCGCAGGCCGCCGTCGGCGCGGCGCACGCGGAGGCCGCGGCCCGCACGCGCGAGCCGCAGCCCCGGATCGTCGAAGTACACGTCCTCGTGGCGGATGCGGCGCGTGCCCGTCAGCTGGAGCCCGAGCGACTCCGCGATGCGTTCGACCCGCGCCGGATCGAGCGGCTCGTCGCTCGCGAGCTTGATCTCGCGTTCCCGCGTCCGCGTCGCGCTCACGGCCGCGGCTCCTCGAGCACGACCGTGCGCCCGAAGACCTCTTCGAAGAGCGCGGCCTTCTCCCCGAGGCCCAGGCGTTCGAGCGCGATGTCGGGGGGCGCGGCGGGATCGGTGCCGGCGCCGAAGCGCGGCGAGAGGCGCAGCGCCTTCTCGTCGAGCCGCGCGCGCAGCGCGGCGAACTTCGCGCGGTGGCTGCGGTCGAGGGCGTCGGCGACCCGCAGGATGGCCGCGAGCTTGCGCACGTGGTCGCGGTCCGCCGCGGCGAGCGCATCGAAGGGCTCGTGCTTCCGCGACGGGTGCGCGCGACGGTGGTAGCGCACGACCAGCGCGACGACCTCGCGGGAGCGATCGTCGAGTCCGGCGAGGTCGCTCTCGCGGATGAGGTACCAGCCGTGCTTGTGGTGCGAGGCGTTGTTGACGAAGGCCCCGATGTCGTGGAGCAGGCTCGCGGCCTCGAGCAGCGTCCGTTCGCCGCGGCCGAGCTGGTGCAGCGTGCCGGTGGCGTCGAAGAGCTCCGTGGCGAGCGACCGCACCGTCTCGGCGTGGCGGGCGTCGACGTGGTAGCGCCGGCCGAGCGCGCGGCAGGTCGACATCAGCGAGTCGCGGTGTTGCGCCGCGCTCGTCTCGAGCAAGGTCTCGGCGACGAGTTCGTGGAGCAGTCCGTCGCGCATGCCGACGCGGGGCACGAGCACGGTCTCGGCCTTCGCGACGCGACCGATGCGGAAGTAGACGACGGCAGCCTGGAGGATCGTGTCGGCCCGGTCCGGTCGCAGGCCGAAGCGCGCACAGCGCTCGTCGAAGCTGCATTCGGCGAGACGGGCCGTGAGGTCGCGCACGTCGGCAAGGGTGCAGGCTTCGATCCCGCCGCTGCGCGTGACCTTGGACTCGCGGGCGAGCAGGTCCGCGATCGAGTCGATGTTGCCGCCGGTGGCGACGTAGCGATCGAACGACTCGCCGCCGAGATGGTCGCGGATCCGGTCCTCGACCGAGCGGACGTACTCGTCGACGAGATCGAGGAAGTTGCGACCGTCGCTCGTCGTGCGCCCACCTTCGAGCGCCTGCAGCACGCGCAACGCGCCGAGGCGATAGGAGTCGGAGTGGACGATCTCGCCGTCCTGGACGATGCTGACCTCGACGCTGCCGCCGCCGAGATCGACGAGGATCGAGCGACCCTTGCTCAGGTCGACCTTGCTGCGGACCGCCGCGGTGAGCAGCCAGGCCTCCTCGCTGCCGCTGATCACGCGGAGCTTCAGGCCGGTGCCGTCTTCCACGCGGGAGAGCAGCTCCGCCTGGTTGCGCGCGTCGCGCACGGCGGCCGTGGCGATCCCCTCGATGCGTCCGACTCCCAGCGCCGCGCAACTCGCGCGGAACCGTGCGAGCACGGCGACCAGCGCATCGATCTTCTCCTCGGGGATGCTGCCGGTCAGGAAGACGTCGCGCCCGAGGCGCACGGGCTCGCGATGCGACTCGAGGATGCGCACCGCGGGTGCGCGTTCGGGCAGGACCTCGGCGATCATCGTCCGGACCGCGTTGCTGCCGACGTCGACGACCCCGAGCCGTGTCGGATGCACGGCGCGCTGGTCCGCGGACTGGGGTGCGAGGTCGGTGGTCACGGGCACCGCTTGATCGTCGCCCGCGCCGCTGGACGATCAACCCGCGCCGGGACCGCCCATCCGAGCGCCGCGGCGAATGCCCATGTCGAACCCCTCGTCCGAAGCCCCCTCGCCTGGTGCGCATGAGTCCGCGCCCGCGATGCCCTGGAGCGCCGCGTGTCGTTGAGGCGCTATCTCGGTGCGAGCTGGGCCGCGGTGCACGGCCCGAGCGATCCCCGACGGCTCTGCATCTGGACCTTGGAGCGCGGCTTCCGCGGGCTGCTGCCCTCGCCGACCCCGCGACCGATCGACTGGCACGCGCTGCGCGAAGCGGCGGCGGATCTCCCCTTCGACCTCGCGGGGACCTGGCGCTTCGCGGCGCCCTCGGCGGGGGAAGAACGCCCCGACCGTGGCCTCGGCAGCCGGAACCAGGGCGAGTTCGCCACCACCCGCCGCAGCCTGGAAGACGCCTTGGACTCGGCGCTGGCCCTGGGGCTCCGGCGCTTCGTCTGTGAGCCGGGCGCCGTGCCCTTGGCGGGTGAGCGCGGTCCCGTCGACCTCGCCGACCCGACCCTGGTCTGGACCCCGGAACGCCTCGCCGCGCAGGTCGCCCGCCGCCGCGCCGGGGAAACCCGCGCCCTCGACGCGGCCTGCCGCGCGCTCTACGGGATCGGCAAGCGCTTTCCCGATGTGGAGCTCTGCTTGACGGCCAGTCGGACCATCGACGGTCTCGGCACGCCCTCTGCCCTCTCCTTGATCTTCGAGGACCTCCCGCGGCAGCGGCTCGCGTACTGGCACGAGGCCGCGCTCTGTGCCTGCCGCGAGGAGCGGCTCGGAGAAGCGCAGGGCGACTGGCTCGAGCGCTTCGGGCCGCGGCTCGCGGGACTCACGCTCGGGGACTGGTCGGAAGGCCGGATCCAGCAGGTGCCGGGCTCCGGACTTGTCGACCACGCGCTGCTCGCGTCCTATTGGAGTGGCGCGGGTGCACGTTTCCCGGCGGTGCTCGAACTCGATCCCTCGATACCGCCGGCCGAAATGGCGGGCATCCGATCGTTCCTGGAGAAGTTCGGCCTGTAGTGCTGCTCGGCGCGTAGCCGAAGCACGCATGAACGGTTCCGCCCTCAGCGCGATGAAACAGCGCAACGGTGTCCAGCACGCAAGGACTGACGGCCGCACGACCGCGGAGCTCATCCGGCTCCTCGCGACGAAGCAGCGTCTCCTCGTGCTGACCCACGCCAACCCCGACCCCGACTCGCTCGCCAGCGCCGCGGGCCTCGTGCACCTCGCACGGACGCGGCTCGGCATGGACGCGCGCTTCGCGTTCTCGGGCCGCATCATGCGGGCGGAGAACTGTGAGATGGTCCGGGCCTGCGCCATCGAGATGACGCCGCAGGATCAGATCGACGTCTCGCAGTACGACTGCCTCGCCGTCGTGGACACGCAACCGGGCTTCGGCCACACGCATCTGCCGCCCGGGCGCGCGATCGACATCGTGGTCGACCACCATGTCCCGCCGAAGATCGAGCGGCCGGTGGCGCCGATCGTGTTCAACGACGTGCGGCTCGCGGTCGGCGCGACGAGTTCGATCGTCACCGGCTACCTGATGGATGCGGGCGTCGAGGTTCCCGGTCTGCTCGCGACCGCGCTCTTCTACGGGCTGCTGACGGACACCGCGGATCTCTCCCGCGACACGAGCGCGCTCGACGTGCGCGCCTACGAGTACCTCGCGCCCCGCGTCGATCGCGCCATCCTGCGCGCGATCCAGAAGCCCGAGCTCTCCAGCGACTACTACCGCACGCTGCGCGAGGCCCTGAACAGCGTCCGCATCTACGGCGGCCTGGTGCTCTGCTCGCTCGGCCGGATCAAGGCACCGGAGATGGTGGCCGAGGTCGCGGATCTGCTGATGCGCCTCGAGGGCAAGCAGACCGTGATCTGCGGCGGCCTGGTCGGCGCGACCTACTACGTCTCGCTGCGGACCGAGCTCGCGCGCGACGCCTACGACATCCTGGGCGCGGCCCTCGATGGCGAGGGCTCCTTCGGTGGCCATGGCCGGGTCGCCGGCGGTTCGGTGAAGCTCCCCGACGACGACGAGCGCACCGTGAAGCGCTTCGAGCGGCGGCTCGAGAAGAACGCGCTGGAGGCGCTCGGGCTGGAAGGCACGAGCGTCGCCGGACTCGGCGGCACGAAGGACTGACCCGGGGGCCGGCCGCGCCGCATCGGCGCAACCGCGCGGGTCCAGCGGGCTACACTTCCGCGCCCGCGCAGCGTCTGCGCGCCCTCTCCGCATGACCCCACAGCGTCTCGCCGCGGCCTGCGGCGCCGGTCTCGTCGTCGCCATCGCGACCGGTCTGGGTTTCCGTCCCGGACCGACGACGGGCCCCGCGATGACCGGCGTGAGCTCGCCGGGGCTGCTGCCGCGCGAGCCCCTGCGCTTCGTTCCCAATTCGGGGCAGTGGGGGGACGAGGTCCGCTTCGCCGCGCTCGGGTCGCCGCAACCGGCCCTCGTCTGCGACGACGGCTTCGCGCTCGCGACGCTCGGCGCGGACGGCCTCGGCGTCACCCTGCGCTTCCGCTTCGGGCCGGGCTCGCGGCCCTTCACGGGGGAGGGCGCGGCCGCGAGCCCGGTGCACGTCCTGAAGCGGTCGGTCCTGGTCTCGGCCGCGGACTCGTGGACGACCCTGCGCCGCCCCGACGCCTGGCCCGGGGTCGACGTCGTCCTGCGGGCCGACACCGAGGCGTCGAGCGCCGCGGCTCTCGCGTACGACCTCGTGGTGCGCGATGCCGACGCCCTCGCCGGGGTCTCGATCGAGGTCCTCGGCACCGAGTCGATGCACGCCGAAGCCGACGGCTCGCTCCGCCTCGTCGCCGCGCTCGGCGCGGGTCGGACGACCACGCTCGTGCAGCGGCCGCCGCGGACCTTCGTCGTGCGCGATGCTCGCGAGGTCGCCGTGCCGAGCCGTGCGGTCGTGCTCGGACCGTCGCGCTTCGGCTTCGTCGTCGAGGGCGTGCGTTCCGACGAGCGACTCTGCGTCGATCCCGGCTTCGTCTGGTCGAGCTACCTCGGCGGCAGCGCGAGCGACGAATGCCGGCGCGTGCGTCGCCTGCCGGACGGCGACCTCGTCCTCGCCGGCTGGGCCGGCTCGCCGGACTTCCCCACCAGTCCGGGTGCCTTCCGCGCGACGGGTCAACGCGATGCGTTCGTCGCGCGGCTCAGCGGCGACGGCGCCGTGCTGCGTTGGTCGACCTATCTCGGCGGCTCGGAGCTCGAGGAGATCGACGCGCTCGCGCTCGCGCCCGACGGCCAACTCGTCGTCGGCGGTTGGACCGGCTCCGCGGACTTCCCGACGAGCGTGGGCGCCTACCAGCGCAGCTACTTCGGCGGCGGACTGCTCGCGAACATCGGCGACGGCTTCGTCGCGAAGCTCAGCAGCGATGGCTCGCGCCTGATCTGGTCGAGCTTCCTCGGGCGCGTCGGCGACGACTTCGTGCGCGCGCTCGAAGTGCTGCCCGACGGCAGCGTCGTCGCCGCGGGCGACACGACCGCCGACGCGTTCCCGACGACGCCGGGGGTGATCCAGCCCGAGTTCCGCAGCGGCAACGTCTTCCTGCCCGACGTCTTCGTCGCCAAGCTCGACGCGAGCGGCGCGAACCTGCTCTGGTCGACCTACCTCGGTGGCTTCGCGCAGGACTTCCTCGGCGGCCTCGCGATCGCACCCGATGGCGCGATCGTCTTCGGCGGACTCACCGCGTCGACCGCGCTGCCCGTCACCGCGACCGCCGCGCAGAGGACCCTGCGCGGCTTCTGGGACGGCTTCGTCGTGCGCATGTCGAGCGACGCCCGCCGCGTGAGCGCGTGCAGCTACCTCGGGGGGCAAGGCTCGGAGCAGGTGCGCGCCCTCGCGATCGCCCCCGACGGCGAGATCTACGCCGCGGGGCGCTCGGCCCTGGACGCCGCCGCGACCTTCCCCGCGTCGACGGATGCGCTCCAGGTCCGCACCCAGGGTCTGGAGGACGGCTTCGTCGCGCGCTTCTCCGCCGACCTCTCCGTGTTGCGCGCCGCGACGATGCTCGGCGGAGCCGGCGACGACTCCTGCGAGGGCATCGCCCTCCTCCCGGGCGGGGGCCTTGCCGTGGTCGGGTGGACCGCCGGCCTGGGCTTCCCGGTCCCGGCGAGCGCCGCGCAGCCGAACTACGGCGGCGGCTCGCGCGATGGCTTCGTCGCGCAGTTCGATCCGACCCTCGCGATGCTGCGGGCGATCAGCTACGCCGGGGGCTCCGCGAAGGATCTGCTCGTCGACGTGGTCGCGGGCGGGGTCGGTGACGAGCTGATCGCCGTCGGTTCGAGCTTCTCGATCGACTTCCCGATCGGCGCGAACCCCCTGCAGGCCGGCAACCAGGGCGAGAGCGATGCCGTCGTGATGCGCTTCGATGCGCGCCTCGACGCGGGCGCGGCCCTCGAGCTGCGGGCACCGGCGTCGGGACCCACCGAGGCCGTCTTCGCGCCGGGCCTCGCGCACGACGCCCTCGCCTTCACGCTCCACAACGGCGCCCCCGTGGCGATCGCGCTCGAGGCCCTCGAGTGCGGCATCGCGGGCAGCGCGGACGCCTCGCGCGAGCTGCTCGGCCTCGGGCTCTTCGTCGATGTCGATCGCGACGGCCGGCTCGGCCAGGGTGATGCCCGCCTCGCCGGACCGATCGCCGTGCCGGACACCGCGGGTCGCGTGCGCCTGCCGGCCTCGCGCACGCTCGCGGCCGACGAGTCGCTGGAGCTCCTCGTCGTGATCGAGTCGCGCGCCGCGTGTCGTCGCGGGGCCGAGTTCGCGGTCTGGTTCGACGGCGCGCCGGCGATCGTCGCCCGGCGCGGCGACGACCAGCGCCGCGTGCTCGTCACGGGCGCGACGACGTTGTCCGGCGCCGCGCGCATCTGCGCCGAGCGACGCACGTTCAGCGCGGATCTGGACGGCGACGGACAGGCGGACGTGCGCGACCTGCGTGCGCTCGCCGCGCGACTCGGCGAGGCCCCGGCGAACGCGGGCGAGGATCCCGACGACGACGGCGTGATCGCGGCCGCCGACCTGGCGCTCGGCATCGATCGCGTGCTGCAACGCGCGCCGCTCTTCGCGTTGCCCGGGAGCGTCGACGCCGGTGGCCTGCTCGTCCTGCGCGGCCATGCGCTCGATGACGAGGACTTCGCCGCGAGCCTCGACGCCACACCGCTCGCGCGCGTGCTCGCGACGCCGCGCGTGCTCGTCTTCGCCGTGCCGGTCGCGGCGCCGCGCGGCCTGCGCACGCTGCGGATCGCCTCCGACGGCGTGACGCGGCGCAGCGTGAGCGTCGAGGTGCGATGAGCGCGCGGCTGGCCGTCCTCGCCGGGATCGACCCGACCGGCGGCGCCGGTCTCGCGCTCGACCTGCGGGTCGCGCATCGCCTCGGTCTGTCGCCGGCGCTCGCACCGACCTGTCTCACGGTGCAAGGTCGCACGGGCTTCGTCGCGGCGAACGCCACCGATCCCGGTGTGCTGATCGCGATGCTGCATGCGATCCGGCGCGAGGGCGTCCCGCACGCGATCAAGCTCGGGCTCTGCGCCGACGCGGCGACCGTCGCCGTGATCGCGTCCTGGTACGCGGGGCTGCCGTCACCTCGCCCGGCGCTCGTCGTCGACCCGGTCCTCTCCGCCACCGCGGGCGGTGGGCCGCGCGAGGCCGCCGCGGTCGCGCGCGCGCTCGTCGGCGAGCTCGTCCCGCTCGGCGCGATCCTCACTCCCAATCTGCCGGAGCTCGCGGCGCTCACCGGATTGGAGCACGACGCCGGTGCCGCGGCGCTGCTCGCGCGCGGCGCCGAGGCCGTGCTGGTGAAAGGCGGTCACGGCGACGGGGAGCTCGCGATCGACGTGCTCCACTCGCGGCAGGCGCGGCGTGAGTTCGCACACGCGCGGCTCCGTCGCGGGCCGGTGCACGGCACCGGCTGCGCCCTCGCGAGCGGCATCGCGGCGCGGCTCGCACGCGGCGTCGAACTCAGGGCAGCCGTTTCCGATGCGATCGACGACGTCGTGCGGTGGATCGCGGACACCCCGGATTCGGGCGATGGACTCCCCGACGCGATCGCCGTCGGTGCCCGCGAGGCTCAGCCTTCGCCGTCCGCAGCCTGGCCGCCGAACAGCTCGTCGATCAGCGGCCGATAGCGTTCCACGACGGCGTGCCGTCGCAGCTTCATCGTCTGCGTGAGCAGACCGTTCTCGGCCGTCATCGGCTCGGCGAGCACGCGGAACTGCGCGATGCGCTCGAGGCCGCGGAAGCCCGCCTCCCGCGTGACGAGACGATCGAGTTCGGTGCGGAAGCGACGCTGCACGGCCTCGCCGCGCAGCACTCCGTCGCGCAGATCCCAACCCGTCTCCGCGAGTTCCTGCGCGAGGCACTCGAGGTTCGCGACGATCAGGGCCCCGAGCGTCTTCTGGTCCTGGCCCAGCACGATGACCTGCTCGATGAGCGGCGAGGTCTTGATCTGCGTCTCGAGCCGTTCGGGTTCGACGTTCTCGCCACCCGCGAGCACGATCGTGTCCTTCGCGCGACCCGTGATGCGCAGGTGACCGCGCTCGGTCCAGCAGCCGAGATCGCCGCTGTTGAACCAGCCGCCGACGAGCACCTGCGCGGTCTGCTCGTCGTTCCGCCAATAGCCGCGCATGACCTGCGGGCCCTTGATCCAGATCACCCCGACCTTGCCCTGCGGCACCACCTGACCGGCCTCGTCGCGGATCTCGCAGAGCGTGCGCGGCACCGGTGGGCCGATGGTGTAGGCGCAGTTGTCCGAAGGCCGCCGCACCGCGACGACGGGGCTCGTCTCCGTGAGGCCGTAGCCGTTGAGCAGCGGGATGCCCATGCCGAGCAGGCACTCGTCGACGTGCGCGGGCAGCGATCCACCGCCGGAGACCGCGATGCGCAGTCGTCCACCGGTCGCCTCGAGGAAGCGCGGCAGGATCGAGCGGGCGAACACGCGGTGGAGCGCGCGGTGCACGAAGCCCGCGCGCCCGGCTCCGATCCGACGGCAGTTCGATAGGACGAACTCGAGCAGGCGACGGCGCAGCCCCGACTGCTTGCGGCAGTGGCCGACGATTCCGTCGTGGATCACCTCCCAGAGCCGCGGCACCGCGACGAAGATCGTCGGTCGGACCGCGCGCAGGTCGTCCTTGATCCGTCGGCGGTCGGAATAGACGAGCTTGCTGCCGGCCCAGAGCAGCACGTAGTCCATGATGCGTTCGTAGCTGTGCCACGAGGGCAGCACGGAGATCGCGCGGTCGTTGGGGTCGAACTCGAGCACCTCCTCGACCATGCGGATGTTCTCGAGGAGGTTGCCGTGCGTGAGCGTGACGCCTTTCGGGTTCGCCGTCGTGCCGCTCGTGTAGATCACGGTGAGCACGTCGTCCTCGCCGACGGCGTCGGCGAGCGCCTCGAGCTCACCCGGTCGCGCGGCGAGCCAGTCCTCGCCCCGGCTCCGCACGGTGTCGAAGTCGAGGGTCTCCGCGTCGTCGCTCCGTTCCGCCATCACGCAGAGCATCTCGAGCTGCGGCAGCGAGGCGCGCAGCTTGCGCAGCTCGCGCGCGACCTTGTTCGTCTCGACGAAGGCGAAGCGGCAGCCGCCGTGGGTGAGCAGGAAGGCGAGCTCCGCCGGCGTGGTGTCGGTGCCGCGCGGCACGTCGGCGGCGCCGAGCCACGCGCAGGCGAGGTCGGCGACCAGCCACTCGCGGCGGTTCTCGGCGATGAGCCCGATGCGGTCACCCTTCCGGATGCCCAGCGCGGCGAGGCCTGCGGCGAGCTTGCGCACGTCGTCGAGCAGGGCGCGGAAGCTCGTCGGCTCGCCGCCGCGGCCGTCGCGTCGCTCGAGGAACACCGCGTCCCCGAAGCGCTCGGCGGAACGTCGGACGAGATCGGCGAAGTTGCGGACGGGCCGGGGGTTCATCGAGGCGAGTGGTCTTGCAGACGAAGGCCAAGAGGGGTTCAGGTCCAGGCCCAGGAGGGTCGAAATCGTACTTGCGTCGGGTGGACGAAGTCCCTACACGTTCTCGTCCTCACACCCGCGGGTGTAGCTCAGTGGTAGAGCATCACGTTGCCAACGTGAGGGTCGTGAGTTCGAGCCTCATCACCCGCTCCAACGACGCGACCTGCGCCAGCCGAAAGGCTGGCGCAGGTCGCGTTTGACTTTCGCACTCGCCCCTTCCGGGTCGGGCGCAGGTCCTTCGGATCGGTCGATCTCCCGTCTCGGCGCCGAGTGCGCGGGATGCGGGGGCGCAGAGCCCAGGCCGCGGCGCGCGCGGATCGTGGGTCGTGCGTCCCAAGACGGGATCGTCCGGGCAGGGGCAGGGTCGTGTTGGGCAGGGCGTGAGGTCGATCCCGTGGCTTCGGTCCCATCGGCGCATCCAGGAACCTGCCGATGACCGTGACCGCGACCAAGCGCATCCTCGCACCGACGAGCCCACCGTTGACCGCACCCGTCCACGTGACGCCGCAGACCGACGACGGCGTCGTCGCGCGCGTCCTCTCCTGCGAAACCAACCGCTGCGAAGTCGAGGTGCGCATCCCGTTGGAGGCCGGCTTCCAACGCATGGTCGCCGGGCGCGAGAAGGAACTCGTCCTTGCCTCCCGCAGCCGCATCGCACGCATCGGCATCGACCTGACGCCGACCTCGCCGATCGCGATCGAGCGCGGCGCCGCGCAGTTCCGGGCGCGTCTCGAGGTCGCCATCCCCGGGTACGACGTCGGCAAGTACCTCCACGATGCGGTGGTGCCCGGCCTGCGGATCGGACGCCTCGTGTTCTGCCCGGAGGAGCGGCGGCTCGACTCCCGCGGGATCCTCGACGCCATCCGCGAGGGCGCGCTGCAACTGCCGGCGGCCTACTCGATCGACGAGCGCGGTCGCTTCACGATCCGCACGCATCGCCGGGTCTACGACCTGACGCGGCCGCTGACCCGCGACGACGTCCTGACGATCCTCGCGAGCGCCGAGGGGCGGAGCGTGCTGAACCGCATGCAGGTCGCGCGCGACGTCGAGAACGTCGTGATGGAGCCCGGCCAGGGGGTCATCACGTCGTGCTCGATGTTCCTGCACCGTCATTACGTGGTGCTCGACCGCGAGCCCGGGCAGCTCGGCAAGCACCTGCAGGCGATCGTGCTCGATCCGGTCCGGACGCGCGGCACGCGCGTGTTCCTCGAGTTCACGAACTGCTCGCAGGAGACGATCGTCAATCCCTCGGTGAGCGCGCGGGTCTACGAGGCCCAGGCCGTCGAACCCGCGGTCCGGGTCTTCCCGGTCGTGTTGCCCAAGGGCACGCCGGCGGAGCTCCGGCAGAAGGTCACCTTCGACGCCACGCTGGCGCTCTTCGATCGTCTGCAGACCGCGGTGCACGGCGGCTACTTCGACCGCTTCGTCGCGGTCGTCGACGACTGGGATGCGATCGCGCGCGGCGAGGCGCCGCGGCTGGTCTGGCACTCGCCCAACGGCAACGGCGATCGCATCGAGAAGCTGCGCGCGACGCGCGACTACTCCAACGATCCGCTGCCGATCTTCGGCACGAGCGTGCTCTCGGAGATCCCGCTCGGTGCCCGCTCCACGGTGCTGCTCGGCTACTTCCCGAACCTGATCGAGCACGTCGAGCTCTGCAAGGCGGCGATCGATCGGCGCATCGCGCGGATCGTCTTCCGCCGCGCGAGCTTCGAGCACGGGCCCTTCCTCTCCGCGAAGGACCAGGCGCGGCTCGCGGACTACGCGGCGCTGGGCGTCGAGGTGTTCTGGTGCAACGAGGACTGGGGCCATCTCGCGGTGCACACCTTCCGCGGGCTGCGCGGCTACTTCCTCCAGCCGCACCTCGAGGCGCGGTTCCAGAACGCGCTGGTCATCGCGATCTACGGTTCGGCCCGGCCGCTCACCGCGGTCGACGATGCGAAGCTGCGTGAGCTGCTCACCAGCCTGAAGGGACTCTTCGGCGACAACCTCGCGATCCTGACCGGTGGCGGACCCGGCGCGATGCAGCAGGCCAGCGTGATCGCGCACGACCTCGGCTTGCTCGTCGGCGCGAACTACATCGAGACCGTCGACCAGGCGACCAACAAGGACGCCGACTTCTACCAGTGCTTCCAGGACAGCAGCCGGCACAACCGCCAGCGCTGGTTCGAGATCGCCAGCTTCCAGATCTTCTGCACCGGCGGACTCGGCACGCTCGAGGAGATCGGTCTGACGATGACCGACATGAAGCTGGGCGTGATCGAGATGTCCCCCGTGGTGTTCTTCGGGCAGCACGGGAACGAGCCGTACTGGGAGTCGATGCGCCGTCAGTTCAAGGTGATGGTGCAGGACAAGCGCGCCCCGGACTGGCTCGACAAGCACGTGATGATGACGGACGACCCGCGGGCGGTCCCGCCGTTCTACAAGCGCATCCTCGAGCTCGGCTGAGCAGCGCGCCCTTGCGCGCGGCGTGCGCGCGACCGACTCTGCGCGCGCCGTGAGCCCACCGACGATCACCTACTGCGGGAACGTGCATCCCGCCGAGTCGCTCGAGGAGTGGCTGGGAGTGCTCGCCGGGCCGTCGGCGGCCGTGGCCCGCGCGTTCCCCGGCGGAGGCGACGGGTTCCCGCTCGGGGTGTGGTGGACCGCGGCGACCGCCGCGGCACTGGCCCACGACCGCGCCGCATGCGATCGGGTGCGCGAGGCGCTCGCGCGCGAGCGGTTGCGCATCGCGACCCTCAACGTGTTCCCGTACGGCGGCTTCCATGCGCCGGTCGTCAAGGCGGCGGTCTATCGCCCGGATTGGGCGGATCCGCGCCGTCTCGGCTACACGCTCGACGCGGCGCGCGCGGTGGCCCAGCTCGTGCCGCCGGGGACGACCGTTCCGCTCTCGACGCTGCCGCTCGGTTTCGGCCGCGGTGATCTCGACGCGATGGCGGAGCAACTCCGTGCGGCGGCTCGCGCGTTGGCGCGGATCGAGGCGGAGCACGGCGTCGTCGCGGTGCTCGCGCTCGAGCCCGAGCCCTGTTGCCTGCTCGAGCGCGTGATCGACACGGCGGACTTCCTCGAAGGGCGCGTGTTCGCGCGCAGCGAGGACGAGGCGCTGCTGCGCCGCCACCTCGGGGTCTGCGTGGATCTCTGTCATCTGGCCGTGGTCGGCGAGGATGCGCTCTTCGCCCTCGCGAGCCTGCACGCGCGCGACGTCGCGATCGCGAAGCTCCAGGTGTCGAGCTGCCTGGAACTCCGGGACGGGGCCGCACTCGACCTGCTGCTCGCGTTCGACGAGCCGCGCTACCTCCACCAGACCGTCGCGGACGACGGTCGACTCCGCGCGCTCGACCTCGGCGAGGTGCGGCAGCGCCGGCGTGAGTTCGAGACCGCGCGCCGCATCCGCACGCACTTCCACGTGCCGTTGTTCTGGGACGACCGGGGCGTGCTCGGCTCGACGCAGGCGGAGTTGCAGCGGGTGCTCGCGGCCCTGCCGCGCGAGGCGCCCCTGCTGGAGGTCGAGACCTACACCTGGTCGGTGTTCGACCCCGCCTGGCGTCCCGAGCGCGATCTCGTCGCTGGCATCGTTCGCGAGCTCACCTGGTTGGAGCGTCACCGAGCCCGGACTGACCGGGGGGCCGGAGGCCCCGTATCCTGCGCGCCCTCCTGACGAGCCGATGATCGAGATCCACGACCTCCGCAAGGAATACCGGCGCGGTGCCGAGACCGTGCTCGCGTGCTCGGTCCGCGAACTGCGCGTCGCGCCCGGCGAGCAACTCGCGCTCATGGGGCGTTCGGGCTGCGGCAAGACCACGCTGCTCAACGTCATCGCCGGGATCCAGCGGCCGACGAGCGGCACGGTCGCGGTCTGCGGCACGGACCTCGCGACGCTCAGCGAGGGCGGTCTCGACCGCTTCCGGGCGCGACACGTCGGCATCGTGTTCCAGACCTTCAACCTGCTGCAGCCCTTCACCGCGCTCGAGAACGTGATGCTCGGTGCGGTGTTCGGCGGGCGTGCCGACGCGAGGCATCGCGCGCGGGCCCAGGAGCTCCTCGAGCGGGTCGGCCTCGGCGACCGCCTCGCGCACCGGCCGCGCGAGCTCTCCATCGGGCAGCAGCAGCGGGTCGCGATGTGCCGCGCCTTGATCCACGAGCCGGAGCTGGTGCTCGCCGACGAGCCGCTCGGCAACCAGGACCGCGAGACGGGCACCCGGGTGCTCGAGATGCTGCTCGAGATCGCGCGCGACGAGGGTCGGACCGTCGTCATGGTGACGCACGATCCCGAGAGCGCGCGGCTCATGCAGCGCACGATCGACCTGAAGACCCTGCGGGAGGCCTCGTGAACGTCGCGTCGATCAGCCTGCGCAACCTGCGCGTGCGGAAGCTCTCGAGCGCGCTCACCGCGTTCTCCGTCGCCCTCGGCACCGGCCTCGTCGCCGCGATCTGGTTGCTGCTCGCCCAGGTCGAGGATCGCTACAAGCAGAGCCTCGCCGGCTACGACGCGATCGTCGGGCCCAAGCAGGGCTCGGCGCTCCAGATCGTGCTGAGCACGGTGCTCAACCTCGATTCCGCACCGGGCGTCGTGCCGCTCGGCGTCTATCGCGAGCTGCGCGAAGGCGCGCTGCACAAGAAGTACGGCGTGCGCTACGCGATCCCCCAGGCGCGCGGCGACAGCTACGGCGGCTTCCCGGTCATCGGCACGACCGAGGAGATGTTCACGCAGTTCGCGCGCGGCAGGGACGCCGCCGGGCGGCCGCGCACCCTGGAATTCGCGCGCGGCAAGGCGTGGAAGTTCGCGCACGAGGATCTGCTCGCCTTCGCCGAGGGCTACGTCGCGAAGCGCAACGACCCGGACGCGGCGAGCGAGCACGCGCACGTGCACGCGCCGGGCGAGGCGGCGCACGACCATGCGCACGACGTCCTGCCCGCACCGTGGTGCAAGGCCGTGATCGGTGCCGAGGTCGCACGCACGCTCGGCCTCGATGTCGGCGGCGTGATCGTCCCGGTGCACGGCCAGGACGAGCCCGGCGCGCACGTGCACGAAGAGGCGCAGACCGACGTCGTCGGCGTGCTCGCCGCGACGGGCACGCCGATCGATCGCTCGATCTTCGTCCCGCTCAGCCTGTTCTTCTCGCTCGACGACCACGACCCGCTGCAGGTCGCGCCGGGTGGCGAACCCGACGCGAAGGCGACGATCGACCAGCTCCTGCTCTCGGCGATCGTGCTCGACGCCCGGCATCCGTTGGCCGCCAACTGGCTGCGCCGGGACTTCCAGGTCCGCAGCGACGCCCAGGTCGCCTGGCCGCACATCGAGGTGGCGAAGCTGCTCGCGCTGGTCGGCAACGTCGCGGACGTCCTGCGCATCGTCGCGTGGCTCGTCATCGCGGTGGCCGCCGCGGGCGTCCTCGTCGCGCTCTACAACACGATGAACGAGCGCCGCCGCGAGATCGCGATCATGCGGGCGCTCGGGGCGCGGCGCGGACAGATCCTCGGCATCATCGTGCTCGAAGCCGCGGTGGTGACCGCGCTGGGAGCGCTGCTCGGGGTCCTGCTCTGCCACGGCGCCGCCGCCGCGCTGGGGGAGGCGATCGCGGCCCGGATCAACGTCCCGGTGGACCCGGCGGCCTTCGCGGTCGAGGAGCTCTGGCTTATCCTCGGCGTCAGCCTGCTCGGCGCCCTCGCCGGGCTCGTGCCGGCGATCAAGGGTTCGACGACCGAAGTCGCCGAGCACCTCGGACCGATCTCCTGATGTCGTGCCTCAGCCGCGCCAGACCATGTCCATGAACTGCCTTCGCGCCCTCGTCCTGACCCTGTTGGGGTCGTTCAGCGCGGCTCCCTGCCAGGAGCCCGCGCGCCCGGCGCCGAAGCCGCCGGTCGTCGTGGAGTCGAGTCCGGTCAAGACGCCGCCCGCGCGGCAGGAGCCGGCGAAGCAGGACCCGGTGAAGCCCACGCCGGTGAGCCCCAAGCCCGCCGTCGAGCCGCCGAAGGTGGAGGAGGAGCCCGCGCCGGAGCCGGAGCCCGAGCCCCAGCTGCCGCCCGGGGCCTCGCCCGAGGACCTGCGCGCGATGCGCAGCGCGCAGGAGATGCTCGGCGCGGAGCGGCGCCTGATCCAGCGGATCAAGAAGGGTGAGCTGAAGGGCATCGAGCAGCTGCTGCGCTTCGAGGAGATCTCCTCCTGGCCCTATCAGGACGGCCTGAAGGGCGCCCCCGAGGGGGTGCGCAAGCTCGACGCGAAGCCCGTCGTGATGATCGGCTTCATGCTGCCGATCGACGAGGTCGAGAACATCCGCGAGTTCCTCCTCGTGCAGTCGCTCTGGGCGTGCTGCTACGGGACGCCCCCCGACATCAACGGCATCGTGCGCGTCGTCATGAAGGGCGACAAGCGCTGCGACTACCAGTTCGACCCGGTGATGGTGAGCGGCAACTTCCGCGTGCAGGAGACCCGCGAGGACGGCTTCTGCATCGACATCTACCAGCTCGAAGCGGAAGCGGTCAGCCTGGTGAAGTGACCGCGCGAGCGGGGCTTCGCGCCGCCGGCCCGCGACGTCGGGGAAGAACCGTTGCCACTGCGCGCAAGTCGCGCGTCGGCGCGCGCCGATACCCGGTCCGGGTATGCCCGGGTTCGTACGTTCGAGGAGCGCGTCGCTGACGCTGCGGCTCTGCGCCGTCCTGGCGGCAGGTGCCCTCGCGCTCTCGATGCTCGTGACCCTCGCGGGTGCCGAGGGCGCACGCGAGCGGCAGCTCGCGGAACTCCACTCCCGACAGAGCTCGCTCTGCGCGGCCGTCGCGGCGCGCGCGGCGCCGCTGCTCGAGCGCGGCGATGAGCTGAGGATGACCGTGCTCGCGTCGTCGGCCGCCGACCTCGCCGCGGCGCGCGTGCTGCTGCTCGGCGCCGACGGTGTGGTGCGCGTCGACACCGGCCACGCGGAGCAGGGGCACCGGCTCCCGCTCGAGACCAGCGATGGCCTGGTCTCGCGACCGCTCGGCGCGGATCGGCACGAGGTCATGGCACCGGCGCTCGGCAGCGACGGCTTCGCCGGCGAGGTGCGGGTCCGCTACACGTCCGCCGGCCTGCCGCCGCTCGAGTTCCCCTGGAGCCTCTTCGGCCTCGTCTTCCTGTGCAGCGCGACCCTCGTCACGCTCGCGGGGTGGATGGCCCACAGCTGGATGCTGCGGCTGCGCGCGATCGCCGCGCAGGCGCGGCAGATCGCGCGCGGCGAGATGGCGACGGGCGCCTCCCGGGGGCAGGAGGCCGGCGCGGTCGCCGAGGTCCGCGACGCACTCTTCGAACTCTCGCGGGTCGGCGCGGAGTCCGCGCGCGTCGCGCGCGACGGCTACCTGCGCCTCGCGCGCGAGGTCGTGCATGCGCTCGAACTGCGCGGCCACGTCCCGGTCGGGCATCCCGAGCGGGTGCGTCGCCACGCCCAGGCGCTGGCGGAGGCCGCCGGAGTGCCGGCGGCGAACCAGGAGACGATCGCCGAAGCGGCGCTCGTCCTCGACCTGGGCAAGGCGGGAGTGCGGCCCTCGGCGTTCGCCGGCGGCGCGCGCATCGGTGAGCTCGAGCTCGAGTCGCTGCGGGAGCACCCGGCGCGGGGCGGCTCCCTGCTCGGGGCGCTGCCGGAGCTGACCGACGTCGCGTTGGCCGTGCGCCACCACCGCGAGCGCTGGGACGGCAGCGGTCATCCCGACGGCCTCCGGGGCGAGCGCATCCCGATCGCGAGCCGTGTGCTCGCCATCGCCTCCACCTACGACGAACTCCTGAGCGGCGACGGACACCGCCCGGCCCTCTCCTGGCCCGATGCCCTCGACGCCCTGCGCGAGCAGAGCGGTGCGATCTTCGACCCGCGGCTCGTCCTCGCCTTCGAGGAGGCCGTCCGCGCCGATCCGCCGCGCGATCGGGTGGCGCCCGTGGTCGCGATCCCGCTCGCCGCCGCGGCCGGCCGAGGTTCCTTCGCGGAACGCGATGCGGCCGGTCTCGACGACGAGATCGAGGTGGGCGAGTCGCCCCTCGAGGTGCTCTGGGACGAGGACGACGAGAAGGGCGAACGGGGGGAAGCGTGACGAGGGCCACGCGGCGTCGCGCGATCGCGCTCACGCTGCTCGCGCTCTCCGCTTGTCGGGTTCCCGCGCCGATCGTCGAGGCCGATCTGCTCCTGCGCTCCGGAGCGCTCGTGAGCGCGCTCGCCGTGCTCGACGGCATCCCGCCCCACGACCCCGCGTACGCCGAGGCGCGCGCGCTCGCGGCGGCGGTCGAGCGGCGCATCCGTGTCGCCCAGCGACTCGTGAAGGAGGGGCTGGATCTCCGCGCGGAGCGGCGGGATCAACTCGCCTGCGAGCGCTTCGTCGCCGCGCGCGAGGTCTGGCCGGGGGCCCCCGGTGTCCGTGAGCTGATCGGCGCGACCGAGTCGCGTCGCGCGGCGTTGCTCGCCGCGTCCGCCGACCGGGAGGCGGAGGGAGCCGTCCAGGTCACCACGACGCTGCATCCCGGGCTCGCATCGCTCGCGAGCCAGGGCGATGGCGCGGCTTCGCGGTCCGAGCTCGGGACGGACCTCGTGGACGAAGCGCGGCGCCGGCTCCTCGAAGGCCGGCCCGAGGAAGCCCTGCGGCTGCTCGAGGAGCAGACGGGCCCGCTCCCGGAGCCGGGGATCGCCGAGCTCCGGCGCGCGGCTTTGCAGCGCCGGGCCCTGGCGGCCTACGCCCGCGGCGAGTTGCAGGAGGCCGCGGTGGCGTGGCGCGCCGTGCTCGACGATCGACCCGGCGAAGCGCTCGCGCTCGCTCATCTCGCGGCGATCCGCGCGGAACTCGGCCAACGCAAGGGCGCGGGCCAAGGGGATGCGGGCTCGTCCGACGCGGCGCGAGCGCCGTCCGCGCTCGCCGAGCCGCAGCGCTGAGCCGCGCTTCGGGTGCGGCGGTCCGCGGCGCCGTGCTCCGGCGGCGGGCATGGGCGCCGCGCGAAGGGGCGGGCTTCAGGTCTCCAGCGAACGCGTCGAAAAGAAACGCCGGGGGGCAAACTTCGGGAAAAGGGGAAGAAGGAGAGTCAAGTTTTTACGCCCTTGGCGGCAACCCCCGGCTCACGTTCGCATGCAGCGAGCTCACGGCGACAGAGTCGTCCGCTATCTCGCCTGAAACCTGATTGTCGAAGAACCGGTCGCGGACTGTGTCCGCGACACGATGATCGAGGTCGGACAGCCAAGTCGAACAGCGATCCAGCACCCCGAACGGGTCGTTCGAGATCCGAACGGAGCCTTCTCGCGATGTCGGGCTCCTCTCGGTGTCTCTCTGCTCGACTGACGCCATGGGTAGTGTAGGAGCCCGCCGGCAGAAGTCAAGCGACGGCCCTCTGCCGTCCCGAATCGACCCGGGAAGGGGATGTCGAGGTCGATTGGAGATGGCGGCCGACCTCGTTCGCGCCTGATGTCGCTCGAGTATGGAGCGCGTCAGTCCGGCGCGGCGGTACTCGTAGCGTCCGGAAACCGGTCAACGCCACCCCGTCGGCACCTCGCGATGCGCCGCGACCTCAAGTTCCTGTCGACTTGATGGTTGTGGCTCGAACGCCGTCTCAGTCCGACGTCAGGCGGAGGCCCGTGTCGTCGACCCGGGCGCGCCAGCCCGGCGGCACGCGCGTCACGGCGGTCGTCTCGCGGATCAGGACCGGCCCGACGAGCTCGGCGCCCCGCGGCACTTCGTCTCTGCGGTACTCGCGGAGCGAGGGTCCTCCCAGGGGCGGGCGTCGCGAGGGCAGCGCCTGCGCGCGCCCCACGCGCGGGAGCTCCGCGAAGCGGCGCAGCGCTGGGCCGGGTCGGTCGGCCCGCGCGCGGAGTTCGACGACCTCGACGTCGGACTCGGGGGCATCGAAGCCGTAGCGGTCGCGATGCGCCGCGCGGAAGCGGCGCTCGAGGCCGGGCCCGAAGCGGATCCAGAGGCCGCCGCCCTGACCCGCGAAGCGCAGCTTGACGTCGACTCCGCAACGACTGCGTCCACCCAGCGCCTGCTGCGTGCGCGCCGCCAGCGCGGCGGCGCGCGACGAAAGCTCGCGGACGCGACTCGGGCTCAGGGTGGCGAACACCGGTTCGAGCTCCTCGCGGCTCTCTCCCGCGAGGGCGAGGCCGATCGCAGACAGCGCACCGGGCGAAGGCGGCACGAGCGCGTAGGGCATGCCGAGTCGCGCCGCGAGGGCGGCGGCGTGCAGCCCGCCCGCACCGCCGTAGGCGACGAGCGGGACGCGCACGGGATCGACGGCGCGCTCGCTCGTGATCACGAGCAGGGCGCGGGCCATCGCGACGTCGGCCACGGTGAGCACGCCTTCCGCCGCCGCGGCGGTGCCGATGCCGAGTCGCTTCGCCAGGCGTTCGATCGCGCGCACCGAGCGGTCGGGGTCGATCGGCAGGCCGCCGCCGAGCAGGGTGTCGGCGGCGATGTGGCCGAGTGCGACGTGCGCATCGGTCACCGTCGCCTCGTCGCTCCGGCCGTAGCACGCGGGACCGGGGTCCGCGCCCGCGCTCGCCGGTCCGACGCGCAAGGCCATGCCGGCATCGACCCACGCGAGACTGCCGCCGCCGCAGCCCACGGTGTGCACATCGTGGCTCGGCAAGGGGAGCGGCAGACCGGCGATGCGACGCTCGTCCGCGCTCGGCTCGAGGTGACGCGTGACCAGCGCGACGTCGGTCGACGTCCCGCCCATGTCCAGCGCGGCGACCCGGTCCTCGCCGCGCAGCGCGGCGAGCCGCGCCGTCGCGATCACGCCACCCGCGGGACCGGAGAACATCGCGCGCGCGGGGAACGCGACCGCCTCGTCGTCGCCGAGGATGCCGCCGCTGCTGCGGAGCAATCGCAGGCGTCCCGGCGCGACGGCGTCCTGGAGCTTCGCGAGATAGACCCCGACGATCGGCTGGATCGCGGCGTTCAGCACGGCGCCGCTGAAGCGCTCGAACTCGCCCGCGCGCGCGACGAGTTCCGCGCTGCACGTGATGGGGACGCCGAGCGCGCGCAGCGCATCTGCCACGACGCGCTCGTCGCCGGGATGTGCGTGCGCGTGGAGCAGGCCGATCGCGATGGCCTCGACGCGTGCCGCCTTCAACTGCGCGGCGAGCCGACGCAGTTCGTGACGCGTGGGCGCCGACTCGAGCGTGCCGTCGGCGAGCCGGCGCGTCGCCACGGTGAAGCGCAGCGAGCGCGGCACCGGGAAACCGGCGCGGTGCGGCTCCAGGTCGTAGAGGCCGAGGCGATCCTGACGGCCGATCTCGACGAGGTCGACGAAGCCCTCGTTCGTCACGAACGCCGTCCGCGCGAGGCGGCCGGTGAGCACCGCGTTCAGCCCGACCGTCGTGCCGTGCACGACGTCGACCGCGCGCTCGCCGCGCAGCGCGGCGAGGCCCTCGACGACCGCGCGCCCCGGGTCGGCCGGCGTCGACGACACCTTGTGGATCCGGAGCCGGCCGCGGTCGAGCACCGCGAGGTCGGTGAACGTCCCGCCGGTGTCGATCCCGACGCGCAGGGGTGGGCCCGAGGAGGACGCGAGAGGGTCCAAGGGGCGCGGAGGATAGCGACGAGTCCGCAGCGTTGCGCCTGCGCCCGGCTTCCCCTTCGATGCGCACCGCAGCCGCTCATGTCGATCGTCCTCGCGATTCTCTGCGCCTGGGTCCTCGGCGGCATCCCGTTCGGTCTCGTGCTCGTGCGGCTCCTGCGCGGCGTCGACATCCGCACGCTCGGCTCGGGAAACGTCGGCGCGACCAACGCCTCGCGCGCCTTCGGCAAGGCCCGCGTGCCGTTCTTCCTGCTCTTCTACGTGCTCGACTTCCTCAAGGGCTACGCCCCGGCCCGCTGGTTCGCCGCGTGGTTCGGACTCGACGCGGGTGCCGGCCCGGGACTCGCGGTGGCCCTCGGCGCCGCCGCCGTGCTCGGTCACTGCTTCTCGCCCTTCCTGCGGCTCCGCGGGGGCAAGGGCGTCGCGACGACCACCGGCGTCTTCGCCGTGGTCGAGCCGCTCGCGCTCGGCGTCGCGCTGCTCGCGTTCTTCGCGGTGCTCGCGGTCACGCGGCGCGTCTTCTTCGGCAGTCTCGCGATCGCGGTCGCCCTGCCGCTCAGCGCGATCGTCCGTGAGCCCGGCGCGGCCTTCGGTGCGCGCTGGCCCGTCACCGTGCTCGCTCTCGCCGTGGGGGCCTTCCTGTTCTGGACGCACCGGAGCAACTTCGCCCGCCTGCGCAGCGAGCGCGCCGCGCGGAGGACCGCGTGAAGTTCGCCGTGCTCGGCAACGGCGGCTTCGGCACCGCGATGGCCATCGCCGCGTGGCGCATGCGACACGCGGTCGCGCTCTTCGGGCATGACGTCGCGTACACCGCGGAGCTCGCGCGGACGCGCCAGAACCCGCGCTATCTGCCGGGCGTCTCGCTGCCGGACGAGGTCTTGGTCTCGAGCGATGCGCGGGCCGTGCTCGCGGGCGCCGGCGCGGTGCTCGTCGCGGTGCCGACCCAGCACGTGCGCGCGACGGTCGCTCCGATGCGCGAGGCCCTGCCCGCCGGCGTGCCGTTGATCTCGCTGAGCAAGGGTCTCGAGCAGACGACCACGCTGCGGCCGAGTCAGGTGCTCGCCGACGTCGCTCCCGGCCATCCGGTGCTCGCCCTCAGCGGCCCGAGTCACGCCGAGGAGGTGGCACGCGGCATGCCGGCGCTCGTCGTCCTCGCCGGCGCGACGATGGAGTGGCGGCGCGAGCTGCAGGCGGCGCTCTCCGACCAGCACCTGCGCGTGTACCGCAACGACGACCTGCTCGGCGTCGAGCTCTGCGGCGCGCTGAAGAACGTGATGGCGGTCGCGTCGGGGATCGCCGAGGGCCTGGGCCTCGGCGACAACGCGCGCGCCGCGATCCTCGCGCGCGGTCTCGCGGAGATGCGCCGCTACGGCGAGGCCGAGGGCGCCCGCGCCGAGACCTTCTTCGGCATCGCCGGGGTGGGGGACCTCGCCGCGACCGCCTTCAGCGCGCACGGCCGCAACCGCGCGCTCGGCGAGCGCATCGGCCGCGGTGAGACCCTGGCGAGCATCCTCGCGAGCACGCAGAAGGTCGCCGAAGGCGTCTTCACCGCGCGCGTGGTCCAGCGCCGCGCGCTCGAGCTGAGGATCGAGATGCCGCTCTGCGACGCCGTCTGCCGCGTGCTCTTCGATGGCCTCGCCCCCGCCATCGCCGTGCGCGAGCTGATGGAGCGCGACCGCAAGCGCGAGCGGGATTGATCGACGCGCGGGCGGGCATCCCTGGCACCGCCCGGTCCGAGACGCAATCATCCCGCGCCATGCGCATCGGACGCCGCGCGGCGATGGCCGTGCTCCTCGTGGCTCATCCCGTCCTGGCCCAGGAGCAGCGTGAGCTCCGGCTCGTGGACTGCTTCGCGCTCGACAGCGCGCTGGTCCCCGAGCACGCGGAACCGCTCGGCTGGCTCGATGCCGAGCACCTGCTCGTCTTCGCCGAGACCGAGCGCGACGGGAAGCGCGTGCGGACCTTCTTCTCGCAGCACGCGCGCGATCTCGGCGAGCGGGCGCCGTTCGTCGATCCCGGTTGGCTCGACGCGCTCGCCGCGTTGCCCGGGCTCCGCCGTGACGAGCTCGAGAACGAGCTCGACGAGGCCGAGGACTTCGTGTGGGCGAAGGACCACAGCGGCTTCGTGGTCAACGTCCACAAGGACCTGTTCTGGTACGACCGGCGCGCGGACCTCGCGCGTCGCCTGACGCGCAGCGTCAGCGAGGAGCTCGGGGTGCAGGTCTCGCCGGACGGGAAGCTCGTCGCGTTCGTCGTCGATCACGACCTCGGGGTCGTGCCCGTCGAGGGCGGCGACGTCCTGATGCTGACCGAAGGCGGCGACGAGGAGCTGCTCTTTGGCCGACTCGACTGGGTCTACCAGGAGGAGCTCTACGGGCGCGGCAAGTTCCAGGGCTACTGGTGGTCGCCCGACTCCGCCCGCATCGCGTTGCTGCGGCTCGACCAGCGGCCCGTGTCACAGCTCGTCATCCCGAACGACCGGCCGGGGCAGGCCCTGCACGAGGAGATCCGTTATCCGCGCGCGGGCGAGGCGAACCCGATCGTCGATCTCGGCGTGGTGGACGTCGCGGGCGGCGACGTGCGCTGGTTCGACCTCGGTCAGTGGCTGCACGACGATCCGCTCGTCGTGCGCGTGACCTGGCATCCGAGCAGCGACGAGCTCTTCTTCCAGGTGCAGGACCGCGAGCAGCGCTGGCTGACCGTGGTCGCCGGCAACGCCGCCGACGCGGGCCAACGGGTCGTCTTCCGCGAGGACAGTCCGTGCTGGGTCGAGGCGGCGTCCGAACCGGTCTGGCTGCGCGGCGGCGAGGAGTTCCTGTGGCGCAGCGAGCGCGACGGCTTCGCGCATCTCTACCGCTACAAGCTCGACGGCGCGCTCGTCGGCCGGCTCACCGGCGGCGAGTTCGAGGTCGACGAAGTGCTCGCGGTCGACGAGGGCGCGGGTCTCGTCTGGTTCCACGGCGAGGGCGGCGACTGGAAGCAGCAGCACCTCTACCGCGTGGGCCTCGCCGGCGGCGATCCCGAGCGCGTGACGCGGGAGGAGGGCTGGCACGACTGCGTGCTCGCTCCCGACCATCGCAGCTTCGTCGACGTCTGGTCGCGCATCGACGAGCCGCCGACGACGACCGTGCGTGGCACCGACGGCGCGATCCAGTCCACGCTCGCGAAGGGTCGCCGGGAACTGCTGGCGGCGTTCCGCCTCTCGAAGACGCGCTTCGTCGACGTCCCCGCGCGCGATGGCGCGACCTTGCCCGCGATGATCGTCGAGCCGCGCGACTTCGATCCACGGCAGCGCTACCCGGTGCTGCTGCACCAGTACTCCGGCCCGCACGCGCCGCGCGTCCTCGATCGCTGGCGCTGGCGCGATCAGCTCTGGCATCAGCGCATGGCCCAGAAGGGCTGGCTCGTCTTCGTCGTCGACTGCCGCACGTCGAGCGGCAAGGGTCGCGTGTCGGCCTGTGCCGGCTATCGGCAGCTCGGGCGGCTCGAACTCGCCGACCACGAGGACGCGCTCGATTGGCTCGCTGCGCAGGGCTGGGCCGACCCCGCGCGCATCGCGATCTGGGGATGGAGCTACGGCGGGTACCAGGCGCTCTACGACCTGACGCACAGCGAGCGATTCGCCGCGGGCGTCGCGGTCAACCCGGTCACGGACTGGCGCTTCTACGACACGATCTACACCGAGCGGTACATGGGCACGCCGCAGGCGAACCTCGACGGCTACTCCGGCTCGAGCGTGATCGAGGCCGCGGCGAAGCTGCACGGCGATCTGCTGCTGATCGCGTCGACGATGGACGACAACGTCCACATGCGGAACAGCCTCGAGCTCGTCTGGGCCCTGCAGCAGGCCCGCAGGTCGTTCCGCTTCATGCCGTACCCGCGCGTTCGTCACGGGGTCGAGGACGTCCACCAGCAACTCCACCTCTTCGCGGAGATCGAGGCCTTCCTCGCCGAGAAGGTGCTGCCGCGTCGATGAGCGACGTGCTCGACTCCGGACCGCTCTGCTGCGCGTTCGCGGCCACGCCGGACGAGGCGGCCTCGCGCACCGCGGGCATCGCGCGGTGGTGGCGCGATCTCGCCGAGTCGCTCGGCGGACGGGTGCCGGCGGAACTGCCGTGGAGCGAAGAGCCGTCGCAGGGTGTGCAGCGCTTCGAACTCGGGCCGCGCGGCCTCGACGCCGTGCGACTCGCCGCGGTCTACGCAGGCCATCCCGAACTCGAGCTGCCCGAGCTCGTGCCCGAACCGCTCTGGCTCGATCCGGCCTGGCGCCGCGCGGAGGGCGCCGGGTTCGCCCGCTCCCCGTACGGCCATCTGCTCGCCGCGCAGTGCTGGCTGCCGATCGCGTTCGACTTCACCGCGAAGGTGCCCCGACCCGACGGCGAGGACTGGTCGATCGGTTCGCTGCCCGTGCTTCACGATCAGCTCGGCCGGCTCGCGCAGCAGTGCTTCGGGGTCTCGCCGCAGTCCCTCGACGATCTGAAGCGCCTCGCCGATCCGTTCCTCGCGCTCGCGGGCCCGGCGCTCGCCGCGTTCGAACGCGCCGCGCGCACGGCGCTCGGAGCGCGCGTGCCGCTCTGCGTCTCGCCGCGGCCCGCGGACCTCAGAGGAGGCTGAACGCGATCGCGTTCGATGCGGTGAGCCCGAGCGGTCCGCACGGATCGAGCGCGACGAACTGCGCGGCCAGCGTCGCGCCCGAGGGCAGTCCCGCGGGGATCGGCAGGTCGAGTCGCGCCGCGCCGAGCGCGCCGAGCGACGGCGTGAAGCCGCCGATCAGCACGGCGGGGTCGAGCCAGAGGTCGACGCCGAGGATCGGCAGGGGCGGCGAAGTGGCCGCGAGGCCGAGCAGCAGCACCGTCGACGCCTGGGCGGGGAAGCGCTGCGCGACGACGGCGAAGCCCGGATTCCCGCGCTTCGGAACGGAGCTCGTCGCCGCCTCGATCGCGCCGTTGCAGCCCGGCGTGCCGTTGCCGACGGCGAGGCCGGGGAAGGTCTCCGGCGTGAGCGCGGTGACCGCCGTCGTGTACGCGACGGCGCCGCCGACCGTGGCGTGGCGGCCCGCGGACGAGTCCACCGCGCTGAAGTCGAGGTTCCAGGTGGAGACCTGCCCGGGCATCGACGACAAGGCCTGGTGCATCGTCGCCGTGATCTCGGCGGCGGAACGCGCAAACGGCCAGAGGCGGACCTCGTCGATGCTGCCGTTCCAGACCTCCATCGGCGTGCCGATGTCGGAGCCCTTGCCGATGCGCAGCACGTCGCCCTGGTCGATCAAGGCGCCGCTGCCCGGGTTCGAGCCCACCTCGGCGCCGTTGACGAAGAGCCGCGCGGTCCGGCCGTCCCAGGTGCCCGCGAGGTGGGTCCAGGTCGTGAGCTGGCCGGGCGCGAAGGTCCAGTCGACGCTCACCCGCGTGCCGGCATTCACGAGCCAGCGGATCACCTTGCGGTTCGTGTTGTCGGCCTGGACGCGCAGGAAGAAGGACTCCTGCCCCGCGTTGCGGTTCTGGCGAACGATCGTCGGATAGCGCCAGCTCGTGCCGATCGTGGCGTCGTCGTAGGTGACCCAGGCCTCGACGGTGATCCCGCTCTGCGGGACGAGCTGCGGCGCGTAGGGGACCTCGACGAAGCCGTCGACCAGATTGCTCAGCGAGATGCCGGCGTTCTGCGCGGACAGACCCGTGGCGAGAGCGAGTGCGGTGAGGAGGAGCTGCTTCATGAGGGGGACTCGCGGGACTCGGGAGGCGCGCGATTCAAGCACGCGCGCCGCGGCGTGGCGCGGGGATCCTCTGCCGACGCTTCCACCCGGGCCATCGTCGCGGACGTGGAACCGCCTGAGGGTCCCGCTACGGTGCGCCCCACGGAGCTACGACGATGAGCAAACTCGCGGTGTTGGGCACGGGCCTCCTGGGCAGCGGCATGGTCGAGAACCTGCTGGCGAAGGGCCATGCGGTGCGCGTCTGGAACCGCTCGCGCGAGAAGCTCGCACCCCTGGTCGCAAACGGTGCCGTGGCCGGCGCGGACCCGGCGGACACCGTCGCGGGATGCGAGCGCGTGCACCTCGTGCTCGCCGAGGACGACGCGGTCGATGCGGTGCTCGGCGCGCTGCGATCGGGACTTCGCCCCGGCGTGCCGTTGCTCGACCACTCCACGAACCTGCCCGCGCGCGTCGCGCACCGCGCCGCGGAACGGCGCGCATCGGGGCTCGCCTACCTGCACGCCCCGGTCTTCATGTCGCCGCAGAACGCGCGCGAGGCCGGCGGGTTGATGCTCATCAGCGGTCCGACGTCCGAGGTCGAGCCGCTGCTCGCGCCGCTGGGCGAGATGAGCGGCAAGGTCTGGCACTGCGGCGAGCGCCCCGAGCTCGCCGCCTTCCACAAGCTCGCCGGCAACGCCGTGCTCATGACGCTGGCCGGCGTGGTGGGGGACCTCTTCGCGATGGGGCGCGCGAGCGGTCTCGACCCGGCGGGCGTCCTCGCGCTCTTCGAGGTCTTCAAGCCAGGAGCCGCGTTGCCCTTCATCGGCCAGCGGGTCGCGAAGGCCGGGCAGGGTCCGGCGAGCTTCGAGCTGAAGATGGCGCGCAAGGATCTGCGCCTCATGACGCAGACCGCAGCGCCCGACGCGGTTCTCACCGTGCTGCCGGCGCTCGCCGCGGCCATGGACCGCGCGCTGGCGGCGGGGCTCGGCGCGAAGGACTTCGCGGTCTTCGCGAATCCGGCGCCGCGCTGAGTCGCGCGCGGCGCGCGCTCAACGCAGATGACGGCGCAGGAACCCGAGCGTCAGCGGCCACGCATGGCGGACCGCGGTGAGGTTCGCGCCGCCGGCTCCGTCCTGACGGCTCGAGAAGGCATGGCCCGCGCCTTCGAAGCTGTGGAACTCGTAGGGCTTCGAGTGCTGCATCATCGTCGCGATCGTCGGCGGCAGGGTCGCGTTGATGCGCGCGTCGTTGCCGCCGTAGAGGCCGAGCACGGGGGCCTGGATCTTCGCGATGCGTTCGGCCGGCGCGGAGTCCGCGTCCGAGCCCGGCACGTTGCCGTAGTACACGACCGCGGCCGCGAGCTTCGGTTGCTCGAGCGCGTAGAGGAAGCTCTGCGTTCCGCCCCAGCAGTAGCCGAGCACGGCGGTCTTGCCGTTCCCGGCCGCGAGGCCCTCGCCGTAGGCCTTCGCGACATCGAGCCGCGCCACCACCTCGGCCTCGCCGAGCTTGCGGATCGCCTGGCCCACGTCCTTGCCCAGGGACGCGGTGCCGCCGCCCTCGGGACCCTTGCCCGAGAGGAAGTCGGGCACGATCGCGATGAAGCCGTCCTGGGCGAGCTGGTCGGCGACCGCGCGGATCCAGTCGCTCATCCCACGGATGTCGTGGACGACGAGCACGACCCCGGCCTTGTCGGCGCGCTCGGGATACACGACGAAGCAGTTCAGGGCGCCGCCATCGGGCAACTCGAGGTCGACGAACTCACCGTGTCGTGACGACTCGGCGAGCGCGCGCTCGACGTGCTGCGCGGTTCCCGGCGGGAGACTGTCGTCCCAGGGCACTTCGATCGCCTGGGGCTGCTGGGACAGGGCCGTGGCGGCGCACAGACCGACGGCGGCGAGGACTCGGAGCGGTACTCGGATCATGGTGGGTCGCGTCGCGGTGGACGAGGTGTCGGGACGATAGCCCCGCGCGAGGCGGGGTTTTCGGGTTGCCTTCCGGGGCGAAGCCGCGTGAGGATCCGAACCCGGGCCGCGGCGCCCTCTCACGAGTCCCGCGTCCCCTCAACCTCGTCCCCAAGGAGCCCCGCGTGTCCAGCCCAGCCGTCGCCGCGACGTCCCCCGAGTCCAAGGGGGGCCATCCCCCCGGCCTCTACATGCTCTTCTTCGCGGAGCTCTGGGAACGCTTCTGCTACTACGGCATGCGCGCGCTGCTGGCGGTGTACGTCGCGCAGCTCTTCATGGTGGCGAAGAAGGACGCGGCGCTGATCTACGGCGCGTACACGTCGCTCGTCTACGCGGTCGGGATCTTCGGCGGCTACGTCGCCGACAAGGTGCTGGGCTACCGGCGGAGCATCCTGCTCGGGGGCACGATCATGGCGGCGGGCTGCTTCACGCTGACCGTCAAGGACCAGAGCGCGTTCCTCTGGGGACTCTCGCTGATCGTCGTCGGCAACGGCCTCTTCAAGCCGAACATCAGCACGCTCGTCGGCAAGCTCTACGGGCCCAACGACCCGCGGCGCGACGGCGGCTTCACGATCTTCTACATGGGCATCAACATCGGGGCGGCGCTCGCTCCGGTCCTGTGCGCCTGGATCTCGAACGTGTTCCCGATCGAGGTCGCCCGGGAAGCGTTGCCGCCGGGCTACGAGCCCAAGCCCGAGCAGATCCTCCCGTCGGGGCTGGTCCTGCTCCCCGACTACCGGTGGGGCTTCGGCATGGCCGGCGCGGGCATGCTGCTGGGCATCCTGACCTTCCGCTTCTTCCAACGCGGCCTCGGTGACAAGGGCCTGACTCCGGAGAACCGGCAGGGGGCGAAGTGGCTGCTGTGCGTGCTCGCCGGCTGCGCGGTCACCGCCCCGTGCGTGCACTTCCTGCTCTCCCGCAAGGACATCGGCGGTTACATCCTGCTGATCCTGGCGATCGGGATGCTGCTGTGGTTCGTCAGCCTGGGGATCAAGATGAGCGCCGCCGGAGATCGTGCTGGCGGTCAGCGGATGTACGCGTTCCTGCTGCTGCTCTTCGCGAACATGATCTTCTGGGCGTGCTTCGAGCAAGCCGGCAACTCCCTCAACTTCTTCGCGCGCGACCACGTCTCGAACCCGGGCTGGTGGGACTTCGAGTACTTCCAGTCGGTCAACGCGGTCTACATCATCCTGTTGGGGCCCGTGTTCGCCTGGCTGTGGGTCAAGCTCGCCGCGCAGGATCGCAACCCCTCGATCCCGCGCAAGTTCGGCCTCGGGCTCGTGCAGGTCGGCCTGGGTTTCGTCGTGTGCAACCTCGCGATCTCGATGGCCGGGCCCGAGTTCCGCACGCCGTTCCTGATGCTCTTCCTCGTCTACCTCTTCCACACGACCGGCGAGCTGTGCATCTCCCCGGTGGGGCTGTCGATGGTGACGAAGCTCGCACCGTCGCACATGACCGGTGTCGCGATGGGTGCCTGGTTCCTGTCGATCTCCTGCGGCAACTACCTCGCCGGGGTGATCTCCGCGATCGCCGGCGGCGCACTCGACGAGGACAAGCTGGACAAGGGGCAGATCGTGGGCGCCGATGCACTCGCCGCGTACAGCTCGACCTACGCCGGGATCGCGTGGTTCGCGATCGTCGCGGGCGCGCTCTACCTCTTGCTCGCGAAGCCGATGAACCGCCTGATGCACGGCATCAAGTGAGTCCTCGCGCTCAGTCCGGGCGGCTCCGCCGGCGGGTCGCGCGTGCCGGCGGCGGGGCCTCGCCGCTCGCGCGGCCGCGGGCGCGCAGCGCCTCGCGCAGGATCCACTCGATCTGCCCGTTCACGCTGCGCATCTCCTGCTCGGCCCAGCCCCGGAGCTGCTCGAGCAGCTCCTCGGGGATCCGCAGCAGGAAGCCCTTCTTGTCGTTCGCCACTGCGCTTCACCGCGGGTGAGTCAGGGGTAGATCGTCCCCGCGTTGACGACCGGTTGGGTGCCGCGCTCGCTGCAGAGCACGACCATCAGGTTCTGGACCATCGCGGCCTTGCGCTCCTCGTCGAGTTCGATCACGCCGCGCTGGCTCAGGCGATCGAGGGCCATCTCGACCATGCCCACCGCGCCGTCCACGATCTTCGTCCGCGCCGCGATGATCGCCTGCGCCTGCTGGCGCTGGAGCATCGCGCCCGCGATCTCCGGCGCGTAGGCCAGGTGGGCGAGGCGCGCCTCGAGGACCTCGATGCCGGCCATCGCGAGGCGCTCGGTGAGTTCGGTCATGAGCTCCTTGGCCACGATCTCGCCGCTGCCGCGCAGCGAGGTGACGTCGGGGTGCTCCTCGCTCGCGTCGTACGCGTGGTTCGCGGCGAGCGTGCGCAGCGCCGACTCCGTCTGCACCTCGACGTAGGACTCGAAGTCCTCGACGTCGAAGATGGCCTGCGCGGTGTCGCGCACGCGCCAGACGACGACCGCACCGATCTCGATCGGATTGCCGCCGTGGTCGTTCACCTTCAGCTTCTCGCTGTTGAAGTTGTGCGCGCGCAGCGACACGAGCCTGCGGACGGTGAACGGATTCACCCAGAAGAAGCCCGAGCTGCGGATGGTGCCGCGGTAGCGGCCGAAGAGCAGCACCGCCTTGCTCTGGTTGGGGTTGACCAGCGTCAGGCCGATCAGGATCAGGATCCCGGACAGGATCAGCGCGATCCCGGAGATCACGAAGCGGGCGACGTCGCCCGTGCCGTTGCGGCCGTGTTGGATCGCGAGCACGAAGCAGTAGATGGCGAGCGGGAACGCCGCGATGCCGAGCAGGAGCATCGGCACGCCGGGAATCGGGGAAGGGAAGCTGTGCTCCTTGGAGCGGGCTTGGTTCATGCTGTCCTCGACTGGTATCGGACTGATATCACTCCGATACCAGTGTGTCCAGCCGGCATTCACGCATGGCCAGGCTCGTCGTCGTCCGCGAGCACGCCCTCCGGCAGCGCGGCGAGGAACGCGCGGCCGTAGGGCTTGGTCCGCGTCCGTGGATCGAGGACGACGACCTCGCCGTGGTCGTCCGCGCGCCGGACGAGGCGTCCGAAGCCCTGCCGGAACTTGAGCACGGCCTCCGGCAGGGAGTGCTCCGTGAAGGGATCGCCGCCGCGGGCCTCGATCGCGCGCAGGCGTGCGCGCGTCAGCGGGTGGTCGGGTTGCGCGAAGGGCAGGCGGGTGACGACGACGAGCGTCAGGGCCTCACCCGGGATGTCGATGCCTTCCCAGAGCGACTCGGTGCCGAGGAACACCGAGCTCGGCTCCGCGAGCTTGCGGCGCAGGAGCTCCCGCATCGGTGCCTCGCCCTGCACCAGCAATGCGATCCCGGCCGCGGCGAGCGCCGGGCGCAGTTCGTCGGCGAGGGACCGGACGAAGCCCCAGGAGGTGCAGAGCACGAGCGCGCGTCCGCCGTTGCGGAGCACGCGCTCCCGGACCTCCTCGCGGCAGCGATTCAGGAAGGCCGCGGGTTCGCGGCCCGGATCCGGCATCGCCTCGGGGATGCGCACGCGCACGTTGCGCCGGTAGTCGAAGGGCGAACCGAGCCGCAGGGCGTCGGCCTGCTCGCCGATGCCCAGTCGTCGCCGCAGCCACGAGAGCTTGGGATCCAGGCCGGGCTCGAGGGTCGCGCTCACGAGCACCGCACAGCGCGGCGCCGCGAAGACGTGGCGCTCGAGCGTGGCCGAGACCTCGAGCGGAGCGGAACGCAGCGCGGCGCCGCGCTGGTCCGCCTCGATCCACCGGACGCTCTCGCCGAGCGCCGGACCGCGCAGGGTCATCAGCACGGCGGCAAGCGCCTGCAGACCGCGCGCGCGCGCCTGGAGCTCCGCGCGGAGATCGACCTCCGAGATCCCGGCCGCGACGGCGTGCAGTTCGGCGGCGAGCGCGGTGAGCGGAGCGGTGACGGGATCGTCGAGCACGTCGTCGGGTTCGAGGAGCAGCTGCGCCGGGCGACCCGCTCCGGAATTCTCGGCGCGGGCGTGCAGCATCGCGAAGAAGGCCTCCGCAGCGCCCCGCGTCTCCTCGAGCAGGGTGTGCGCGGACGCCGAGCCGCTGCGCTCGAGCAGGTTGCGCCGTGCACGCCGCGGCCGCAGTCGGCGCAGCTGCCAGAGCACCGAACCCAGCGAGAGGCGCGCTCCCAGGGCCTCGGTGGCGACGCGCTCGAGGTGATGCGCCTCGTCGAACACCACGACCCGATGCTCCGGCAGGTAGCGCGCACCCGCGATGCGCAGCGCGATGTCGGCGCAGTAGAGCGCGTGGTTGACGACGATGATCTGCGCCGACTCGAGGCGCCGCCGCGCGCGTTGGTAGGGGCACTCGTCGTAGTGAGGGCAGGCCTTGTAGAGGCAGTTGCCCTGCTCGGCGCGCACCTCGTCCCAGACCTCGTCGTCGACCGGGGGATCGAGCTCGAAGCGCAGCCCGCCGTGCGTCCGGCGTGACCAGGCCAGCACGCGGTCGAGCTGGGCCTCGCGCGCCTCGTCGTCGAAGAGGCTCGCGCGCTCGCGCGACGCGAGGTGCATGCGCCGCAGGCACACGTAGTGCGAGCGTCCGACCGCGGTGACCGACGACCACTCCAGCGGCAGGATCGCGTGGAGGAAGGGCAGGTCCTTCTGCTCGAGCTGCTCCTGCAGGGCGATCGTGCGCGTCGACACGACGACCGGTCCCTCGTTCGGCCGCTCGAGCGACTGCAGGACCGCGGGCACGAGATACGCGAACGACTTGCCGACGCCCGTGCCCGCCTCGGCGAGCAGATGGCGTCCGGACCCGAACGCGCGCGCGACGGCATGCGCGAGCTCCAGCTGCTGCGGTCGCGGCTCCCAACCGGGAAGGCGCCGTCGCACGAAGCCCGCCTCGCCGAGCACGTCCTCGATCGACGGGGACTCGTTCACGCGGAACGCTCCGCGTCCGCGTGCACGTCGGCGACGAAGTCGCCCGCGTGCACCAATCGATGGCGTGTGGGTTCGTGGAGGTCGTGGATCACCCGCAGCGAGAGCGGGGCTCCGCTCAGACGCACCGCGAGCGGCGACCGCGCATCGAGCACGAGCGTCACGCTGTGGAACGCGCCGCGCTCGTCGCGATAGCGGTAGCGCGTGTGCAGCCGGTGGCCCAGGACACGTTGCTCCAGGATCTCGAACCCGCACTCGCGTCCCAGCACGAGCAGCATGCGCCGCCGCGCGTGGTCGCGCAGCGCGAGCAGCAGCGCGAGCAGGCCCGGCAGCGCGACGAACGCGACGAGGCGCGAGAGCGCGGGCTCGTAGGGGTTGCGCAGCGTGCCGACGACGCGCGCGATCGCCGGGTCGTTGGGGCTGTACTCGATGCGCGTCCCGGCGCCGGCGGTGAAGCTCGTGCCGGGCGGCGCGAAGGAGATGCCCTCGCGGGTCGTGCCTTCGCCGTCGACGAACTCGAACGCGAGTCGTCGCACCTGCGGCAGGAACCGCGGAGCGAAGTCCTCGACGCGGACGACGCGACCCGGACCCGTCGCGCGTTCCATGCGGAGGGTGTCGTCTTCGTGGCCGAACACGTCGACGCCCGCGGCGTGCAGGGCGAGCGCCGCGATCAGCGGCAGCAGGAGGAGGCCGACGAGGAACACGGCGAGTCGCGCCTGGACGCGCGCCGTGGCGGCGAAGCGCGGACGGCGCGGGGCCGCGGGGAGCACCTGGCTGCTCATGCGCGGGCGAAGTCCTCGGCGACCACGAGCTGGTGATGGCGAGGTCGCTCGCGATCGTGCACCACCGCGA
This sequence comes from Planctomycetota bacterium, assembly GCA_020848735.1. Lineage (GTDB taxonomy): Bacteria > Planctomycetota > UBA1135 > UBA1135 > UBA2386 > JACRLW01. Next base: position 31,722 of record JADLHO010000118.1, on the reverse strand, counting down.
CGCGCGCGCCGTTCGCGACCACGCGCTGACCGAGGGACGAGCGCGCGGCGACGACGTGCCGGCCCTCGACGAGGCGAGCCTGCCGGTCGCGGAACCGGAAGCGCACCTCGAGCAGGGTCGGGACGAGCCAGGGGATCTCGCGCACGTCGAGCGACTCGGCCACGGCGACGTCGCCGCGCCCGAGCATCCGACGCGCGGCGACGATCGCGCAGAGCCATGCCAGCAGTGCGAACGAACCCGGCAGGACTGCCATCGCGAACCCGTAGCGGTACCAGGGCACGATGAACGCGACGCGGCCGCCGCGGACGCGACTGACGAGCGGGTCGGAGGGCGCGAACTCGACGCCGATCGCGCTGCCCGGGATCGGCGCCGGGGCTCCGGCCGCGAACCACGAGGAGCCGGCCTGCTCCGCGCCCCCGGGCGCGCGGAACCGGTACTCGATGCGCAGGTCGCCGGCGTGGTTGCGGGAGACCGCCGTCACCGTGCCGTCCGCGGCGACGGTCGCGCCGGCGAGGATCCGTTCCGCGACGGCGTGATGGGAACTCGTCGCGGCGAACCAGAGCATCCAGGTGAGCAGGGAACCGAATCCGGCGAGCAGGAGGCCGAGCAACGCGAGCCCCCAGCGGCGGAAGAGCACCGCACGCCAGTGGGCCGTGCGCGGTGCGGGTGGGATCTCGCGGACCTCGGCGGTCATCCGCGGCGGATCCTATCCGCGCAGCGGGGGACCTTTCCGTGGTCCCCGGCTCGTGGCCGTCGCGTGTGCTGCGTAGACTGCCCGCCCTTTCCAGCGCGGCTCCGCGCGCTGCCCGTCACGACGGGACCGAAGACCCGATGCGCATCCTGCAAATCCTCGCCATCGCCAGCCTGTTCCTCGCCGCCGGGCTCGCCGCCCAGGACGACCCCTACGCGAAGGACGAAGCCGCCCTCGCGAAGAGCGCGGCCCTCAAGCTCAACACCTATGCGAAGCTCGCGCTGCGCAACAAGGTGTTCTCCCGCGCGAAGGAGGCCTACGAGCTCGTCATCCGCAACTACGAGCCGGAGAACCTCGAGGCCCTGCGCGCCCTCGGCTACCAGAAGGAGGGTGGCGAGTGGAAGGCGCCGAAGGAGGGCAAGCGCTGGCCCGACGATGCGAACGACGAGAAGCGCTTCGAGGTCGTCGGCGAGTGGCGTCGCTTCGCCGAGGCCGTCGGCAAGCTCCACCGCGAGCTCGGCATCAAGATGCTCAAGGACGTCCCGGCCCGCGCGGTCGGACACCTCGAGCTGGCGCTCTACTACAACCCGCACGACGTCGACTCGCACAAGGCGCTCGAGCACGGCGAGTGGGAGGGCTTCTGGGGCACGCCGGAGGAGATCGCGTTCGTCCGTCGCCTGCGCGAGATCGAGGCGAAGGCGGCCGAGCTCTCGAAGAAGAAGTACGACGTGCAGCCGGTCACGGATCTGCCGAAGGAACTCAAGGCCCTGATGGCCGAGGATGGGGAGCTCGAGTTCTTCGGCGCGAAGAGCGACAGCTTCACGGTCTTCACGCGCGGCCGTCAGGAGAACGCCGACGACTGCGTGCACTGGGCCGAGCGCGCCTGCGACTTCTTCGAGTTCTGCCTGCCGGAGTCGGCGCGGGGCAAGATCGACCCGCGCAAGATCCTCAAGGGCCAGCGCAACTGGGTGGCCTTCATCTGGACCAACGCCGAGCAGAAGGCGTTCATCCGGCTCAACCCCCACACCAACGGCACCGAGAACTTCCGCAACATCGCCTGGGGCGAGAACGGGAAGATCAACGAGGTCATCCGCGCCCTGACCCCGGTGTCGATGCACGACAAGCTCGTCGCCGAGGTCTTCCGCGTCACGGGCGGCAACGATGCGACGCTCGAGGGCATCATGCATGCCGCGACCTGGTACCTGCGCGCGACCGCGATCACGCGCTTCGGTGCGGTCGACACGGGCACGACCACGGGCGATCGCCGCGAGCTTCCGAGCTCCGCGACCTGGTGGCTGCGCGAGATGCGCGACCAGGCCATCGGCCGCGCGGACTTCCCGATCAACGGCGTGCCGCGCGTGCAGCTCTCGAACTTCCGCCCGGACGCGCGCATCAAGACCTGGAGCTTCTCGGTCTGGCTGCTGGCGCGCTATCCGGACCGGTGGCTCGAGTACCTGAAGGCGGTCCCGCCGTCGGGCAAGCGTCCCGTGCCCGAGGCGATGGACGAGATCTTCCTGAAGGTCTTCGAGCGCTCGCGCGAGGAGATCGAGGACGAATGGCGTGGTTGGGCCGCCGGCCGCACCCTCACCGCCGAGTTCACGGGCTACGGCCCGCCGCTCCTCCCGGAGAAGCCGAACGACGACCAGATCAAGGGCCTCGAGCGACTGAACGAGTTCCGTTCGCTGCTCCAGCTCCCCGACTGTGAGCTCGACCTCGAGTCGACGGTGGCGTGCCGCGACCACGCGCTCTTCCTCCAGCAGAACCCCGATCACTGGGTCTGGCCGGAGGCGCACGAGGAGGACCCGGCGAAGCCCGGCTTCACCGTGCGCGGCATGCGCGCGGGCCTGAACTCGGTGATCGTCATCAGCCCGAACGGCGGGCACATCGATCCGGCCGACAGCCTCGACGGCTGGGTCGGCACCGTCTACCACCGCTTCCCGCTGCTCGAGCCGAACATCCGTCGCATCGGCTTCGCCGCGGAGGGCAACGTCGTCGTGCTCGACATGGGTTCGCTCGAGGAGGCGGTCGACCCCGAGTCCGCCGACAAGTTCCGCTGGGTGCAGTGGCCGCCCGACGGCATGGAGGGCGTGCCCACGGCCTTCCACGCCGATGAGTACCCCGACCCGCTGATGGACACCAAGGAGTACAAGGCGGCGAAGGACCCCGATCGTCTGCAGCGCGAGGCCGGCTACCCGATCAGCATGCAGCTCGCGAACCACGTCGCGAACCAGATCGACGACGCGAGCATGGTCCTCTTCCGGACCAAGAAGCGCGGCGCGAACTACGAGCGCGACGAGGTCGTGCCGACCTGGGTCCACACGCCCAAGGTCCCGCTCCTCAAGCGCATGGAGAACCCGAGCGTCGTCTTCGCGATCCCGAAGGACGTGCTCGAGCCGAAGACGACCTACGAGGTCGTCGTCACGCTGAAGCTCCGCGGCGGCGAGCAGGAAGAGAAGTGGCACTTCACCACGGGCAGCTCGCGGCGCGGGCACGGCAAGCTGAAGGTCCCGGCGAAGAAGGAAGCGCCGAAGAAGGACGAGAAGCCGGCCGAGCCGAAGAAGTGACTGCGCGCCGCCTCACGCCGCGGGTGCATCCCGCGGCGGGAGGGCGGCCGAAGCCAGCACGACCCAGCCGCCGATCATCAGCACACCGCCGATCGGTGTGATCGCGCCGAGCCAGCGCAGATCCGCGAGCACGAGCACGAAGAGCGTGCCCGAGAACACGAGCGTCCCCGCGAGGAGGAGCGCCGCCGCGAGTCCGGCGCGGCGGGTGCCCTGCGGCAGGGCTGCGATCGCGACCAGACCGACGGCGTGCAGGAGCAGGTAACGCGCGGCGGTCTCCCAGGTCTCGAGGTCCTTCGCCGCGAGGACCTCGCGCAGGCCGTGGGCACCGAAGGCGCCGGCGGCGACACCGAGTGCGGCGAGCGTGGCACCGACGCGCAGGAGCTGATTCCGGTTCATGGGGCGAGTGCCGCGTAGCGCGGTGCGAGGGCCTCGAGGAACGACTGCCAGCGTCGCCGTTGCGCGGCGTGGCGGGCGATCGCGGTGGCGTCCGTCGGCAGGCGTTCGAGTTCGCGGTCGAGGAAGAAGCGCGCCCGGCACGCCGCGAGTCCGAACTCCGGCGCACCGGCGACGCGTGCCGCCGTCCAGGCCGCCTGGACCGCGGCGCCGACCGCGGCCGCATCCGGGTGCACGCCCGTCAAGGTCGGCAGGCCGCTCGCCGCGGCGATCACGCCGCACCAGACCCGGCTCTTGCTGCCCCCGCCCGTGAGCCGCAGCTCGCGCAGCGGCAGACCGAGCTCGCGGAGGCGATCGAGCAGGCGGATCAGGGCGTAGCTCGCGCCTTCCATCGCGGCGCGGGCCAGGTGCGGTGCCGTGCTCGTGCGCGGCGTGAGGCCGACGAAGGCCCCGGTCGCCGTCGGCAGGTCGGGGCTGCGCTCGCCGGTGAAGTAGGGGAGGCAGAGCACGCCGTCCGCGCCGTCGGGCACGCTGCGGACCGCGGCGTCGAACTGCGCGAGGTCGAGTCCGAAGAGCGCGCGTGCCGTCTCGGTCGCGACCGTCGCGTTCATCGTGCAACCGAGGGGCAGCCAGCCGCCCGCGCTGTCGCAGAAGGGCGCGATCTCGCCGGCCGGATCGCAGACCGGCTGCGACGCGGCGGCGAAGACCGTCCCCGAGGTGCCGAGGCTCAGCGTCGCGATGCCGGGTTCGACGGCTCCTGCGCCGATCGCCGCCATCATGTTGTCGCCGCCGCCCAACGCGACGAGCGCGCCCTGCGGCAGACCGAGCTCCGCGGCGATCGCGTCGCGCAGCGTTCCGGCCGGCGTGCCCGCTGCCCGCAGTGGTGCGAGCTTCCCGAACAGGCCGGGCGCGCAGGCCTCGCACGCGAGCTCGTCCGCCTGCCGCGCACGCACGTCGAACCAACCCGTGCCCGATGCGTCGCCCGCCTCGGCGACGAACTCGCCGGTGAGCCAGAGGTTGACGTAGTCGTGCGGGAGCAGGACGCGCGCGAGCTTCGCGTAGTGCTCGGGCTCGTGGCGGAAGAGCCAGCGCACCTTGCCCGCGGTGAAACCCGGCGGCAGCGCGGCCAGGCCGAGGCGCGCGAAGGCGCGGTCCCGCCCGCCGAGCGCGGCGAGGATCTCGGAGCACTCGGTCGCGCAGCGCACGTCGTTCCAGAGCATCGCGGGCCGCAGCACCCGATCGTGGGCATCGAGCGCGACGAGGCCGTGCTGTTGCCCCGAGACCGCGAGCGCCGTGACGCGCTCGAAGCGCGCGCGTTGCTGGGCACGCAGGTCCGCGAGTGCACCGCGCACGGCGTCGAGCCAGTCCGAGGGTCGCTGTTCGCTGTGTCCGGGCGGCAATCCGCCGATCGTCGACAGGGGGCGGCTCGCGGTGCCGACCACGCCGTGGCCGGTCTCGAGGAGCAACGCCTTCACGCCCTGGGTTCCGACATCGAGGCCGAGGAAGACGGTCATCGACGCCGATTGTGGCGAGCCGCGCGCACACGGCCAGCGCGACGTGCCGCCGCCGGCGCGCGGCTTTCCCCTTCCGCGGCGGAGGTCCGTGGCTAAGGTTCCGCGCTCCGATGGCGCTGCGCCCTGGAGTTGCCGCAATCCTGAGCTTCGGCGTGCCCGGCCTGGCCCACCTCCTCGTGGGGCGACCGGTGCGCGCGATCCTCGCGTTCGCGTCCGTCTGCGGGCTCTTCGCGCTCGGCTACGCCCTGCTGCAGGACCGCCTCTGGCACCTCTCCGCGGTGCCGGCCCAGGGCTGGATGCGCTGGTTCCCGGTGCTGCTGCAGCCCGAGTTCGTGAACTTCGGCTGCACGTCGGTCGCGGCCTTGCTGCGCGGTGCGGACAGCCCCGAGGCCCTGCGGCACATCTTGCTGCCGCGACCCGGCGAACACCTCGCGATGCTCGCGACGGGGGCCTCCGGGTTCTGCGCCGCGTTCTGGGCGGCGGATGCCCACTGGCTCGCCGGTGGCGCGCGACTCGGTCGCATCGCGCCGTCGGCGGCGGCCGCGATGAGCTGGGTGCTGCCGGGCGCCGGTCACGTCGTCGCGGGTCAACGCAGCAAGGGCGTCCTCCTCGGCGTGGTCGTGATCCTCACCTTCGCGCTCGGAATCGTGTTCGGCGGCGGACATTCCTGCGACCGCGCGCAGATGCCCTTCTGGTGGGCGGGGCAGTCGATCTTCGGCGGGGGTGTCGCGTTCGCCGCGCTCTGGACCGGCCCCCAGAAGATGCTCGAGTACCCGCCGATGTTCGACCTCGGCGTGATCCTCTGCACGGTCGCCGGCCTGATGAACGCGATGGTGATGACCGACGCCTGGACGGTCGCCGAGCGGGACGCCGCGGCCGAGGAGCCGGTGAGCGCAGGGGCGCCGGAGGCCTCGGCATGAGGACGCCGCTCGCGCACCTGCTGCTCTTCGTCCCGATCGCGTTGCTCGTCATGACGGTCTACGTCGCGTCGCAGGCCGAGGACGCGAGCGGCGTGCTCAAGCTCGCCGCGCGCAAGACGGTCAAGCTCGTCGCGTGGACCGTCGCCATCGTGCTCACGATGTGGCTCCTGCAGGCCGTGTTCCTGCCCTGATCGACGGGTCCCGAGGGAGCGGCGCGCGTTCCGCCGCCCGGTTCGCCCGCGCTCAGACCGGCGATCCGAGCGCGAGGAGATCCCCGCGCAGGCGTTGCACGGCACCGCGGTCGACGAGTTCGAGCAGCACGTCGAGGAAGCGCGCGCGCTCGAGTCCGCTCTCGCGGAGGACGAGGTCGAAGGGCCGCGGTCCGGAGCGGAGCTGTGCGAGGATCGCCACCGCGTCCGCCTGCAGCTCGAGCCCGGCTCCGTCGGGCCGACCCGCGAGCGCGGCATCGACGGCGAGCGCGCGGAGCAAGGTGATCGGGTCGTTCGCGATCGTCGCGCCCTCGGCGATCAGTCGATGGCAGCCGCGGCTGCGCGGGCTCGTGTAGGGGCCCGGCACGGCGAAGACCGCGCGGCCGAGATCGGCGGCGTGGTGTGCGGTGTGCAGCGCTCCGGAGCGCTCGCCGGCCTCGACGACGAGCACGGCCTCCGCACCGGCGGCGATCAGTCGATTGCGTCGCGGGAAGTGCCCGCGCAGCGGTCGCAGTCCGCAGGGGGCCTCGGTCAGCAGCAGACCCTCGTGGGCTACGATCCGCCGGGCGAGCGGGCTGTGGGCCGGCGGCTGGATCTCGTCGAGCCCACCGGCCTGCACCGCGACCGAGATCGCCCGCGCGTCGAGCGCCGCCTCGTGTGCCGCGGCGTCGATGCCGAACGCGAGACCACTCCAGATGACGAAGCCGGCCCGGGCCAGCGCCGTCGTGAAGTCGCGCGTCGCCGCGAGCCCATAGGGTGTGGGGGAACGGGAGCCGACGACCGCGATCGCGCGCGCGCCCGCGGCGGCGGCCGCCGGATTGCCGCGCGCGAAGAGCGCGAGCGGGCGCAGCGGCATCGCCCTCATCCGCTCGGGGAACGCGGGCGAGTCCGGGGTCAGCAACGCGAGCCCGTGCCGCTCCGCGTCGGCGCGCACGCGCCGCGCGCGCTGCTCGAGATCTGTGGCCTGGAGGCGGCGGAGTGCCGCCTGCGGCAGGCCGGCGGGCGGTCGTGCGAGCGCCGCGCGGGGATCGAGGCGCGGGTCGAGCAGCGCTGGGACGAGGCCCTGGCCCACGCCTTCGGCGAGGGCCAGCATCAGGTAGGGATCCATGCGGCGGGGTGTGGAACCCGCCGCCGCGGTCACCCGCGCGTCAACTGCTGCTGTTCGACGGCGTCGGCGTCGGCGTCGGGGACTGGATCGGCTCGGTCTCGAACGAGACCTTCCCGTCCTTCATGAACGCCCGGATCATGTGCGGCGTCTCGAGCCGGCCGCGGAGGATCTCCTCCGAGAGCGGGTCCTCGATGTGACGCTCGACGGCGCGCTTCAGCGGGCGCGCGCCGAAGTCCTGGTTGAAGTGGTGCTCGATCATCCAATCGAGCACGTCCTGTCCGACCTGGAGCTTCAGGTGCCGCGAGTCGAGGCGCTTGCCGACCTTCGCCAGCTCGTTCTCGACGATGCGCTGCATGTCGCCCTTGCTGAGCTGGTTGAAGACGACGATCTCGTCGAGGCGGTTGATGAACTCCGGACGGAAGTGCCGTTCGACCTCCGCCGTGATCATCTGCTTCATCTTGTCGTAGCCGGCTTCGGCGCCGCTCTTGGTGAAGCCGAGACCCGCCGAGTTCTTGATCAGGTTGGCGCCGATGTTCGACGTCATGATCAGGACCACGTTGCGGAAGTCGATGTGGCGCCCGAACGAGTCGGTCAGGCGACCCTCCTCCATGATCTGGAGGAGCATGTTGAAGATGTCCGGGTGGGCCTTCTCGATCTCGTCGAGGAGCACGACCGCGTAGGGGCGGCGCCGCACCTTCTCGGTGAGGTGCCCGCCTTCCTCGTAGCCGACGTAGCCCGGGGGCGCGCCGACGAGGCGGGAGGCGTTGTGCTTCTCCATGTACTCGGACATGTCGATCTGGATGATCGCGTCCTCGGTGCCGAACATGAACTTCGCCAGGCACTTGGAGAGCCAGGTCTTCCCGACTCCCGAGGGCCCGAGGAACATGAAGCAGCCCATCGGGCGGTTCGGGTCCTTGAGACCCGAGCGCGAGCGACGCACGGCGCGCGCGATCGCCTCGATCGCGCGGTCCTGGTTGATCACCTCGCGCTTCATCTCCTGATCCATGTTGAGCAGGCGCTCGGCCTCGGCCTGGTCGAGCCGGCTCAACGGGATGCCCGTCATCTTGCTGACGGTCTCGGCGATGACGTCCTCGTCGACGCGCCCACCGAGCTCGGTCGACGCCTCGCGCTCACGCCACTCCTTCTGGATCTGCTCCTTCTTGCGCTGGAGCTTGTACGCCTGGTCGCGGAGATCGGCCGCGCGCTCGAAGTCCTGGGCGGCGACCGCCTCCTCCTTCTCCTTGTTGAGGCGCGCGATCTCCTTGTCCATGTCCGCCAGGTCCGGCGGCGGGGTCATCGAGCGGATGCGGACGCGTGCGCCCGCCTCGTCGATGACGTCGATCGCCTTGTCCGGCAGGAAGCGGCCCTGGATGTAGCGCGTCGACATGTCGACGGCCGCCTTGAGCGCATCGTCGCTGTAGACGACGCGGTGGTGCGCCTCGTACTTGTCGCGGAGACCCTTCAGGATCTCGACGGCCTGCGCGGGCGACGGCGGTTCGACGTTCACGGTCTGGAAGCGCCGTTCGAGCGCGCCGTCCTTCTCGATGTACTTGCGGTACTCGTCGAGCGTGGTCGCGCCGACGCACTGCACCTCGCCGCGGGAGAGCGCGGGCTTGAGCACGTTGCTGGCGTCGATCGCGCCCTCGGCACCGCCCGCGCCGACGAGCGTGTGGAGCTCGTCGATGAAGAGGATGACGTCCTTGGCGCGGCGCACCTCGGTCATCACCGCCTTGATGCGCTCCTCGAACTGACCGCGGTACTTCGTGCCCGCGACCATCATCGCGAGGTCGAGCACGACGAGGCGCTTGCGGCGCAGGATCTCCGGGACCGAGCCGCGGATGATGTTCTGCGCGAGGCCTTCGACGATCGCGGTCTTGCCGACGCCGGCCTCGCCGAGCAGCACGGGGTTGTTCTTCGTGCGGCGCGAGAGGATCTGGATCACGCGCTCGATCTCGTTCTCGCGACCGATGACCGGGTCGAGCTTGCCCTCGCGGGCGAGTTCGGTGAGGTCGCGGCCGAAGGAGTCGAGCGCCGGCGTCTTGCTCTTGCTGTTGGCGGCCGGGGTCGCGGCGCCGCCGCCTCCCGCGTTGCCGCCACCGCTCTCGGCCTCGCCTTCCTCTTCGTTCGAGTTGTTGCTGTTGTCCGACGCGCCGAGGAACTCGAGGACCTCCTCGCGCACCTCCTCGAGCTTCACGCCGAGGTTCATCAGCACCTGCGCGGCGATGCCCTCGTTCTCCCGGATCAGGCCGAGCAGCAGGTGCTCCGTCCCGATGTAGTTGTGGTTGAGCTGGCTCGCCTCCTCCATGGAGAGCTCGAGCACCTTCTTCGCCCGGGGCGTGAAGGGCAGCTGGCCCATGGTGACCATCGACGGGCCCGTCTTCACGATCTTCTCGACCTCGTGGCGGACCTTGTCCAGGTCGATGCTCATGTTCTTGAGCACGTTGGCGGCCACCCCGCTGCCTTCCTGGACCAGACCGAGCAGGATGTGCTCGGTCCCGATGTACTCGTGATTGAACTTCTGCGCCTCCTGGCGCGCGAAGGACATCACCTTCTTCGCTCTGTCGGTGAAGCGATCGAACATTCCCGAGTCCTTGGTGTGGCGAGAGCCGGGAGGCTCATGCGAGCGTTTGGGTTCTCCCGGTTCCGGGGGGCGTGGTCTGCGTTGGCTCGAACCGGCCTGCACTCAGGCCGGGCACGTCTCGAGAGAGATGGGCTGCCGGGGCCCGAACCGTCTGGGCTCGGGTTCCCGGGGCTTGGTCTCGACGAGTCTGGGTTCGGTCCGTGGGCATCCGCTGCCGGTCCCTGGTCCTTGTCGACCAGAGGCGGCGGCAGCATGACGCCGCGCGTGGAACCATCGTCCTCGTCGGGGCGCCCGGTTTCAGCAAGTCCCGTTCCTACGACGCTCTGGGCTCCGCGTCACGCGAGCTTCTCCGATCCAGGACGGGAAGCTCCCGCGGCGGCGCTCAGGCACCCTGCCCTCGGCCGGCGAGGACCGAGCGGACCAGCGTCGCGCGCAGGGTGTCGCGTTCGGCCGCGTCGAGGGGGGCGCCGTGCAGCCGTTGCAGGTGGGCGGGCTGGGTCAGCAGGAGCAGGCGGTTCAGGTCGGCCGCGCGGAGGTCGGCGATCAGGCCCTGCTGCACCCCGAAGCGCACCGCCGAGAGCCCGTTGAGGCACTCCTCCGTGGAGAGGATGCGCGCGCTCTGGAGCGTGCCGAGCGCGCGCCAGACCCGGTCGAGGGTCCGGGCCCGGCGCTCGCCGCCGAGCAGGGCCTCCCGCACCTTGCGCTCCCAGGCGATGAGCTGGGTCACCGCGACGCGCACGTCGTCGACGAGCGAGGTCTCGCTGCGGCCGAGCGTGACCTGATTGCTCACCTGGTAGAAGTCGCCGAGCGCCCGGCTGCCCTCGCCGTACATCCCGCGCACCGCGAGGTGGATCTTCTGGCAGGTGTTGGCGGCCTTCTCCATGTCCTCGGCCCAGACCAGTCCGGGCAGGTGGAGCATCACCGAGAGGCGCAGGCCGGTGCCGACGTTGGTCGGGCAGGAGGTCAGGAACCCGAACTCCTCGGAGAACGCGACGGGCAGGCTCGAGATCAGGCGGTCGTCGAGATCCTCCGCGGCGGCGTAGGCCTCGTCGACCTGGAAGCCGGAGCGGAAGACCTGGCTCCGCAGGTGATCCTCCTCGTTGAACATCAGCGCGACGCGTTCCGCGTCGTCGTGCGCGGCGGCGCGCGGCCGCTCGGCGGCGGCGAGTTCGCGGCTGATGAGGTGCCGCTCGACGAGGACCTCGCGCTCGAGCTCGGTCAAGGTCGAGAGCTCGACGACCCGCAGCGGCTCGGGCAAACCGAGCTGGCCGACCTGCTGCACCAGGTAGGCGCTGAGCTCCCGCGACTCCTCGGCGTCGAGGAGGCTGGCGAAGCGGTAGCCGAGCAGGTTGCGCGCGAAGCGGACCCGCGTGCAGATCGCGAGGTCGCCGTCCGGACCGGTGCCCCGCAGCCACTCCCCGAGCGAGAGGTCGGACGGGATCGTCGGCAGCTCGCTCAAGGCTCGGCGCCTCCGGGCTCGTCCAGCGGCGGCAACGGCTCGCGGCCGAGGGGGTCGCGATCGCCGACGAGCTTGCGCAGCTTGTCCCGCAGCCGGGCCGCGAGTTCGTAGCGCTCTTCCTCGATCGCGGTCTGCAGCTGCTCGCGGAGCTCTGTCAGATCGACAGGGTCGGGCGCCGTCCTGGCAGGCCGCCCGGGGAAGCGACCGCGGTGGGCCGTCGCGTCGTGGACGCGCTCCAGCAGGGGCACGAGGTGCGCGCGGAAGGTGTCGTAGCAGCGCGGGCAGCCGACCCGGCCCCGCATCTTGAAGGCGCCGAGCGTGAGCCGGCAGCCGGGACAGATCGTCTCGCTCGGCCGCGTGCGGGGCGCCTCGGCTCCCGGCACCTGGGGCGCATGACCGCCCTTGAGCTCGCCGATCAGGTTCTCGAGGAGTTCGGCGGAGAAGGGGAGACCCGCCTGCTTCGGCGCGAGGATGCCGAGCTGCTGCGCGACGGCCTCGCACACGAACTGCTGCTTGTGGATCTCCCAGCCGGCGACGTCGAGCACGTGGACGACCGGCGCCCCGTGCTTGCATCGCGCGTTCCCGCAGTGGGTGCACTTCGGCTGCTGCATCGCAGAATCGTGGGCCGCCCGGCCCAGGGTTCGTCGCTCCGCTGCGGGCGACGGTTTCGGGCGGAGAGTCTAGCTCGGAGGCGACGCGCCCGCCGCGCCGATCACGGGACGCGGCGCAGGACCTTGCCCGGCCGGGCATCGGTCTGCTTGCCGTCCTCGATCACGAGGACGCCGTTCACCAGCACGAACGGGATGCCGCGCGGCGGCGAGACCGGCTCGTCGTAGGTGGCGGTGTCGGCGACCGTGGCCGCATCGAAGACCACGAGGTCGGCATGGCTCCCCACGGCCACGCGGCCCCGCTCGGCGAGACCGAAGACCTGCGCCGGCAGCGCCGTCATCTTGTGCACGGCGAGCTCGAGCGGGATCACCCCGCGCTCGCGCACGTAGCGGCCGAGCACCCGTGGGTTGTTGCCCGCGCCGCGCGGGTGCGGCTTGTCCGCGGTCTTGTGCAGGCGGATGCCGGCGTCGCTCGCGATCGAGACGTAGGGCAGGGCCAGGATGCGCTCGAGGTCCTCCTCGCACATCTTGTGGTAGCACATGCTGACGCGGCGACCCTGGCTGCGGACCATCAGCTCGATCGCGGCCTTGGCCTGGCCCTCGATCGACTCGTCGTCGAGGAGCTGCTTCGCGACGGCCGGCAGGCGCAACCCGGCGACGCCGTCGGTCCCCGGCGCGCTCGCGATCTGCGCGTAGGACAGGTCGCCGAAGCCGTTGCGGGCCATGTCCGCGAGCAGGGCCTCCGTCATGCGGCGCCGGAACGCGTCGTCCTCACCGAGCTTCTCGCAGAACGCCGTGCGTCCGATGGCGAGCGCCTCGCTCGGGAAGAGCACGTCGAGGCTCGTGCTGCTCGCGGTGTAGACGTACTGATCGCCCGTGACGCGCGCACCCGCCTTGCGCGCCGACTCGAGCAGCTCGCAGAGCGCGCGCGAGGTGCCCCAGCTCGGCTTGAAGCTGACCTTCAGGTGCGAGAGATGCACCGGCAGCCCCGCGCGGCGACCGATCTCGAGCGCCTCGCGCACGGAGTCGAGCACGTGCTCGCCCTCGTTGCGCATGTGCGACGCGTAGAGCCCGCCGTGGCGGCCGACGACCTCGCTCAACGCGACGAGCTCGTCGGTCTTCGCGTAGGTGCCCGGCACGTAGATCAGGCCCGTCGAGATCCCGAACGCGCCCGCGGCCATCGCGCGGGCGACGAGCTCCTTCATCCGCGCGAGCTCCGCGTCGCTCGGCGCGCGGTTGGCCGTGCCCATCACCGCGCCGCGAACCGTGCCGTGGCCGATCAGGGTCCCGTAGTTCAGCGCGATGCCGTTCGCCTCGAGCTTGCCGAGGTGATCCGCGACGTCGTCGACCGAGCCCCCGCAGTTGCCCGTGATGATCGTGGTGACGCCCATCGCGACGAAGTTCTGCGCGTCCGGGCGCCGCAGCGCCTCGAGGTCCGCATGCGCGTGGGTGTCGATGAAGCCCGGCGCGATCACGAGGCCGGTCGCGTCGAGCGTGCGGGTCGCGGTGACGCCGTCGAGTGCGCCGGGTTCGACGATCGCGGTGATGCGGCCGTCGTCGATCGCGAGATCCGCGGCGCGCCGCGGCGTGTTCGTGCCGTCGATCAGGGTGCCGCCGCGCAGCACGAGGTCGTGGGACGCGTCCTGCGCGGCGAGGCGGACGGCGAGCAGCGCGAGGACGAGGACGAGCGGTCGACGGCACATGGGGCGGGATCCTAGCCACGGCCCCCTGACGCAACCCGGGACATGTCGCGTCGCGCCATGCCAACGGCAGCGTCCGTCGCGGGCTGCGACGCTCCGCGCGCGGTCGTGGGCCGGACTGGAGCACCTCGCGACGACCCGACGATCCAGCGCGTGATCGGTGTCTGGGAACACCACGCACGTCCGGCTCACGATGAACCACTGCCGCTCGATCCGACTCGCGATCTCCGTCCTGCCCGTCCTGCTGTCCAGTTGTGCGATGTTCGGCGACTCGCGTCCCGGCGTCGCCAAGGTCGAGGACCTCGTCTCGCGCGTCGAGCGCGTGCACGTCGAGACCGAACTCGCCCGCGACGCGGCAGCCGCCGCGGTCCGCGAGCTGCGCGCGCTCACCGCGCCCGGTTTCCGCGGCGACGCGGCCGGGTCCTACCGCGCGGTCAGCGCGGCGGCCGAGGCCTCGCGGCAGCACGCGATCCAGCTCCGCGAGAGCGTGTCGGCGATGCAGATCGCCGCGCAGCCGGTCTTCGACCAATGGGCCGCGCAGGTCGATGCGATCGGCAACGCCAGCGTGCGCGCCCGCAGCGAGGACCGCCTCCGCCGCGCGCGCGAGCGCTACACGGCGATCGACTCGAACCTGCGTCCCGCGCTGGACGAGTTCGACGCGCTCAACTGCGACGTGCGCGACCTGCTGCTGTTCCTGAGCGTCGACTTCAACTCCGCCTCGGTCGCGACGATCCAGACGGAGCTCGCGAATCTCGACGGCAGCGTCGCCAGGCTCGACGCCCGCCTCGGCCGCTCGCTCGTCGCCGCGCAGGGCTACCTCGAGGTCGCGGCGCGCCGCGGCGACGAGGCGCTCGCGACGCCCGCGCGCTGAGTCGATCCAAGATCCGGCCGACGTGCGCCGCTGCGATTCCAGGGTCGGCGGCGGACGGTCGATCACGCTTTGGGGTCCGTCATGGGGGATGGGGCGTTGCCGATGACGGCGCAGGAACGGCGCGCGTCGCAGCGGGGTGCGGGGCGCCAGGAGGCGTCATGACCTGGCTCGTCCTCGTCGGCCTCGTCGTCGTCTGTGCCCTGGCGCTCGTCGGCGCCTGGCTCCATCGCGCGGACCTCGCCCGCATGCGCGAGACGCTGCTCGAGCGCGAGCGCGCGCAGGCCGCGGGTGACGAGGCGGCGCGGTTGCAGCATCCCGTCATCGATCTCTCGCGCTGCCTCGGCTGTGCCACCTGCGTGGCGGTGTGTCCGGAGCAGGGCGTGCTCGAGATCGCGCACGGCCAGGCGCTCGTCGTCAACGGGGCGCGCTGCCAGGGCATCGCCGCGTGCGAGCGCGAATGTCCGGCCGGCGCCATCACGGTGTCGATCGCGAACCTCGCCACGCGGCGGGACATCCCCGTCGTCGACGAGGAACTCGCGGCAGTCGGCGCACCCGGTCTCCATCTCGCGGGCGAGGTGACGGCGCACGCGCTCGTGCGCACCGCGGTCGAGCACGGCACGCGCGTCGCGCGCGCGGTGGCGGAGCGTCGGCGCGCGCTCGGCCCGCTGCCGGCGGGCCAGGTCGAGCTCGCGATCCTCGGTGCGGGTCCCGCGGGCCTCGCCTGTGCGCTCGAGGCGACCCGGCTCCGCGTGCCGCACGTCGTGCTCGAGCAGGAGACCGAGCTCGGTGGGACCGTCGCGAAGTACCCGCGGCGCAAGCTCGTCCTCACCGAACCGATCGAGCTCCCGCTGGTCGGACGTCTCGCGGCGCGCAGCTACGAGAAGGAGGACCTGATCGCGATCTGGGAGCGCGCGGCGCGCGAGCACGCCCTCCCGATCGAGACCGGGGCCGCCGTCGAGGGGCTTCTGGTCCACGACGACGGCTCGCGCAGCGTCCGCACGTCGCGTGGGACCTGGCGCGCGCGCCACGTCTGTCTGGCGGTCGGACGCCGCGGCACGCCGCGTCGCCTCGGCGTGCCGGGCGAGGACCTGCCGAAGGTCGCCTACGCGTTGATCGACGCCGCGTCGTTCACCGGCCGCCGCGTGCTCGTCGTCGGCGGCGGCGACGCCGCGGTCGAGACCGCGCTCGCGCTCGCCGCGCAGCCGGGCCACACCGTCAGCCTGAGCTACCGCCAGACCGCGTTCGTGCGCGTGCGCTCGCGCAACGCGGCGCGCCTGCGCGAGGCCGTCGAGGCCGGAGCCGTGCGGCTCCTGCTCGGCAGCGAGGTCCGCGCGATCGCGCGCGAGCACGTCGTGCTGAGGCTCGGCGAGGGGCGTGAGCTCGAACTCGAGAACGACGAGATCTTCGTGATGATCGGCGGCGTGCCGTCGCAGCCCCTGCTCGAGCAGGCCGGCGTGTCGTTCGATCCCGCGCGACGACCGCAGCCGCGCGCCGATCGCCGCGGCGCCCCTGCCGCGGACCGGCGAGCCACGGCGGTGCCCGCGCTCGCGTTCGCGCTCGTCACCGGCGTGCTCGCGCTCGGCTTCGCGATCGCGAACCTCGACTACTACGGCCTGCCGCTCGAGGCGCGGCCGATGCACGACAAGCACGCGTTGCTGCGGCCGGGGCTCGGTCTCGGTCTCGCGTTCGGCATCGCCGCCGCCGCGCTCGTGATCGCGAACCTCGCGTATCTCCTGCGCCGCGCGCAGCGCCGACCGTTCCGCTTCGGAACGCTGCGCACGTGGATGACCGTGCACGTCGCCACCGGCCTGCTCGCCGGACTCTGCGCCGTGCTCCACGCCGCGCTCGCGCCGCGCGACACGCCCGGCGGTCAGGCGTTCTGGGCGATGCTCGTGATCGTCGCGACCGGCGGCATCGGCCGTTGGCTCTACGCGTGGGTGCCGCGTGCGGCCAACGGCCGTGAGCTCGCTCTCGCCGACGTGCGCGCGCGTCTCGCGAAGCTCGACGGTCCGGCCGACGGCTTCGCGGCGCGTGCGCGGGCCGAGGTGCTCCGCCTCGCCGAGGCGCGGCAGTGGCGTGGCTCGTTCGCCGGACGGCTGCTGGCGTTCGCCGGCGTGCAGTTCGATCTGCGTCGCGCGTTGCGCCGCCTGCGCGCGGAGGCGCGCGCCGCCGCCGTGCCGCCCGCGGAGCTCGGCGTGGCCCTGGCACTCGCGCGCGAGGCCCATCGTGAGGCGATCGCGATCGGCCATCTCGAGGATCTGCGCGCGGTCCTCTCCACGTGGCGCTGGCTCCATCGCTGGCTCGCGCTGCTGATGGTCGTGCTGATCGTCGTGCACATCGGCTACGCGCTCGCGTACGGCTCGCTGCTCGGCGAGCGAGGTGGATCATGAGGCTGCGCGATCCCCGCGTCTGGGTCGGCACGCTCTCGCTGCTGCTCGTCGGCTGGCTCGCGCTCGCGGCGATCGGTCGTACGTCGCCGGGGCCGCTCTCGAGCGTCCACGGCGCCGTGGCGGAGCTCGAGGGGCGTCATCACTGCGCGCAATGCCATGGCGGATGGTTCGCGTCGATGAAGGACGCGTGCCTCGCCTGTCACGAGCCGATCGCGACGCAGTTCGAGCGCGGGTCGGGCCTCCATGGCACGCTCCCAGCGGAGCAGCGATCCGCGTGCGCGTCGTGTCACAGCGAGCACCACGGCGCCGGCTTCGCGATCGTGAACCGGGCGAGCTTCGCGCTCGCCGCGGTGCCCGACCCCGCGGCCTTCGATCACGCGCGGATCGGCTGGGAGATGTCCGGCAAGCACCTCGAGCTGAGCTGCGCGGAGTGCCACGTCCACGCGGAGAAGCCGGTCCTCGCGGACGGTGAACAGCGCTACCTCGGACTCGCGCGCGACTGCGCGAGCTGTCACGAGGATCCGCACGACGGACGCATGCAGCGCGCGTGTGCGGACTGCCACGACCAGAGCGACTTCGCGGCGCCGCGCGCGCTCGACCACGAACGCGTGCTCGCGCTCGGCGGCGGGCATGCCGCGGTCACCTGTCGCGGCTGCCACGCCGACGGGACCGCGCACGCGCTCGAACTCCTCGCGCCCCATCGCCCGCCCGCGGCGCGCAGCTGCGCCGCGTGCCACGACTCGCCGCACCGCGCGGCGAGCCTCGCGGCCTGGGCCGGGCTCGCGCGCACGCAGCAAGCGCAGACCTGTGTGCAGTGCCACGACGTCGCGCACGAGGCCTTCGGGGCCGGGCGTGCGACGATCGCGCCCGAGCAGCACGCGGCGAGCGGGTTCGCCCTCGGCGTGCCGCACGATCGCGTCGCGTGCGATGCGTGCCACCGCGGCGAACTCGGCGGCTTCGCCGAGCGCCACCTCGACCGCGCGCCGGACGACTGCCGCGCCTGTCACGGCGATCCGCACGACGGGGCCTTCGCGGGCGGCGTGTTCGCGACGGCGACCTGCGTCGACTGCCATGCGCGGACGCAGTTCCGCCCACACGGCTTCACGGTCGAACAGCACGCGCGCACGAGGATGCCCCTCGAGGGCCGTCACGCGTCGGCCGCGTGCGACGCGTGCCATCCGTCGGACACGCCGGGCACGTCGGACACGCCGGCTTCGCCGCGCCGCTTCGCGGGTCTCTCCACGAGCTGCGCGGACTGCCACGCCGACGCCCACGCGGCCTTCTTCGCCGACGCGGATGGGCGGACGGATTGCGCGCGCTGCCATGCGCCGCACGGCTTCGCGGCGCTGCACGAACCCGGCTTCGACCACGCGCGCGACGTGCGCTTCCCGATCCGCGGCGCGCATGCCGTCGCCGGTTGCGAGAGCTGTCACCCGCGCGCGGCCGAACCCGACGCGCAGGGCCGCTGCTTCGGGCGCGTCGCGGCGCAGTTCGGCACCTTCCGCGGTTGCGTCACCTGCCACGTGGATCCCCACGACGGCGGCTTCGACCGACCGGGATTGCCGGCGGAGCTCGACGGGCGCCGCGATTGCGCGCGCTGCCACGTCGAGACCTCGTTCCGGCACTTCGAGACGCCCTTCGACCACGGCCGCTGGACGGGGTTCGCACTCCGTTCCGCGCACGCGCGCGCGCGTTGCTCCGCCTGTCATGCGACGCGGCTCGAACCCGATCCGCGCGGACGGACCTGGGAGCCGGCGCGCGGTACGCGCTGTGCCGACTGCCACGCCGATCCGCACGCGGGTCAGTTCACGACCGAGGGCCGCACGGAGTGCGCGCGCTGCCACGACGACGCGGGCCCCTTCCGCGCGCTGATCTTCGACCACGACCGCGATGCGCGCTTCGCGCTCGGCGAGCAGCACCGCGGCGTCGCGTGTGCGAAGTGCCACCAGCCTCAGCGCATCGGCGAGCACGAGGTCGTGCGCTGGCGACCCCTGCCGACGGACTGCGCGGCGTGCCACGGGAAGAACGACGACCCGCTGCGGCGGGCGCAGAGGAGATCGCGATGACCGTCTTGCTGCCGCTGTGCATGGCGACCTTCGGGGTCGTGTCGGCCGTCTCGATCGCCCAGGCTCCGAGCGCGGCGACGACACCGCAGGACGGCGCGGAGCTCCGCCTGCCGCTGCGCGTGACCAGCGCCGTGCGCGGCGCGATCGGCATCGATCGCGGTGCGCGCGACGGCGTGCAGCTCGGCGACCGCGTGAGCTTCCTGCCCGCGCGCGGCGGCGCGTTCGCCGGCACCGTGCGCCAGGTCGACGAGCGCAGCGCGATCGTCGAGCCCGACGAGCCCGCGTTCGTGCCGGAACCCGGCACGCGCGGGGAGACGCGGATCCCGCGCCGGCGGCTCGCACCGCCGCCCGATCCTGCGCCCTCGACCCCGCCTTCGCGCGGCGAGACGTCGCCGCCACCGCCGCAGCCATCGCCGGCGCCGCCCTGGCCGGAGCGCGCCGATGGCTGGGAGCCGGGCATGCCCCTGCTCGCGAGGGTGCGCCCGGTCGAACCGGCGGCGCGCGAACCGCGCTTCATGGGCCGCATCTGGTCGGCGGGCGGTCTCGTGCACGGCGCGACCGACGACGCGGGCTCGACCTTCGCGAACTCGCAGCTCCGCGTCGGCACCGACCTGCGCTTCGAGAACGCCCTCGGTCGCGGGGAGACGCTCGAGCTCGACTTCGAGGTGGCACACCGCGCGGACTTCGACGACGACCGCGCGACCGGTCTCCTCCTGCGCACCCTGGCGTACCGCGAGGGCGGCACGCGCTTCGCGCCCACGCGCTGGCAGGTCGGTCGCTTCCTCCAGCACGCGATGCCGGAGTTCGGTTGGGTCGACGGCCTCGAGTGGGGCCATCGCACCGAGGACGGCCATCGTCTCGCCGCGAGCATCGGCTGGCAGCCGAACGAGGACGACGAGCTCTCGACGGGCGACGACTTCCAGGTCGCGGCGTCGTTCCGCTGGGTTGCCGACGGTCCCGAGACGCTGAGCTTCGACGTCGGCTACCAGAAGACGTTCCACCACGCCGATGCGGACCGCGACCTCTTCGTCCTGAAGGGGCGCTGGGTCGGCGAGCCGGGATGGGACGTCAGCGCGAGCGCATGGCTCGACACCTACCTGCAATCGCGCGACGACGCGAAGGGCCAGACCTTCGAACTCACGCAGGCCTGGCTCGCCGTGCGGCGCTTCGAGACCGACGGCTCCGGCTACGAGTTCAGCTATCGGCGCCGCGCGTTCCCGCTCACGCTGCGGCGCGAGTTCGAGCCCCGCACGCCCGCGGAGCTCGACGACGAGCACGTCGATCGCGTCGCGCTCGCCGGCCACAGCGGGGCGCGCGGCACCGACCATTGGCGCGCGGAGCTCTCGGGCTGGGCCGACGAGCGTGAGCACGGCGGCGCGCTCGAGCTCGGCAAGGGCTACGGCAGCGTCTTCCTCGACGGCGACGAGCTCGCCCTCGTGCTCTTCGGCTCGCTCGGCGAGTTCACGTCCGTGGCCGGCGTGCGCGTCGAGCTCGGGCGCAGCGTGAGCGACGGCCGTTGGGACCTGCTCTACGAGTTCGCGAACCACCACCTCGCGGGCCGGCCCCCGGACGGCGACGACCTGCTGCAGCACCGTCTCCGCGCGAGCCGCAGCTTCGCCTTCGACTCGGGTTGGAACCTCGCCTTCCACGGCGACCTCGTCCTCTGGGACGACGACTTCGCCTACGGCGTCGGATTCTTCGTCCAGCGCAGCTTCTGAGGGACCCTCCATGCGCACTCCGCTCCGTGCCCTCCTGTTCCTCCTCTCCGCGATGACGCTCGCGGTCATCGGCTCCTGCGCCGTGCAGGATCCCGATGCCGTCGCGCGCTATCGCTGGTGGTCGGGACTCGGCCCCGTGCTGCCCCACGACACCTTCCCCGCCGATTGCCGGCTCTGCCATGCCGGCGACGACTGGAACACGCTGGTCGCCGACTTCGCGTTCGACCACGCCGCGCAGACGGGCGTGCCGCTCGCGGGCGCGCATGCCACGGCGCGCTGCCTGCTCTGTCACAACGACCGTGGGCCCGTCGCGGTGTTCCGCAGCCGGGGTTGCGTCGGCTGTCACGAGGACGTCCATGCGGGCACCCTCGGCGTCGCCTGCGACGACTGCCACGGCGAGACGACGTGGCGGCCGAAGGACCTCGTCGCCGCGCACGCCCACGGTCGCTTCCCCCTGACCGGTGCGCACGCGATCACGAGCTGCAACCGCTGTCACCCCGGGTCCTTCGCGGGGCGCTTCGTGCCGACGGACTCGGCGTGCGTCACCTGTCACTTCGACGACCTGCAGCGCACGGCGAATCCGCCGCACCTCGGCCTCGGCTGGGTCGACCGCTGCGACCGCTGCCACATCCCCACGCACTGGCGCCAGGCGCAGGTGCGATGACGTTGGCAGCGGAGCTTCCCGCGCGGACGGGATGCGGGAGTCCAAGCGGCTCAAGTTCCCGCGCGGACGGTCGAAGAAGGAGCGGCTCGGGCACTCACCCGATCGCCGCGCGGCGCGCGGAGACGACGGTGACCGGGCGGGGCGACGACGAGCAACCGAAGCGACGAGGTCTGGCCATGCGGCACATCCATCTCCATCCGTCGATCCGAACCGCGAGCTTCGCTCTCGCCGCCATGCTCGCCGCGTGTGGCGCCGAGAAGGGCGGTCGTGAACTCGTCGCGAGCGCGGAGTCGTGCATGCGCTGTCACAACGGTTCCCTGCACGACGACTACGCGGGGCCCGGGCTCGAGAACCCGCATCCGTTCCCGGGCGCCGACCTGCTGCGCTGCACGGCGTGTCACGGCGGCAACGGCGCCGGCGCCGACCGCGACGCGAGCCATGTGCCGCCGCCGCCGGAGATCGGCGACCGCGAGCTGCAGACCCGCGATCGCCGCGCGTACTTCAACAAGCTGACCCTCGCCGGCATCGACAAGTTCGCCGACTACACGGTCGCGGGCCGCACCTACACGGCGCTCGAGTACCTGCGCTTCCTCAATCCCGGCGACCTGCGCGTCACGGCGCAGGGCATGGGCTGCGGGCAGTGCCATGCCGCGCACTCCGAGGCGCTGGCCGGCAGCATGCTGGCGAGCGAGTCGGGCATCCTCTCGGGAGCGATGTTCGCGGCCGGCATCGACGTCGACGTGCCCGAGAGCGATGGCCTCCACGAGGACACGGCGAACGACAAGGGCTTCCGCGCCTTCGTCGACCGTCACTTCGGTGCCCAACCGACCCAGCGCGGCCAGGTCTCGCGGCTGATCGAGTTCCCGGTGTTCTCGTTGCGCGGCGGGACCGGCGCCCGCCAGTCCTTCCGCAACCGCGCGTACTCCGCGGCCGGCCTCGCCGACGATCAGGACGCCGAGGGCCGTGCGATCACGAACTCACCGCTGGCGGACCTCTATCACGAGCAGATCGCGTTCACGTGCGGCGACTGCCATCTCGGGAGCTCGGGCGCGAACAACCGCTACGGCGACTTCCGCCCCTCGGGCTGCGCGGCGTGCCACATGCCGTACTCGCTCGACGGCCGCAGCCGCAGCCGTGATCCCAACGTGAGCAAGCAGGAGCCGCTCGATCCCGACGACATCGACGAGCCGGAACGGGCCCACGTGCGCAGCCACGTGATCCGCAGCACGAAGAAGACCCTGGCCTCCGGCGCGGAGATCGAGGGCATCGACGACCACACCTGCGCCGGTTGTCATCAGGGCAGCAACCGCACCGTGATGCAGTACTGGGGCATCCGTCTGGATCAGAACCAGGACCTGCGTCGTCGCGTGCAGTACCCCGCGAACCCGGTCACCTTCACGAACACCGCGCGCGACCCGCGCCTCTTCGATCCTGCGGTCGGCAACCGGACCTTCAACGGTCGCAACGCCAACCAGTACATCCTGCACGAGGACTACGACGGCGATGGCCGCGACGACACGCCGGCCGACGTGCATCACGAGGCGGGTCTGGGCTGCGTCGACTGCCACGGTGGACTCGACGTGCACGGCGGTCCGACCGACGACCCCGCGGCGAGTCCGGTGCTGAGCCGCATGGGTCAGGCCGTCGGCATCACCTGCGAGAGCTGCCACGGCACGATCGATGCGTATGCGCCGACGCAGCCGGGCCGCGCGCAGGACGGCGCGACGCGCGAGCTCGCCGTCGACCGCAAGGGTCGCCTGTTGAACCACGTCTGGCGGGAGACCGATGGCGAGCTCTGGCTCACGAGCCGCGTGACCGGGCGCCGTCACTACGTCCCGCAGACGCGCGACGTGGTGGCAGACAACGGCAAGACGCATCCCGTCTCGGGCATCCCGCTCTACAGCCGCAACGCATCGTTCGCGATGGGGCGCGCGAACGGCGATCCGCTGGACGGCATCGGCCCGATCCAGGCGCACCGCGCGATCGACGGCTTCAGCCATACCACCCGGATGGACTGCGTGTCGTGCCATGCCTCGTGGACCAACACCTGCATGGGCTGCCACCTGAAGGGTCGCTACGACGAGGGCGACAACTTCAGCAACATCACGGGCGAGCGCATCGTGTACGAGCAGGCCAATGCGGACTTCACGTACCAGTCGCCCGTCTACTTCCAGCTCGGCGTGAACAGCAAGAACAAGATCACGCAGACGAGCGCCAACACGAAGGTCTTCTTCCAGTACCAGGACCTCGACCGCGCGTGGTCGAAGATCTTCACGTTCTCGGACCGCAAGGGGCGGGGCAGCTCGCGCAGCTCGACGCAGTTCCCGTCGCTGAGCCACAACGCGATCATGGCCCACAGCATCCGCGGCCGTGTCGGCGGCAGCACCGAGGGGCCGCGCTACTGCGTCGCGTGCCACCTCACGGACGACGGACTCGCGCAGCACCGTCCGGCCTACGACTCGTTCCGCACGGCGATGGCCGCGCGCAACTACGCGGCGCTCGACTTCCCGCTCCTGCGCGACCACATCGGCAGGAACCCGGGCAACCAGCTCGACTCGCCGCTCTTCGTGCACATGGTCGCGGGGCTCGGCAGCGGGCTCTTCCTCTTCGACGAGAACGGCTGCCCCGTGAATCCGCTCGACGGCGACGTCGACCGCAAGGGTTGCGAGGGCGTCGCGCCGTCGGCGGCGTTCGACATCAACCGCGTCCGCCTCGACCTCGATCGCGTGGTCGAGAGCAACGGCGTGGCGAACGGCAGCAGCAACCACCCGCTGCTCGCGCCCGGCGTGGGAGACAACCTCCGCGACGGCGCGCTCGACCCCGAGATGGCGGGTCCGCTCGGGGCGACGCTCCTCCGGCTGCTCACCGATCCCGACCACGGCCTCGTGCTCGACTCGTGGCTCGATGCCGACGGGCAGCCGCGCGGGCAGACCTCGACGGTCCTGCAGGGTCGCTGAGCTGGAGTCGGGCGCGCCGCCGTGCCGATGAGCGCCATCCGGGCCCAAGAGCCCAGGAGAGCCATGTCCATCGCGAACCGTGTCGTCGCCGTCCTCGCCGCCCTCTCGCTCGCCGTCACGCCGATCGCGGCGCAGAAGGGCGGCATCGGCGCACCGAGCGCCGTCGCCCTCGAGGCCGGCGGCAAGGTCTTCATGCTCCGCCGCGCGAGCGGCGGCGACGCCGTGGCCGAGGTGATCGTGCAGCCGACCGGCCCGCAGGCCGTGGCGAAGAAGCGGGTCGGGGCGGTGCGCTTCGAGCCCCTGGTCGTCACCGGCGACTTCGAGGACTTCCTGCCCTGGATCCGCGATGCGCTCGCCGGCAAGCCACCGCGCCTCGATGTGTCGATCGCCCAGCTCGACCTCAACCAGAAGGTCGCGCATCGGCTGGTCGCGCAACGCGCGCAGTTGGTCAAGATCGAGTTCCCCGCGCTCGACGCGTCGAGCAAGGACCTGCTCGACGTCACGCTGAGCTTCCAGCCGGAGCGCGTGACGAGCGGCACGGCCGGCGACTCGATCGCGGGGAGCGTGGCCAGGCAGAAGCGCGCGGGCGTGGCGAACTTCCGCGTCACGATCCCCGGCGTCGACTGCACACGCGTCGCGCGGGTCGCGCCGATCACGGTCGCGTTCGAGGGGGTGGCGAGCGGCGTCGGTACCGGACGGGGCAAGGTCAGCGAGCAGATCACCATGCGCGTGGGCGACCTCGCGCTCGGCGTCGGCGAGGCCGGCGCTGCGGGTTTCGTCGACTGGGCCAAGGCCACTCTGCTCGAGGGCAAGACCGAGGGCCTGGCGACGACGGCGACGGTCGAAGTCCTCACGCAGGACCTCAAGTCGACCGTCCTGCGCCTCGATGCCGCCGGCGTGGGCCTCTACGCGCTGCGCCGTGTGCAGGCCAGCGGCGATCGGATGACGAGCTACGACGTGAGCTGCTTCGTCGAGCAGTGGGCCGTGGGGAAGTGAGCGCCGCCGCGCCGTAGACGCCGCGCCCGATCAGCGCGATCCGAGCTCCGCTTCGACCGCATTGCTGAGCGCGAGGCCGAGCGCATTGGCGCCCGGAGCCACGACGAGTCCCTGCGCGTGCAGGGCGGCGCCGAGCAACGCCGTCTGCGCCGGGACGCCCAGGCTGAAGCGCCGCGCATTCGACGTGCCGCCGAGGGCGACGCTCGCGTCGATCGAGACCGCGAGGTGGCAGCCGGGCATGCCGAATGCGCCGAGCTCCCGGGGCAGCGGCGTGCTGCCCCAGAGCGTGCGCGAGAGCCCGAGGATCAGCAGCGCGGGCTGCGCCGTGCCGATCGCGTCGAGCTGCAGCGTCAGGGTCGAACCGAGCCAGGGCAGTCCACCTTGCACGACCGCGAGGCTGGGGACCCCGGCCGCGCCGGGACAACCGCTCGCGAAGGCCGTGACCCGCGCCGGCCGGGTCGGACCGTAGAGCCAGGTGTCGGAGACGAACGCGTTCGTGGCGTCGAGTCCGCCGAAGAGGACCACGCGCGCGCTGCGGGCGTCGTAGCCGAGCGCGTGCTGGTGGCGGCCCGAGGGTGCGGGAGCCGCGCTGCGCTGCGACCAGGTCGTGCCGTCGTACTCCCAGACGTCGTTGCGCACGCCGCTGTCGCCCAGGCCCGCGTGGAGCACGCACACGCCGCGCGCCGCGTCGTACGTCATCGCGTGCTGGTAGCGAACGGGCGGCGAGCTGCCGGGAGTGCGCTGGATCCAGTTCGTCCCGTCGTACTCCCAGGTGTCGGCGAGGAAGCCGTTCGTGTCGAGGCCGCCGAAGAGCACGACGCGCCCGCGGAGTTCGTCGTACGCGAGCGCGGTGTCGATGCGACCCGACGGCGCCTGCGGCGTGAGGACCTGGCGCCAGACGTTGCCGTCCCACTCCCAGGTGTCGCTCGCCATCCCCGCGGCGACGTGACCACCGAAGAGCACCGTGCGCGCGCGGCCGCGATCGTGGACGAGCGCGTGCGCGTAGCGCGCGGGCGGGCCGCTCGTCGCGCGCAGCGACCAGGCCGTGCCATCCCACTCCCAGGTGTCGCCGTACCACTGGCCGAAGCTGCTGTTGCCACCGAAGAGCACGCAGCGCCCGCGCGAGGGGTCGAAGCTCATCGCCGCGCCCCAGCGGACGCCCGGTGGCTGCGTCGGAAGGACGCGACGCCAGAGGGTGCCGTCCCACTCCCAGGTGTCACCCAGCAGGTTGCCGTCGTCACCGCCGAAGACGACGAAGCGCTGGCGGTTCGAGTCGAAGGCGTGCGCGGTGTACGCGCGCGGCGAGGGCGAGGCCGCCGACGAGGGCTGCAGCCATTGGCTGCCGTCGAAGGTCCAGGTCTCCCCGAGGATCTGGAAGAAGGTGCTCCCGCCGAACGCGAGCGAGGTGCCGCGCACGAAGTCGTACGCCATCGCGAGCGAGTAGGCGGCGGCATTGCTGTTCGTCGCGGCGAGGGTCCAGGCGTTGCCGTCCCAGGTCCAGGTCTCCGCGAGGGGCACCCAGTTCCCGGTGGTGCCGCCGAAGAGCACGACGCGGCCGCGCCCGAAGTCCGCGCACATCGCGTGTTGGAAGCGGCCGGTCGGCCCGCCGCTCCCCACGGCCGACCACGCGTTGCCGTTCCAGCGCCACGTGTCGCCGCGGGCACCGATCGCGTCCAGTCCACCGAAGAGCAGGACACCACCGGCCACGGGATCCGTGGCGAGCGCATGTCGGCCGCGGGCGGCCGGCGCCGGCGCACCGACCGCGCGCTGCGTCCAATCGCTGCCGTTCCACTCCCAGGTGTCGCCGAGCGCGACGCCCGCACGCTCCCCGCCGAAGAGCAGGATGCGGCCGCTCGCGAAGTCGAACGCGAGGGCATGGGAACGACGACCCGGTGGACTCACGGCCGGCGCGAGGCGGGTCCAGTTTACGCCGTTCCACTCCCAGGTGTCCGCGAGATCGTTGCCGGAGCGATCCTCTCCGCCGAAGAGCAGCACCGTGCCGCGCAGGAGGTCGAAGGCGAGCGCGGCGTCGCGGCGCGCCGAAGGCCGCGTCGTGGGGCTGCGGCGATCCCAGCCGCTCCCGTCCCACTCGAAGGTCTCGTCGAGGATCCAACCCGTCGTGTCGCTGCCGCCGAAGAGCACGATGCGGTCGCGCACGAGGTCGTAGGCCATCGCGTGCTGCGAACGCGCGGCGGGACCGGGACGCTGGAGGGACTGCCAGGCCACCTGGCCGGGGATCGCCGGGCACAGGAGCAGCGCACCGAGCAGTGCGAACGGCCACGCCGCGCGCGCGGGGACGGAGGCGCGGGAACGCCGCGCCCGACGACGGTGGAGTGCGGCCGACACGGGTGACGCGCGATGACTCACGATGGACCTCGGGATGAGCGGAGCACGCGGCTCAACAAGCGAAGTGCCGCGCGTGTTTCGCGGGTCCGCCGTCCGTCGGCCGCACGCGCGCGTGCGGAATCCGGATCTCACGCATCGGGCCCTGGCCGCTCCGCCGCGAGCCGTGCGCGAAGCCGCGCGCGCAGCGCCTGGTCCGGTGCGCTCGCGGGCGCGTGCCGCGTGCGCAGCGTCTGCACGAGCGCGGCGTACCGCGCGCCGAAGCGCTCGCACTGATCGCAGGCCGCGACGTGCGCGCGCACGCGGGCTGCGGTCGCGGTGTCGAGCTCGCCGTCGAGGGCGCCGGGCAGGAGTTCCAGCACCTCGTCGCAACGCAGACCGGCGATCTCACGCATGTCCTTCACGGCTCCGTCTCAGTTCGGCGAGAAGTCGCAGACGTGCGCGGTGCACACGGCTCTTCGTCGCGGCCAGGCCGAGGCCGAGCAGCGCGGCCACAGTCTCGTTGTCGTGGCCTTCGAGGTCGCGCAGGACGACGAGCTCGCGGTCCGCGGCGTCGAGGCGGGCGAGGGCGGCCAGGACCTCGTCGCGGTCGTCGAGCCGCTGTGCGAAGCCGAGATCGGCGGGTGCGGCAAAGCCGGCGGCCGTGGCGAGTTCCTCGAGCGTCGCATCGGGCGGGGTGTGGCGCGCTTCGTGCTCGTGACGCGCGCGGCGCGCGTTGCGTCGCACGTGATTGCGGGCGATGGTGAAGATCCAGGCGCGGGCCGAACCCTCGCCGCGGAAGCTCGCGGCCGAACGCCAGGCCTGCACGAAGGTCTCCTGCAGCGCGTCCTCCGCGCGCGCGTCGTCGGTGCACAACGCGCGTGCGTAGCGCCAGAGCGCGGCCTCGTGGCGCTGCACGAAGTCCTCGAACGCCGTCGCGTCGCCGCGTGCGGCGCGGCCCAGGACTTCGCGGTCGTCGGCAGCGCTCGTCGGCGGCCCTCGTCCGTCAGCGGGTGTCAACCGATCCTGCAGGTGCGCACGCCGAGCAAGGTGTAGAGCGGACACGAGCCGAGCAGGCCCGTGAGCAGCGGGACGAGGCCGAGCCAGGCCCAGGGGCTCTGCGGCCCGACGAACGCGAGGGAGAGGATGCCGAGACCGAGTGCGACGCGCAGCGCGCGATCGAGGGTGCCTTCGTTGGTGGCCAGCAGCTTCATCGGGTGGACTCCGTCGCGAACCGGTGCGGTTCGCCACGGCAGGGAGTCCCGGGCAGCGCCGTGGGATTCGCGGCCCTTCAGATTTCCTGCGCGCGCGGCAGCGCGGTGCCCGCCCGCGCCTTCGCCGCGCCGGCATCGAGCCACGCGCGGAAGCGCTGGGCGCGCGCGCGGAAGTTGGGGAACTGGTCGAACGAGGCGAAGGCCGGACTGAAGAGCAGGGCCTCGCCGGGACGGGCGCGCGCCAGCGCGGCGTCGAGGGCGGCCTCGAGCTGATCGTGGGTGCTCACCGTGACCCGGCGAGCAGCCAGCTCCTCGCCCAGGCGCGCGGCTGCGGCGCCGAAGAGCGCGGCGCTCGCGACGCGCGTGGCCAGGGCCTCCGCGCAGCGGGCGTAGCCGGCGTCGCCTTCCTTGCTCTTGCCGCCGCCGACCCAGTGGACGGGGCCGGCGAGGCTGTCGAGTGCGGACTCGGTGGACTCGATGGCCGTCGACACCGCGTTGTCGTAGACGCGGACCTTCCCGCGCAGGCCGGCGAACTGGAGGCGGTAGGGCAGGGGCGCCTGGATCGCGAGGCCGAGGCCGATGGCGTGGCGCTTCGCCCCCAGCGCCTGCGCGGCGAGCGCGGCGCCCATCGCGTTGTCCCAGTGGAACTCGCCGAGCAGTCGCAGCGCATCGACGTGGCAGAGCGGGCCCGGGTCGTCGCCCGTGCCGAGGACGAGCCAGCCGTCGCCGAGGAACGCGGCATCGCCGGCCTGGGCCGGGCCGTGCCGATGGCGCAGCGTCGTCTTCGCGTTCGTCGCGAAGCCCGCGGCGACCGCATCGCCGGCGCCGTACACCCAGAACTCCGACGCGAGGCGCGCGGCGACGGCCTTCGCCGCGCGGTACGCCTCGAGCGAACCGTGGCGATCGAGATGGTCGCGCGTGACCGGCGTCATGACCGCGCCGCACACGCGGTGGCGCGCGGGGTCGAGGCGTTCGAGCTGGAACGAGGAGATCTCGAGCACCGCGCACTGGTCCGTGCGCCACTGCGCCTCGTCGGCGAGCAGGCTGTTGCCGAGGTTGCCCCCGACGAGCGTGTCGATCGACGCGCAGCGCAACGCGCGCGCGAGCAGCGTCGTCGTCGACGACTTGCCGTTGGTGCCGCTGACCAGCACCACGCGACCCGGATAGCTCTCGAGGAAGAGCGCGACCTCCTGCGTGCAGGGGATGCCGCGGCGTCGCGCGGCGACGAGGACCTCGTGCTCGTTCGGGATCGCGGGGTTGACGACCACCAGCGCGACGCCGTCGAGGAGCGCCTCGCTCTCCGGTCCGAGACGCCAGTCGACCTCGAGTCCCTCGAGCGCGGCGATCGCCTCCGCGATGGAGTCGGGCGGGGCCTTGTCGGCGACGCGGAGGGCGTAGCCGTGCCGCGCGAGGAAGCGCGCCGCCTCGCGTCCGCCGCCGAAGCGGCCGAGTCCGAGGACGAGGGCGAGGGGGCGGGCGTGGGCGGCGTGCGTCATGGTTGCGGCCGGACTCTCAGCGCCGCGCGGCCGCCGCCCGCGCGCGCAGCAGGAACGACTCGAGGCCCGGCGGGGGCGCGGCCGGCGCGGCGACGTCGCTGCGCGGAGGACACACCAGCTCGATCCTCGCGGGCGTCTCCGTGACGAAGGGCGAGCGGGCCATCTCGACGAAGAAGTCGAGGGGGAAGAGCCAGGGGCTCACGGGCGGCTCGATCGCGAGCTGGCCACGGGTGGCGGCGAGCGGGGACTGGCCGTCGCTGCTCGTCGCGCCGATCGGGGGGACCGCGCTCAGCTCGACGACGCCGTAGTAGGGGACCGGCTCGTCGATCCGGCTCGCGCTGCGCAGCACACCATCGACGATCAGCCCGGCCGAGCTGGGTTCCGCCGCGGCCTGCCAGCGTGGGGCGGCGCAGGCCGCGATCGCGAGGAGTGCCGGCGCGAGGAGCGCGCGGCAGAACCGCCGCGACGGAGCGCCCTGCGATGCCACTCGCCGCGCGCCCGGTCGAGCCGGACGCGCGGCGAGGATCGCCACGGAGAGAGGGGGATTCGAACCCCCGGTGAGGTGTAAACCCCACGCCACCTTAGCAAGGTGGTGCATTCAGCCACTCTGCCATCTCTCCGGACGCAGATCCGCCTCGAGGGCGGCTCCGGAGGGCGGGCAGTAGACCCAGCCGGGACTCGGGTCGCAAGCGCTCGCCTGCCGAAAAGGGCGACGGGACTCCGTCGCACCGCGTGGCGGGACCAGCGCTGTCATGCCCTCGAGTTCGCGAAGCGCGCGATGACGGGGCGAAGCCATCGGACGACCCGCTAAGTTCCCGACCCGTCGATGCCGTTCGTCCTGCTCGCGCTCTCCTGCCTCGTGCTCGCGCTCGAGGTCCTCGAGACGAAGATCTTCGCCTACTCCCTCGAGAACGGCCTGATCTTCCTCGTCGTCGGCGTCGTCCTGCTCGGCTTCGGGGCCGGCGGCTCGGTGCTCTCGCTCAAGAAGGAGCTCCGCGACCCGCGCGCCCTCGTCGCCCGCAACCTGCTGGCGACCGCGCTCCTGCTCGTCGTCGCGCACGTCTTCTTCGCGCACGCCTCCGACCACCTCGAGTTCGCGCTCGACTTCTGGACGGTGGGACTGCTCGCCGCACTCGCGGCGCCGTACGTCTCCGCGGGCATGGCCGTCGCGGCGATCCTCGCGGATCCGAGCGGCAGCGTGCACGCGCGCTACGGCTTCAACCTCATCGGCTCCGCGCTCGGCTGCCTCGTCGTCTTCTTCGTGCTCGGGCCCCTGAGCGG